>CALMAN010000040.1:0-5130 GCA_937859835.1 uncultured Acidipila sp. | reverse complement strand
CTCGAACGCCCTGGCTGACCGGAACTCGCCCTTCTTTACCGTAACGTCTGACCGTAACGTACGACCGGAACGTCTGACCGGAACGTCTGAGTGCGGCCTTACCTTTCCCCCCGCGCAGCCGTCCTCCCGGGCAGCAGTATGCTGGGGAGATGCGCTTCCGGCGCGAACCTCCCGTTCTGGTGCGAGCCATGCCCTTACTTTTTTCCCGGCGAAGACTGCTGCAGACCGGCGCAGCCGCGGCGGCGCTGGGCGCCCGGCAGCTACCCGCTAGCCCTGTTTTCCTGCTTCCCGGGCAACCGCCTCTCCAGGAGTTCCGCTACGACCAGGTCACCGTCACGAGCCCGCTGCACGCGGCGCAGATCGACAACACGCGCACGGTCCTGAGCAGCTTCAGCGACGATGCGCTCATGAAGCCTTTTCGCCTGATGGCGGCGCAGCCCGCGCCGGGCGAAGACATCGGCGGCTGGTACGAGTACCTCCCTGACTACAACTACAAAACCGGGGACGCCGGCCTGGCCCCGGGCGCAAGCTTTGGGCAGTGGACTTCGGCCTTGGCGCGCATGAGCGCGGCCACCGGCGACACGGCGCTGCGCACCAAAGTGCTGCGCCTGAACCAGCTCTATGGAGCCACGGTGGTGCCCGCGTACTACACGCTGACCCGTCTGCCGGCCTACTCGCTCGACAAGTTTGTTTGCGGCCTCAAGGACTCGCATCAGCTGCTCGGCGACCCCGGGGCCTTTGCCGTCCTCGACAAAACCACCAGCGCCGCGGTGCTGGCCTTGCCGGGCCGCCCCGTGGATCGCGATGTGCCCTGGCTCCAGGGCCGCGACATCTCGTGGAACTGGGACGAAAGCGCAACGCTGCCTGAAAACCTTTACCTGGTCTACAGCCTCGGTGCGGGCCGGCGCTACCTCCTGATGGCCGAGCAGTACCTGGACGACAAGACTTTTTTTGACCCACTCGCGGCCGGGCAGAACGTGCTGGGCGGCAAACACGGCTACAGCTACGTAAACGCCATGAGCTCGGCAATGCAGGCCTACATGGTCGGCGGGAGCGAGCGGCACCTGACCGCCGCCGTCCACGGCTTCGACATGCTGGAACAGCAAAGCTTTGCGACCGGGGGCTGGGCGCCGGACGAAACGCTGGTGGCCCCGGACGCGGACAAGGTGTACACGAGCCTTACCTCGACCCACAACAACTTCGAAGCACCCTGCTGCAGCTACGCTCACATGAAGCTGACGCGCTACCTGCTGCGCGTGGCGCGCGAAGGCCGCTTCGGCGACAGCATGGAGCGCGTGATGTACAACACGGTGCTGGGCGCGCTGCCGCTCGAGCGCGACGGGCGCGCGTTCTACTTTCAGGACTACAACGTGGCCGGCAAGCGCGTGTACTCCGTGCACCGCTGGCCCTGCTGCTCGGGCACCCTGCCGCAGGTGGCCGCCGACTACGGCATCAACTCCTACTTCCACGAGCCCGGGGTCGTGTGGGTCAACCTGTACATCGCGTCCACGCTGCGCTGGCGCGAGGGCGGCGCCGACTGCACGCTGGAGCAGGAAGGGGACTACCCCTGGGGCGACACCGTGCGCATGCGTGTGAGTGCTTCGCCCGCGACGCGCTTTACCCTGCGTTTGCGCGTACCGGCGTGGGCCGAGGGCGCAACGGTGCGCGTCAACGGGCAGCCCGCAGCGGTGCACGTGCAGGCCGGCTTCACCACGCTCGCGCGCATCTGGTCCACCGGCGACACGGTCGAGCTTTCGCTGCCCATGTCCCTGCGGCTCGTGCCGATCCCGGCCGCGGCCGGCAAGTCGCACCAGAACACGGCAGCCCTGGTGCGAGGGCCGCTGGTACTGTTCGCTTTGGGCGCGGGTCCGCACCAGGTAAGCCGCAAGGCTGCCCTGGCTGCCCGGCAGACCGGGGCGCGCGAGTGGACGGTCGCTACCAGAAAGGGGCCGCTGCGGCTGGTTCCCTTTACCGAGGTGGGCGACAGCGCCTACGCGACCTACCTCGACCTCAGCGAGGGGAGCTTCGGCTGACGCAGGACGCCGGCCCCCTCACACCCGGCCGATCGCACTAGCCCGTCACACCCAGCCCCTCACACCTTGATGAAGATCTTTCGCCGGTACAGCACATACATGGGCAGCCAGCACACGGCCACATACAAGAGCGAGTACACAAGCGAGGCAAAGGCCGCATCCGGGATAAGGCGCGCCAGCGGGTGGTACAGCGTCTGCGACAGGTTAACGCCGGGGCGCGGATGGATACTGCCGAGCGCGCCCGCGAGCAGCTCGGAAAGCACATAGGCCGAAATGGCATTGACCCCAAAGACCAGCAGCGGCGTGAACCACGGGGACCGGCGCGCCCGCTCCGGCTTCGGCTCGGCCGCGCTGGGGATGTCAATGAGCAGGATCGAGAGCGCCAGCAGCAGCAGGCTTAGGCCCCCGGCAAACAGCACATAGGAGCTGGTCCACAGCTTCTTGTTGATCGGAAAGCTCAGGTTCCACAAACCGCCCATCAGGATCGCACTCAGCCCCGCGGCCGCGATGCCGGTCGCCTTCTGCCGGAGACTGCGTGCGCTGCGCAGCCACAAGCCCGTAAGCAGGCCGAGCAGCGCCGTCCCCAGAGCGGGCAGGGTGCTTAGCAGCCCTTCCGGATCGCGCGTGCCCTCGTACAAGTGGGAAGGGGAAAACACCTGCCGGTCCAGCCAGGCGGCCAGGTTTCCGTCGTGGTCCAGCAGCGGCACCCCGTGCGTGGGCACGCCGTACCCGGGTACAGGTACAAAGCGCATCAGGACCCAGTAACTTACCAGCAGCGTGACCACCACCACGACCTTGCTGCGCCAGCCGCGGTCGAGCAGATAAAGCGTCGCGACCAGGAGGTAGCAGATTGCGATGCGCGGCAGCACGCCGTAAACGCGCAGGGTGTGGAGGTGAAACAGCGGAAAGCTGTTGACCAGCAGACCCAGGAGAAACAGGATGACGGCTCGGCGCAGGACGTGCCCAAACAGCCGGCTCCGGGCAATGCCCTGATCGATGCGCGACGAAAGCGAAAGCACCGTCGTAATGCCTACCAGGAACAGAAAGGTCGGGAACACCAGGTCGGTCGGCGTGAAGCCGTTCCAGGCAGCGTGCCGCAGGGCCCAGTACGCATGCTCCTCGTCGCCATTGTCGTTGACCAGGATCATGAACCCGATGGTGAGGCCGCGTAGCAGGTCGAGCGACAGGAGGCGGCTGGGACGGGTTTGCAGGGAGGGGAGCGGCGTGCCTCCTGTTTGCCGTTCGGGCAGCGCAACGTTGGTGGTGTTCACAGGGGTTCACCTTTCATGGCCCGCTTCCTGACTCGCTTTCGTGGCTCGCTTCGTGGCTCGCTTGATGGCCCGCCTCATGGCTCGCTTTCATGGCTCGCCGGCCGAGCCGGGCGGCGCGATCGCCAGCTGGTGTTCGACGGCCAGGGCGGCCCGGTACGCATCGCCCTCCGGCGCCGCGTGGTACGCTTCGCGACCGCGGTTCCATCGATCACCAAACGCATACCAATCTATCGCCTCCGGCGGTTTGCCGGTAGCCATCGATGCCGAAAGATCGCGGAAATACAGCTTCCAGCGCGGAAGGTAGTAGCCACCGAGCAGCCCGGCCCAGTCCCGGTTGCCATACTCATGCAGACCCGCCTCGCTGGCATGGCGGTCGCCCCAGGTGGTCAGGATGGAGCGAGCGTCGTAGTTGAGGCGAGCAAGCTCGGCCGGCGACGAGGCCCAGGGCGGCACGTAGGCAAGCCAGCGCCCCAGCAGAAAGAACTGGTTCGTGGCCAGCAGCTGGTCTTCGAGCCGCATGCAGTCGAGCCACTGCGCCGTCAGCGTCCCAAAGGCCGCCCGGTCCCCTCCGTCAAAAGCCGCCTTGATCTTCGGCAGCAGCGCGCGGCTGTGGTTTGCCATCACCTGCCGGGCCACATCCACCAGGTCGTAGCGGTAGGTTTCCCTCGCTCGCAGGGCCGGCGCAACGGCCAGCAGCTCGGTGAGCGCGGGCTCGAGGTCGCTCGCCTGGTAGCGGAGCACGTCGGGCGACCAGGACGAAGCCCGGGTCGCGGTCAGGGCAGGCTGGGCGTTGAACAGCGACTCCTGCGACGCATCCCGCTCGCCGTGCTCCTGGTTGCCGTCGGCCCGGTAGCTGTACGCCGTGCGGAGCAGGATCTGCCAGGCCCGGCTTGCATGCACATCGTAGGCGCCGTAGCGGCGCAGCGCGTACGCGTCGGTCCAGGCGGGGAGATCTACCGGCTGCTCGTGCCAGGCCATCTCGGTGTACAGGTCAAACGCAAAAGGGTTGGTATCGATCCCTTCAGTGAACAGGGCGGTGCCGGCGATGTGACTGCCGGGCTTGGCAGCCATGGGCGGCAAACGCACGGCGTAGTCGTAGAGCGGAGCGCCCATGGTGGTGCGCCCGCCAAACTCCCATAAGCCGCCGTAGAGCCACGACGCGCCCCGAAACTCCCGGTCCCGGTTCTCGCGCGGGATGCGGCCCTGCTCGATGTCCGCGATCAGCAGATGGCTGGTGTCGAGCGCGGAAAGCAGGCTCTGCGTCGGATTCCGCTGCCAGGCCATCAGCATCCACAGCGCGCCGGGGTGCGCCTGTTCAAGAGCCTGCTGGATCTTCTGCGCCGCCACGCCCACCGGGACGTCGCCCGAAGCGCCACCCTCCTGAAACACCTCCATGTCGTAGATCGAGGATTCGCCGAAAAGCACCCGCTGGTGCCGGTAGAACGATTGCGCCAGGAGCGCGAAGCGGCGGTCGCTCGGGTCCAGCCAGCCGGGCCGCACACAGCCGTTCCAGTCACCCTGTGTGATGACATGCGCCCCGGGGTTCACCGTGCTGAAGTCCGAAGGCACAATGCCGTAGTAGCCCGGCAGCACCGGCGTGATTCCCAGGCTGCGCAAACTGCCGATCAAACGGCTGGCCGAGGCCGCGCGCTTCCGGAGCAGGGCAAGCGAAACCGGCTCCTCAAAGCAGCACATGTTGCCCATCAGCTCCCAGTTTTGGTGGGCCGGCTGCACCAGCCAGTGCCGGATCGCCTCGTCCGAGTACCCGGCATCGCGAAACGTCTGGTACAGGACCAGGGCCGTGCCCCGCTCGATCAGCACCGCGT
>CALMAN010000039.1:5869-20353 GCA_937859835.1 uncultured Acidipila sp. | reverse complement strand
CGCGCCACGCAGCAAGAGGGAGCCCAGCCGGAGGGGAGGGCGGGCGCCGCGCCGGGCTTTACTGCTGCGGCTGCTGTTGCTGCGGTTGCGGGGGCGCCTGCTGTGCTCCGGCCTGCCCCTGCGCTTGCGCGTTCTGTCGCATCCGCTGGAGCTCTTCCAGCATCTGCTGCGGCGTTCTGATCTGTTGCGGCTGCGCGGGGGCGGCCGGTGCCGCGGGCTGCGGCAGATTGGACAACGTCGGCTGGGGCACCGGAACGCTTTCCCCCTCGTTGTCGTCTTCATCGGACGCCTGGGTGCGTGGAGCCGCGGAAACCGCGGAGCTGTTGGTCCTGGTACTCAGCACAATCTCGCGCGGCGAGCCGTTGGATTGCTCCCCGGCGATCAGCACGTTGTACCCGGAGTCATCGAGCAGCGCGGACAGCACGGCTTGCGGCGTGCCCGGCCCATACTTCCCAAAAATGCGCTCGTCAGCCGTCAGCCCTTCCACCTTGACGCCAGTTTGCTTTTGAAGCTCGTCCAGGATGGCGCGGAGGCTGCTGTTGGTGGCCTGGATGGTGAGCTGGCCGCCGGCAAGGTGGATGACCGGGGGCGCCGCCGTTTCGTCCAGCATGGAGCCCGGCCGGCCAGCGGATGCGGCCTGGGCATAGCCGATCGCGGGCGCGCAGGCAAGCGCCAGCGTCCAGGCAAGCATGGTTTGTGTTGAAGCCGGAAGGGTGCGGCGCATGCGGCGTTTCAAGTGAGCCTCCTGCCTGCCCTGACGGGAGGGCAGAGTGGGGAAATGCCCTGTGTACTAGACTAATCCTGCAGCCTGGCGGAAGCAGGCGCAAGTGACTTTCGCGTGAGAGACCCCCGCATGCGCCGTTTCCTTTGGCCCGCCGCTCTTCTGTTGTTTGCCGCGCCGCCTCGCGCCCACGCGGTTTCCTGCACGGTCGGCTCGGCAATGAGCGGCGAAGCGCGGGCAGCTTTGTTTGACGCCGCGCACCAGCTGGGGGGCGACGTGCTGCGCGGCGACGCCGCCGCGCTCCGGGCAGCGACGATCCCCTCGGTGGCGGCGAGCTTCGACGAGATCGCGGGCACGGTGTCCTCGGTCGCACCGGCGCTCACCGGCGCCACCCTGACGGTCGAAAACCTGTACTCGCTCGACGCCCGCGACCTCGCCGGCGCCGAGGACGATGTGCAGTTCTTTTGCAGCGTTCCCGGGTCACAAATGCTGGTGACGGTCACCCTCAGCCAGCTGCCGAAAGGCGAGTTCGCGCTGGTGGTCCTCCACGCCACCGGCGTCAAAGCGCCGGAGCAGTTCGCGATGGTCCTCCAAAACACAGGCGCTGCGGCGACCCCGCGCTGGCAGCTGGCCGGCTTTTTCGCCCGCCCCCTGACCATGGACGGGCATGACAGCGCCTGGTTCTGGGCCCGGGGCCGCGAGCTGAAGAGCCGGAATGATGCCTGGAGTGCCTTCTTCTACGAGCAGGCGGCCGACTTCCTCGCGCGTCCGGCCGATCTGTACACCAGCAACAACCTGGGCAAGCTGAGCCGGGACATGGCTTCGGTGGAGCCGCCGGGCCTGCCTGGAAACAAGCCGATGGTGGTACCGGCCGGCGAAGAAAGCTTTGCCGTAACCGGGCTGCGTGCGGACGGGACCCTCGGCTCGCTTGACCTGCGTGTGGAAGCCAGGGTGCCAAGCGTTGCGGACCCGGTCGCCGCCCGCAAGGACGCCATCACCCTGATGAGCGCCCTGCTGCGGCAGCACCCGGAGCTTCGTTCCAACTTCCATGGTTTATGGGTTTATGAAAACACCCCGGGCGGCCAAAGCTTTGCCGTCGAGCAGCCGATGAACGCGCTGCCGTAGCGCCGCGCTACCATTGGAGCTATGAGCGCGCAGAGCGACAGGCCGTTTCTGCAGATGGTGGCCGAGCGGCGCGCCACGCCGTCCTTTGACGACACCCCGGTCACGGACGAGGACCTCCAGGCCATCCTGATGGCCGGGCTGAAAGCGCCGAGCAGCTACAACCTCCAGCCCTGGCGCTTTCTGGTGGTGCGCAGCGCCGAAGGCCGCAGGCGCCTGCGCGACGCCTGCTTCAACCAGCGCAAGGTTGAGGAAGCGCCGCTGATCCTGGTGGCCTGCGGCGACGCCGACGGCTGGCGCAATGGCGATCTCGAAGAAGTGCTGCACATGGGGCGGGAAGGCGGCATGCCGGAGAGTTTTCTGGAGCAGGTCAAGGCCAGCGCGCCCGGCTACCTGCGCGAACACCCAAACATCACCGCGTGGCTGAACCGGCAGGTGATGATTGCGTTTACAACCATCATGTGGGCCGCGGAGTCGCTCGGCTACAACACCGCGCCGATGGAGGGCTTTGACGCGGCAAAGCTCCGCAGCGCCTTGAAGCTGCCGCTCAGCTACGACCCGATCGCCCTGCTCGCCCTTGGGCACGCCAAAGGAAGCAGCCGGTACGACGGCGGTCGCTTCAGTTCCCAGCGTGTGGTCTTTGAGGAAGAGTTTCCCAGGCCTTTCCGCCCCTAGGAGGGAACGGAAACTTCTATGGACTCCCCGGCATTTTTGCTCGCGAGCGAGGAAGCATGCATTTTCAGAAGCACAAAGGCAGCCCGGCACAGGGAGTGAGCGGCCAACACACCAAATGCAAGCGAAGCGGCAATGGCACAAACCAGCATGAGAAGAGTCATCGTGTCCTGCATTTCTTGGGTTCCTGCTTTTCTTCGCTTTGAGATGCTTCGTTCGGTCGAGAGTGCTTGCTCGCGAATGCAATCTTTGCAGAAGCTGTCCCGAGTTCATCCATCCAGCCGCGCTTATTTCACCGGGAGGTATTCCTAAAGTCACGATTCCGGCCATGCATCTCCCTGCTTGCCGGCGCGTCAAGGCTCGTCCTCTATGGCAATCACCCACATCTCCGTTCGCGGTGCGCGGCAACACAACCTCCGCGACGTCCATGTCCGGATTCCGCGCAATACCCTCACGGTGGTGACCGGGTTGTCCGGCTCGGGCAAAAGCTCGCTCGCCTTTGACACCATCTACGCCGAAGGGCAGCGGCGCTATGTGGAAACCCTTTCAAGCTACGCACGGCAGTTTCTCGACCAGCTGGAGCGGCCCGACGTGGATTCGATCGAGGGCCTGAGCCCGGCGATCTCCATCGAACAGAAGACCACCAATCGCAGCCCCCGCTCGACGGTCGGCACGATCACGGAGATTTACGACTATCTCCGCCTCCTGTACGCCTCGGTGGGCGTGCCCCACTGCCCCAGCTGCGGGCTGGCGATCTCGCGGCAGTCGCTCGAGCAGATCACCGACCGGGTGCTTGCGCTGGCCGCCGGGGAGCGCGTCACCGTGATGGCGCCGGTGGTGCGGGGGCGCAAGGGCGAGTTCAAGGAGCTGCTTGATGGACTCGACAGCCAGGGTTTTCGCGCGCGGATCGACGGCGAGATGCGCGACCTGGCCGAGCCGGTCGCGCTTGAGCGGCGCAAAAACCATACCATCGAGGCAGTTGTCGACCGGCTGGTGCTGAAGCCGGACATGGACCGGAAACGGCTCGAAGGCTCCATCGGGAAGGCGCTGCAGATGGCGAACGGGCTGGTGCTGATCCAGGTGCACGGGGCCGATGCCAGGGATGGAAACCAGGAGCAGCTTTATTCTTCTTCCATGTCTTGCCCCAACTGCGGGCTCGACGTGCCCAGGCTGGAGCCGCGCTCCTTCTCGTTCAACAGCACCTACGGCGCCTGCCCGGCCTGCCACGGCCTGGGCTCGATCTACGATTTTGACCCGGCCAAGGTCATCACCGACTGGAGCAAGCCGCTGCTGGACGGCGCGCTCGGGCCCGGCTCCGCTTCGCAGTACCTGCTGAAGCTGGTCCAGCTGGCCGCCGCCCGGTACAAAATCGACCTCAAGCTCCCCTTTGAGCAGCTTCCCAAGAAGCAGCAGGACATCCTGCTGCTTGGCCCGGACAAGGCCGAAGGGCCTCGGACCGGTTTCCACGGCATCCTGGCTTGGCTGCGCGAGTCGCTCAAGGAGTCGCGCTCGGAAAGCTACCGCGAGTGGATGCTCAGCTACATGTCGGCCTCCGAGTGCGGGAGCTGCAAGGGGCGCCGGCTGCGGCCGGAGTCGCTGGCCGTCAAGGTGGGCGAGCTGTCGATCGCCGAGTTTACCGCCATGTCGCTCAGCCGTGCTCTCGATGCCGCACGCGGGCTCGGCTTTTCAACCCGGGACGCGTTGATTGCCGAACGGCTGCGGCGCGAGGTGGTGGAGCGGCTCGAGTTCCTGAACTCCGTCGGGCTTTCGTACCTTTCGCTCGACCGCAACGCGGCGACGCTTTCAGGCGGCGAAGGGCAGCGTATCCGCCTGGCAACGCAGATCGGCTCGCGGCTTCGCGGGGTGTTGTACGTGCTGGACGAGCCCTCGATCGGGCTGCACCAACGCGACAACATGCGCCTGATCGCCGCGCTTGAAGCTTTGCGCGATCTGGGCAATACCGTGCTGGTTGTTGAGCATGACGAGGAAACCATCCGCCATGCCGATTACGTGCTCGATTTGGGCCCGGGCGCGGGCAAGCTGGGCGGCTACGTCGTGGCCGAAGGCCGGCCCGAGGACATCATGGCGGCGCCGGCGTCGCTCACCGGGCGCTACCTGTCCGGCGAAAGCACCATCATGCACCGGGACCGGCCGCGCTCGCTGACCGGCAAGTGGATCACGGTGGAAGGGGCGCGCGCCCACAATCTCGAAAACGTCACCGTACGCATTCCGCTCGGGGTCATGTCGGTCATCACCGGCGTGTCCGGCTCGGGCAAAAGCACGCTTGTCAACGACACGCTGTACCGCGCGCTCGCAAAGGAGCTGTACGGCTCGCGCGAAGAGCCGGGCAAACACACCCGCATCAAGGGCTTTGAGCAGATCGACAAGGCGGTCCGCATCGACCAGTCGCCGATCGGCCGCACCCCGCGCTCAAACCCCGCAACCTACACGGGCGTGTTCGCGGCCATTCGCGACCTGTTCGCCATGCTGCCGGAGGCGCGCGAGCGCGGCTACAAACCGGGCCGCTTTTCCTTTAACGTCGCGGGCGGCCGCTGCGAGGCCTGCCAGGGCGATGGGCAAAAGCGCGTAGAAATGAACTTTCTCCCGGACGTGTACGTGCTGTGCGACATCTGCAACGGCCGGCGCTACAACGGGGAAACGCTGGCCGTGAAGTTCAACGGCTATTCCATTGCCGACCTCCTGGAGCTTTCCATCGCCGATGCCCTGCCGATCCTGGCCGATATTCCCCAGGTACGCAACAAGCTGCAAACCCTGGTCGACGTAGGGCTCGGCTACATCCATCTGGGCCAGGCGGCGACCACGCTTTCGGGCGGCGAAGCGCAGCGGATGAAGCTTGCGCGCGAGCTTTCAAAGCGGCAAACCGGCAAAACGCTTTACCTGCTCGACGAGCCCACCACCGGGCTGCACTTTGACGATGTCCGCAAGCTGCTTGAAGTGCTGCACAAGCTCACCGACCTGGGCAACACGGTGCTCATCATCGAGCACAACCTCGATGTGATCCGCAACGCGGACTGGATCATCGACATGGGCCCGGAAGGCGGCGAAGGCGGAGGCCGTATTATCGCGGAAGGTACGCCTGCGCAGGTGGCCTCGGTCGCCGGCTCGCACACGGGCGAGTTTCTGCGCCGGTACATCCATCCGGCAGCCCTGCCGGATGCGGGCACGGGTGAGGCCGGCAGCAAAGCCGAGGCGCCGGCGGCAGCGAAACAACCGCGCGGCAAACGCAAGGCGGCGGAGACTGTGCATTGAGTACGGCTGGGTTTGAACTGGAGGACCAGGCGGATCCGGGACCCGAGCCGAAGGCAGAGCCGGGCATCGTCGCGATCGGGCCCAACATGGGTCACCTGCTGCTGCTGTTTCTTCTTTCCGTCGTGCTGTTGCTGGGCGGGCAGTTCCTTGCCCTGCTGGCCGCGATGAAGCTCCAGGTGTACGGTCATCACAGCTTGCGTGGCTACGCGCAGCTGCTCCAGAACGACGCACGCTGGCTGGTGCCGGCCGAGGCCTTTGGCTATCTGCTGGTGATTTCGGCGGCAGTGCCGACCTTTCGCGCGGTCTGGCACCGGCCTTTCGCCGTGGGGCTGCACTGGAACCTTGCCCAGGCGCGACGCTACGCGGGCCGGCTGTTTCTGCTTGGGCTCGGCTGCGGCTTTGGGATCGGCCTGCTGGGAAGCGCGCTGCCCATGCCCAAGGATCCCCCCATCATGGCCGACATGATGCGCTCCCCGGCCGGGGCGTGGATGATGCTTCTGTTCGGCATCACCGGCGCGCCCTTGTTCGAGGAGATGTTTTTTCGAGGCTTCCTGCTGCCGGCTTTCCTGAACACCTTTCGCTGGCTGCGCTTAAAGGGCGACCTTTCGCCGGCGGCGGCGCGCTGGATCGGCATCCCGGTCTCGGTCGTGCTCACAAGCCTGCCCTTTGCCCTGCTCCATGGGCAGCAGGTTGCGCACGCCTGGGCGCCGGTGCTGCTGATCGGGCTGGTTTCGCTGGTCCTGTGCGTGGTGCGGTTGCAGCTCAACTCGCTGGCCAGCAGCACGGTGGTGCATGCGGCCTACAACTTCACCCTGTTTGCCGGGATCCTGGTGCAAACAGGCGGCTTCCGGCATCTCGATCGCTTAGTGCACTAAACGCCCGCCGGAGCTCCCCCACCAGTGACCCACGCCGCCGCGCACGACCCACGCACCGCCCTGCTCCACCTGCTCGCCCGCCTTTCCTTCAAACTGGGCACCTTTCAGCTTTCTTCCGGCGCCACCAGCGACTACTACATCGATTGCCGCGTCACCACGCTGCACGCCGAAGGCGGTCGCCTGGCCGGCCTGGCGCTGCTTGACCTCCTTCACGCCCACAAGCTGCACCCGGCGGCGATCGGGGGCCTGACCATGGGCGCCGACCCGGTGGTGAGCGCCCTTGCGATTGGAAGCGCGCAGAGGGCACACGAGCGCTCCGGGCAGGCGCTCGTGCATGGCTTTCTGGTGCGCAAGGGGGAAAAGGCGCACGGCATGCGCCGCCGCATCGAGGGCTGGTTTGAGCAGGGCGCGCCGGTGGTCGTCGTCGACGACGTGTGCACCACGGGGGCTTCCACCATTGAAGCAATTGAAGCCGCGCGCGGGGCTGGACTGGTGATCCTGGGAGCGGCGTGCCTGGTCGAAAGAACCGAAGCCGCGGGTCGCCCGGCAGTGGAAGCAGCGCTTGGGGAAGCGCCGTTTCTGCGGCTGTTCACGGCAGACGACGTCCGCGCGGCGCACATCGCGCAGCTGCCTTTGTAAGGCAGCCGCGCTGGCCCTGGGGGAGGGACACTTTACTGCGGCTGAGCCGTGCCTGACGTTGGCGCCGGGGATGCCGCCGCACTTGCGCCGTCGGCAGGCTGGTTGGTCAGCAGCTTCACTTCAACGCGGCGGTTCTTGGCACGGCCGCTCGCGGAGTCGTTACTCGCGACGGCCTGATCCTTGCCGAGGCCGATCAGGTAGAAGCGGTGGGCCGGAACACCGTACTTGGCGGCCAGGTATTGAACAACAGCTTCGGCGCGCCGGTCACTCAGGTCGTAGTTGTACTGGGCGCCGCCCACCGAGTCGGTGCCGCCGGTAAGCGAAAGGATGTAGGACCGCTGCGCGCCCAGCTGCGCGCCCAATCCATCGAGGGTCGCCTTGTCTTCCTTGGTCAGGTCTACCTTGTTGAAGCCGAAGTTCACCGACAGTTCGCTGACGCTGCGGTAGGTGTCCAGGTTCGCAACCACGCTGCCGAGCGTGTCAGCGCGGTGCACCGCATCCTGCGCACTTCCCTGCGCCTGGGTCGCGGCGGTGTTCGCGGTCGTGGCCGACTGCTGGGCGTTGGTCGCGCTGGTTTGGGCATTGTTGATGCCGGTCCCGGTCTTTTTATCCAGGTCGGCCAGCGCGCGGCTGTTGGCGGCGGTCTTGTCCTCGAGCTCGTTGGTGCCGTTGATTACGGGCGCCGTTTGGTTGCGGACGTAGTTCTTAGTGCTGCACCCGGTCGTCAGGGATACACAGAAAAGCAGGCCGGCAATGGTGAACACAGCATGTGGTGCGGGAAGCCGGGAATGGATGGCGAGCATGGCAGGGGTCCTTGCGGTCTTGGGTAGGTGTGTGCTCATCGGGTGAGCTAATGTTCATGGGATGCACCTTGGCTGCCAAAGTGGCCAGGCGAGCGAAAGGTGCATGCCTGCTTCCCTTTCCGCGTCCGTGCGGGCTCCCGCGAACCCCGGCGCCCGTCCGCACCAGCGTAAGTTCTACCGCATGGAGCGGCATGGTGCGGCATGAAACGGCGTCAACCGGCCTCGTGCCTTCCCCGAGCCCCCGCCCGGAAAGGTATGCGGGCCGGCGTTACCATAGGAATGTACCGATGGATCTCCAGGAGAAAATCCGGACGCTGCCTACCGGGCCCGGCGTGTACCTGTACAAGGACGCCGAAGGGACGGTGATCTACGTCGGCAAGGCCAAAAACCTGCGCGCGCGTACCCGGTCCTACCTGCTGGAAGCCTCGCAGGCGCACGCCAAAACCGGCTCGCTGATGCGGGAAGCGGTGGACATCGACTACATCCTCCTCGACAACGAGCGCGAAGCGCTGGCGCTTGAAAACAACCTGATCAAGCAGAAAAAGCCGCGCTTCAACATCCTGCTCCGCGACGACAAAACCTACGCCTACGTCAAGCTGACGATGGGCGACCGGCACCCAAAGGTCTTTGTGACGCGGCGGCTGCGCAAGGACGGCGGCGCCTACTATGGGCCGTACTTCCCTGGCAACCTGGCCTACCGCATCGCCGAGCTGCTGCGACGCTCCTTTCTGCTGCCCTCCTGCAAGGTCGACCTGAGCCGCTACCACCCCCGGCCGTGCCTCCAGTACTACATCAAGCGCTGCCTGGGTCCGTGCGTGCAGGAGTTGACCACCCCTGACGAATACGGGCAGCACGTGCGCGATGCGCAGATGTTTTTGGAGGGCCGGGGCGCGGAACTCGGCAAGCGGATCGAGGTCCGAATGCAGGAAGCAGCCCAGGGGGAGCTGTACGAGCTCGCGGCGAAGTACCGCGACCTCCTTGTCACGGTCAACCAGCTGCAGGACAAGCAGCGCATCGCCTCGGCCGAGGACGACGACGCGGACCTGTTCGGCTACCACTACGAAAACGGCATGCTCGCGGTGAACCTGTTTCACGTGCGCGGAGGCAAGATCGTCGACCGGCGTGAGTTTTTCTGGGAAGACATCCCGGACCTTGAACTGCGGGAAGACGACGAGACCGCACCGCCAAGGGAAGCGCGCGAGTTCGGCGCGGGCGCTTTTTTCGCTTCTCTGCTCAAGCAGCTTTACCTCGACCAGCCGTATGTACCCGGCACCATCTACACACCCGTCGATTTCGCCGAAAGGGCCGCCCTGGCTACGGCGCTTTCACGGCGCGGGCGGCCGGTCGAGATCTGCGTGCCCCAGCGCGGGGAAAAGCGCTCCATGCTCGATCTGGCTGGCACCAACGCCAGGCAAAGCTACGACCAGCGCTTTCGGGTGCTGAAGCCCAGTGAAAAAGCGATCGCCGAGGCGCTCGAAGACGCGCTCATGCTGCCGGAAACTCCTACGCGGATTGAGTGCTTCGATATTTCGCACATCCAGGGAGCCGAAACCGTCGCCAGCATGGTGGTGTGGGAGCCGGGCGGCATGAAAAAGAGCGACTACCGCAAGTTCCAGATCAAGACGGTCGAGGGAGTCGATGACTTCGCGTCCATGCGCGAGGTGATCGCCCGGCGCTACAAGCGGCTGGTGGACGAAGACAAACCGCTGCCGAGCCTTATCCTCGTCGACGGCGGCCTGGGCCAGCTGCGCGCCGCTGCGGCTGCGCTTGAAGAGCTGGGCCTGACGACCCAGCCGCTTGCCTCCATCGCGAAGCGCGAAGAAGTGGTGTACGTGCACGGCGGTGTGCACGGCGGCGGCGAAGACGAGCCGGTGGTGCTGGAGCGGCGCTCCCCCGTGCTCCACCTCATCCAGCGCATCCGCGACGAATCGCATCGCTTCGCCATCTCCTACCATCGCAAGCGCCGCGAGATGCGCGACCGGAGCTCGGAGCTGCTGGACATCCCAGGCGTCGGCGCCCGCACCCGTGTGCGTCTGGTGGAGCACTTCGGTAGCGTGCGCGCGGTCGAGCACGCCGGGGTCGAGGCACTGACCGCGGTGGTGCCGCGCAAAGTAGCCGAGGCCATCTACACGCACTTCCATCCGGAGGGCGTCGCGTCGCCCCCGCAGGGCACGGAAGCACCGCCGGCAGAGCCTCCGGCGTTTCCCATTCTCCACAGCTGAGCGTCCCCGCAGGTGGCGGCATCCGCGGCAAGGGCCACGGCGTGCAGCTTCGGACGGGTATGCTGTTCCCTGTATGAGTACTCGTGTGGCGCCTCTTGCGCCCAGACTCCAGAGACTTGCCCCGCCGGCTCACAACCATCGCATCCGGGCTCGCTCGTCCCTGCTGCCGCTGCTTCTGCTCTTCGGACTGCTTAAGCTGCTGCTGCAATCCGCGCTCACACTGTTGTCAGTGCACGCCGGCTACGGCATTCACCGCGATGAGCTCTACTACCTGCTCTGCGGCGATCGGCTTGCCCTCGGCTACGTGGACCAGCCGCCGCTGGTGGCGCTGCAGGCGCGCGCGGCCGAGCTGCTGTTCGGCTACCACCATCTGGTCCTGTTCCGGCTGCTTCCCGCGTTTGCCGGCGCCCTGACCCTGATGCTTACCGGCCTGCTAGCGACCGCAATGGGCGGCACACGCCGGGCCGCGGCGCTGGCCATGCTGTTTGTGCTCACGGTACCGGTTTTTCTTGCCACGCAGGGCATGCTTTCGATGAACGCCTGGGAGCCGGTGTTCTGGATGAGCATGGTGCTGGCCATGCTGCACCTCCATGCGGCGCCGGGGGCAACGCGCTGGTGGGTGCTGCTGGGGCTGAGCGCCGGGCTGGGGGTCGAAAACAAGGTTTCGATCGTGTTCTTTATCGGCGCCCTGCTGCTCGCATGGCTCGCGACCCCGGAGCGGCGTTTGCTGCGCACCCCGGGCTTCGGGCTGGCCGTCGGCATCACGGTGCTCCTGGCGCTGCCCAATCTTTACTGGCAGTGGGCGCACGGCTTTCCCACCTGGGAGTGGCTGCGCGATGTGCAACACAGCGACAAGGACACAGTGCTCACACTTGCGGAGGTGCTCAAAGAGCAGGTGCTGATGCTTTCGCCGTTCAACCTGTTCGTCTGGCTGCCCGGGGCGGCCTGGCTCCTGCTTGCTCCCACGGCGCGGCCCTGGCGCGCGGCCGGATGGTTGTACGTCTTTTTTCTCGTCATCATGATCACCCTGCACGCCAAGGACTACTACATCGCACCGATCTACCCGCTTCTGTTTTCGGCAGGGGCGGTTTTCTGGACCCGGTATGCAGCCGGCTCGCGGGTGCGCACGGCAACCCTGGTGGGCTACGCGGCGTTGGCAACCTTTGCCGTGTGCCTCACCGCGCCGCTGGCAGTGCCGGTCCTGTCCCCTCCGCAGTTCATTCGCTACCGGCAGGTGTTGGGGGTCGCGCCGGTAGAAAGCGAGCAGCACCCGGGAACCACCTTTCCGGAGTTCTTTGGCGACCACCTCGGCTGGGAGGACCTGGCCGGCGCGGTAGCCCGCGTGTACCGCGCGCTGCCGCCGCAGGAGCAGAAGCAGACCGGCATCATTGCCGGCAACTACGGCCAGGCCAGCGCCCTCAACGTGCTCGGTCGCCCGCTGGGGCTGCCCGTAACCATCAGCGGGCACCAGAACTACTGGCTTTGGGGTCCGCACGGCTATTCCGGGCGGGAAATGATTGTGGTCACCTCGCAGCCGCTGGACGCGGTCGGCTCCCTGTACCGGAGCTGTGCGGTCATGGACCGGCAAACCAGCCCGTACACCATGCCCTGGGAGCAACGCTGGATCTTTCTGTGCCGCGATCGCGTCGAGCCGTACGCGACCAGCTGGGACGCGCTGAAGCTTTACCGGTAAGGACCCGGCCCCGGCGGAGCGGCTAGGAGCGCTTCCGCGCTACCGTGTCGTATAGGGCAGCATACTCGGTCGCGGGCTGCTTCCAGCTGTAGTCCTTGCGCATGCCGTTGGCCATCAGCGCCTGCCACGCATCCCGGTCGGCAAAGGCCGCGAGCGCCCGGTCGATGGCCAGAAGAAAGTCCTCCGGCGTGTAGTCGTGGAACTTAAACCCGGTACCCTCCCGGGGATCGGGCGTTTCGCTCACCGTGTCGTCGAGCCCGCCGGTTGCGCGCACCACCGGCACG
This sequence comes from uncultured Acidipila sp., assembly GCA_937859835.1. Lineage (GTDB taxonomy): Bacteria > Acidobacteriota > Terriglobia > Terriglobales > Acidobacteriaceae > EB88. The sequence continues at coordinate 8,052 of CALMAN010000039.1, read as the reverse complement.
GTACCGTACCGCAGGCTGTAGATCTGGTTCAGCCCGCAGGGCTCGTAGCGTGACGGCATCAGGAAGATGTCAGAGCCTGCCTCGATCTTGTGCGCCAGCGTGTTGTCGTACTGCACGCGCACCGCAAAGCGATCAGGGTAACGCTCGGCGAGCGAGCGCAGGAGGTTCTCGTAGTAGGGCTCTCCGGTGCCCAGGGCGACCAGGAAGAGCCGCCGCTGGGCAAGCCGGTCAGCAATGGCGGCCAGCAGGTCAAACCCCTTCTGCGTCGCGAAGCGCGAAACAATCCCCAGCACGGGCGTTTGCTCGGGGAGGTCGGGCGCGCCGAAGGCATGGAGCAGGTCGCGCCGGCACTCCGCCTTCCTGCCCAGGCTTTCCGGCCCGTAGTGCGCGGCGATATAGCGGTCGTGCGACGGGTCCCACTGGTCGTAGTCCACTCCGTTGAGGATGCCGAGGAGGTCGGCGGCGCGTTGCTGAAAGGTCCCTTCCAGCCCGTAGCCGAACTCCGGGGTCTGGATCTCTTCGGCATAGCGCCGGCTGACCGTGGTCAGCGCGTCGGCGTAGACCAGGCCGCCCTTGAGGAAGTTAACGGTGTCGTAGTGCTCGAGCCGGTCCATCCGGTACACGTCCCAGGGAAGCAGCAGGCGCTCGGTCGTCTCGGGAGAAAACCAGCCCTGGTAGCCCGCGTTGTGCACGGTAAACACGGTGCCCGCTCGCTCGAGCGCCGGGTCCTGGGCATACACGGTGCGCAGGTAAACAGGCAGCAGGGCCGCCTGCCAGTCGTGGGCGTGGTAGATGTCCGGGACGCCCAGCTGCTTGCTCGCTTCGAGTACCGCCCGGCTGAACAAGGCAAAGCGCTCCCAGTTGTCGGGGTAGTCGCCGCCCACGTCGCCGTAGATGCCGGTGCGGTCAAACAGGGCCGGGCAGTCCAGAAACACGTACTGGACCCCGTCCCGGGAGCCGCCATCGACGGCCATGACAAAGCGGTTGTAACCCGCGAAGGGAATGGTCAGGCTGCCGGCCAGCACGGTGCGCTTGCCGCCGAGCTGCGCGGCCACAGGGCGAAACGCGGGCAGATACACGGTGACCCGATGACCCTGGCGCACCAGCTCCTTAGGCAGCGCACCGATCACATCCGCAAGGCCGCCGGTTTTGATGAAGGGGACGCATTCGGACGCGGCAAAAGCGATGTGCATCGGCGAGTCTCCGGAAGGCGCGCTTGGCTCGGCCTCATGCCTGGCCATCCATGGTCATCCTGGATCGCAGCGCCGAGGCTTAGTCTAATGGATGAGGGGGCGCCCGTCGCCGCCGGTTGAGGCGCATGCGTTCCAGCGGAAAACCCCGGCTCGGGCAAAACTTCCTTGTCGACACACGCGCGCAGGGTGCGATTGTGGACGCGCTCGGCCCCGGCACTGCGACCGGCACGGTTCTGGAGATCGGCCCCGGCAAGGCAGCCATCACCGCATTGCTGGCCGCCCGGGCCCAACGCCTGGTCGCCCTTGAACTGGACGGGGCGCTCGCTGCCGGGCTGCGGACGCGCTTCGCCGGAAACCCCGCGGTAGAAATCCTGGAAGCCGATGTACTCCGCGTAGACATCACGGCCCTGGCCCACGGCGCGCCGCAAAGCCTCCTGGTCATCGGCAATCTGCCGTATTACATCACCTCGCCCATCCTCCGGCACCTGTTTCTCCATGAAGCGGTGGTCGCGCGTGCAGTCGTGATGGTGCAACGCGAAGTGGCCGAGCGGATCACCGCCCGTCCGGGCACGCGCGACTACGGCTTGCTGTCTGCCCTGTGCCAGATCCACGCGGAGCCCGAGCTGCTGTTTACGCTGCCGCCCGCGGCCTTTTCGCCCCCGCCCGCGGTTGAGTCCGCGGTGGTGCGGATGCACTTCGCTTCCCGGTGGAAGGCGCTGGGGCTCTACCGGGAGCCGTTTACGCGCTTTTTGGCGACCTGCTTCGCACAAAAGCGCAAAACGCTCGCGAACAACCTCCGTGCCGCGGGTTGGGGGGTTGAGCCGATCGGGGCAGCGCTTGCGAAGTGCGGTGCCCCGGCAGGGGTGCGTGCCGAGGAACTTGGCCCCCCGGAGCTCGCGTGTGTGTTTCGCGCGCTCGGCGCCTGACGGCCCGGCGCTCAAAGAACCGAGCCGTCGCTTGTTCGGTCACTTCTCCGTTCGCGCTTCTGGT
>CALMAN010000039.1:0-5769 GCA_937859835.1 uncultured Acidipila sp. | reverse complement strand
CGTATCACGGGCGCAGCGACGTGAGGCGCGGGCGCCGGCGGCGGGGGCGGCGCAAACCGGGGCGCAGCCGGCGCGTAGGAGCGAGGGGCTGCGTAGACCGGGTGCGGCGGCGGTACGTACAGGGTGCGCCCGCCGTAAACGCCGAGGCTGCCCGGCACGCGGCTGACCGGCAGGGCGGGCGGCGCATTGCGGAAGCCGCTCCCCAGCCCGCGCGTGCTGATCACGGGCAGTGTGGGTGCAAAGCCCGGGCCGCCATTCAGTGTGTCGGCACGGTCAAGGGTAAACAGGCGCGGGGTTGGGCGCGGCGCACCCACGGCGCGGAACTGTACCGGGCTGCCCCGATGCACCGGCAGCACCGGCTGCCCCCGGCGGGGATGCGGGTGCGCGACCGGCAATACATAGCCGCCCGGGGGATTGTGGACCCGCACATACGGGTACCAGCCGGCCCCCAGCAATCCACAGCCGCCCGGCTGCCACAGCCAGCCGAAGCCATCGAAGAACGTCCAGCCCCCGCACCGGTAAGGGAGCCATCCCCACGGGTAGGCCGAGATCCAGGTAGGCCCTACCCCGGAGTAGAACCCCCACGCGCCCTGCCCGTAGGGGTCAAAGTTCGCGTCCACCCCATCGGGCGCCCAGGCCTCCCCGGCGCCCGGCACGTCGTACCAGGTGCCGTAGTAGTCCAGATCATTCCATGCCTGCGCGTCCGGGTCGCCGTTGCCGACCCGGGCGCTGGTCTGGTTGTCCCCCAGCTCTGCCAGGGCGCGGTCGCGATCTCCGTTCCAGGCGTCCCACGAGTTGGCTCCCAAGTCGCTTTTCAGGTCGTAGTTCGCAGGGTCCGTCGGATCGAGGGTGGCGGTTTGCCCGGCCAGGAGCTCGAAGCCGACGTCGGAGCTGCTGTTGTCGAGGTGTGCCGAGCCACGCAGAACCGCTACCTGGTAAGGCGCGCTGTCCAGGTCAACGCGCAGCAGGGCTCCGGGCGCCAGCCGGACCTGGTCAGGACCGGCCTGCACCACCATGGCGGTGCGCACCCCGTCCGGCAGTTCGTAGTAGCTCAGGCCGCGCAGCGCCCGCAGCTGCTCCCCTCCGTTTTCAAGCGAAACCAGCTCGGCCCACCGCTCCATCGTTGAACTGCATCTCCGCGCGGCCATCTCCGGTTTCCACCTGCATCCCGGCCAGCACCGGCATGTTGAGGCTGGCCTGCGGAAAGAGTTGGTCAGGCGGCGGTGGGGGCGGCAGGGAGTGCGACGCCGGGGTCGCCGAGGTTTCGGCGGTGGCTTGCCCGATGCCCACGGTGCCTTCCACATCGCTGAGGCGCGCCGGCAAAGGGGACGACTGGACTTTGGCGAGCGCAATGGGCCCGGAGTCAGCCGCAGGCCCCCCGGACTGGGCACCCGCGAGACCGCCGGCGGCAAACGCCAAAAGCGTCCCGAAGAGGAATCGTTTCCCTAAGGACATCCGTACCCACATAGACATACTCATACACCGACTGTGGGCCGCACGGCGCAGCGCGCGCACCGGATGGGGACCCTTCGCACACTTTCCGATGTTGAGCTTACTCCGCGGGGTTCTGCCCAAGCCAGATTCGCGTTTGAAGCCACCACAAGGCCGAGCCCTGGTGCTACTTTGTTCCATTTCCGGACGCGAGCAGCGCTTCGGCCCGGCTTCTGGTCCGGTTCAACACTTCCCCGCTCCCGGCGATGGTGCGCAGCACGGGCGCGATGTTTGCGATTTCCAGGGCCCGCCCGTCCGCTTGCTCGGTCACCAGGGTTTCTACTTCCGCGTCCAGGCCCAGCTTGTCGTGCTGGAACAAAGACTCGAGCTTGCTGCCCTCTTCCAGGGTGTTTGCCACCGCGATCAGCTGGCCGGAAACCGTTTCCACCTGGCCGTCACGCGGGTAGTTAAAGGTGCAGCTGCCGGTGCCTTCCGGCCCCGCGTAGCTCAGCGTTTTGGTGCCGGTAAATGCCAGGTTCTTCTGCTTGGACTCACAGGTCGCGGCAAAGAAGTGTTGCTTGCGGGCCAGCGCAAACAACTGCCTGCGCAGCGGATCGGCTACGGCGATATCGCGATCGAGCGGCTGCGCCCCGCCGCCGACGGCATTGCCGGGGTCGGAGTGGTAGTGCCCGGTGCCGTCCTCGTGGATGAGCAGGGTGTAGTGGGCCGGCTCAAGCGCCGGATTGGCGAAGCTAAAAGTCACCGAAGGAGCAGGGGCCTGCGCCGCCAGCTGCGGGAAAAGCGCGGAAAGGACGGCAGCGAGCATCAGAGGGGCAAGCAGAACCTCCAGCCGCTTCATCGGGCGCCCTCACGCGCGCGCCCGGGTACCCCGGCCGGCAACGCGGGCTGCCGCGCAGCCGTTTCCGCGTGGTGGATGTGGCAGATGGCGATGGCCAGCGCATCGGCAGCGTCGGCCGGCTCGGGCACCCGTTCCAGTTCCAGCAGTCGCGCCACCATGTATTGCACCTGCTCCTTTTTTGCGAGTCCAAAGCCCACCACCGTGGACTTGATCTTGAGCGGTGCGTACTCAAAAACGGGCAGCGCATGCCCGGCGGCAGCCAGCAGCGCCACCCCGCGCACGTGGCCGAGCTTCAACGCCGACTGCGCGTTCACCGAGTGGAATACCTCTTCGACGGCGATCGCATCCGGCTGGTGTTTGCCGATCAGCCCGTCCAGCTCCCGGTGCACGGCCGCCAGGCGGACGGCGAGCGAGTCTCGCTTGGAAAGCCGGATGGCGCCGGCGCATACCGGGCGCAGACGGTTGCCGCGTGGCAGCTCTTCGAGCGCAACCACCCCGTACCCGGTCCATTCCGTCCCGCAATCGATGCCAAACACGCGCATGCACCTGAGTGTAGCGTGGCGGGGCGGCCGGACCCGGGCGGGAAAGGCCCGGACCTTAGCGCGAGATGCCCTGGAGCGGCGACGATGCCGTGGCATACAGCCGGCGCGGCATGCGACCGGCAAGGAAGGCCTGGCGCCCGGCCAGAACCGCGTGGCTCATGGCTTCGGCCATCAGCACCGGCTTCGCGGCCGCGGCCAGGCAGGAGTTGAGCAGCACCGCGTCCGCGCCAAGCTCCATGGCCAGGGCCGCATCGGAAGCAGTCCCGAGACCGGCATCGATAATCAACGGCACTTCGTGGATCAGCTCGCGCAGCATCTGGAAGGTATCGCGATCGGAGATGCCGAGACCGGTACCGATCGGCGCGCCCAGCGGCATCACGGCAGCCGCCCCGGCGTCGATCAGCCGCCGCGCAAACACAATGTCGTCGGTGGTGTACGGGAGGACGGTGAAGCCTTCCCGCACCAGCACCCGCGTCGCTTCCAGCGTGGCCTGGACGTCGGGATAGAGCGTCGCCTGGTCGCCGATCACTTCGATCTTGACCCAGTCGGACAGCCCCACCTCGCGGCCCAGGCGCGCGGCCCGGATGGCTTCTTCCGCGGTGTAGCAACCGGCAGTGTTGGGCAGGAGGAAGTAGCGCTGCGGATCGATAAAGTCGAGCAGCGACTCGCGCGAACGATCGAGGTTGACGCGCCGGACCGCGACCGTGACGATTTCAGCCCCGGACGCCTCAATGGCCGCCTGCGTTTCCGCCCCGTCGCGGTACTTGCCGGTGCCCACGATCAGCCGCGACTGAAAAGCTTTTCCTGCAATGACGAGCGGTTCCATGCCGCTATTGTAGAACCGGGCCGGGGGTTCTACGACCACTCATAGTGGAAGACAATCTCCCGGGTGCTCGCGACGGCGACGCCGTCCCGGGTGGCTGGCAGAAAAGTCCAGCTTTGCACCGCGGCCAGCACCGTTTGGTCGACGCTTTCCCCCAGGCCCTGCACCAGCTTCGACTCCGCGATGCGTCCTTCGGCATCGATGACCACGGCGACGATCACGTTGCCGGCCGTGCCGTGCGGCAAGGTGGACAGGTCGGGCTCGGGATCGGGTGCGTAGCGCAGCAGCGCCAGCGAAACGTCGCCGTCGCCCAGCGGGCTGTTGCCGGCGCTGCCGCGGCTGCTTGCGCTTCGCGGAGGCTCGACGGGCAGGGTCGGCTTTGCGCTGGCGGCGCTCCGAGCTTTCCGGGCCGGACGGGCAGGTGCCGGCGTGGGCAGCGCTGCCGGCGCCGCGCCACCGGGATCGTAGCTCAGGGCGATGGCGGCGTCCAGGCGCGTTCCAGCCGGCCGCGTACGAACAGACGGAAAGGGCAGGTGCGCGGAGAAAAGAAGCAGCAGGGCTCCGTGAAGAAGGGCCGATGCGAGGGCGGCCCGGCCGCTGCCTGTCCTGCTTTTCACCAGATCAGTGTAGCGCTGGTCGCTGCCGCGGGAAACGCGAAGAATGGCGAGAAACGGGGCCAGCCTGGGGCGGGGGAAAAGCAGCGCAGCGTCAAACTCCCCAAGACTCTCTGCCCAGGACTTTCCGCACAGGACACGCTACCCAGAACTTTCTGCCCCAGAACGTATCGGCCAAGAACGTTCTGACAGACAGGCCGGAGCAAAACAGGTGTAACCCCGCCCCTGTTCCCCCAAAACAGAGGGCCCGCTTTCGCGGGCCCTTTGCCGGTGCACTGTTTGAGATTGACCTGAGGCATCCTTCGAGCCAAGCCAGCCGCGCATACCCAATCCTACGCAGCCGCTCTTGAGATGGGCCTCGGCGTGTAACAACTGTAAACCGCCAGGTCTAGAGCTGGAAGGAGCCCTAAGCCTCAGTCACCTCACGTGTAGCGTTACATAAACTACATTCGGAACTTTTCATGTATAGGATCGCCCTCCTTTCCTGTGTAACCACAGACTAGCGCCCGCGCTGCCAGGGGTCAAGCGCGGCTCTTTCGGCACGGTCAAACCACCCGAACGGCGCCGCTGCTCACCACGCATGGAGAAATCCGTCCCGCTCGGCAAGCCGGACCTCGACGCCAAACAGCCCGGCCAAAACATCTTCCGTCAGCAGCTCCGCGCGAGCGCCGTCGGCGATGATTGCGCCCTCGCGCATCAGCACCACGCGCCCGATCTCCGGGAGGATGTCGGCCAGCTGATGGGTCACCAGGATCAGGCCCGTCCCGCCGCGCGCCACCGCACGCAAGGCCAGCCGCAGTTCCTGCTGGGCCTGGAGGTCGAGCGCGTTGGAAGGTTCATCGAGCAGCAGCATCGCGGGCCGGTGCACCAGCGCGCGCGCAATCATCACGCGGCGCTGCTCCCCGGCCGACATCGCGCCCACCGCCTTGCCGGCCAGGTGTTCGGCGCGCAGGGTAGCCAGCGCAGCCTGCGCCCGCGCTTCCATCTCGGGGGTGACTGCGTGGTTTGGCCACAGGGCAGAGGCGCCAAAAAACCCGGCGAGCACGGCGTCAAGGCCGCTGGCGACAGGGGTTCGCTCGCCGGGCAGCTCCGCCCCTATCACGCCGAACTCCCGGCGCAGCTGCGACAGGTCCCAGCGCTCGCGTCCCAGCAGGCGGCAGTGGACCGGCGGCTCGCCGGGCGCGCTCGCCACCGGGTACAGTTCGCGCGTCATCAGTTTGATAAGCGTCGATTTGCCGCAGCCGTTTGGTCCCAGGATCGCAAGGTGTTCGCCGGACCGGATCTCCAGAGCAATGTCGTGGAGCACGACGCGGTCCCCGCGGGCTACGGACACGTGGCGCATGGACAAAAAGCTTGACCCCTCGCTAGAACTGCACATGCTGCTCCAAACTCGCTCTCCCCCAGCAGACGCCGCACAGCCGAAGGCGGCGGACTTTCGCTAGATCTTTCGATAGATTAGGACGATCATGGCAGACTCCCCCACACCCCCCACGGCAAGCT
>CALMAN010000038.1:6009-6324 GCA_937859835.1 uncultured Acidipila sp. | reverse complement strand
GAGGAGAAGCGCCGCGGCCAGGAGGCGCATGCGGGCAGGCTGGCTCACGGGCGGCGTCCGCCCGCCGCCGGCTCCCACGCGCCGCGCTGGCCGCGCGCCACCGCATCGAGCACGCCGTTGAGGAAGTTGATCGACTCGGGCGCCGAAAAGCGCTTGGCAATCTCCAGCGCCTCGTTGATCACGATCGGCGCCGGGGTCCCGGCAAAGCCCAGCATCTCCGCAATCGCCATGCGCAGCACGCTGCGGTCCACGGCCGGCATCCGCTCCAAACGCCAGTTCTGCGCGTGGCGCGTGATCAGCTCCGCGATCTCGTCC
>CALMAN010000038.1:5315-5999 GCA_937859835.1 uncultured Acidipila sp. | reverse complement strand
TGCATGGCGAGCTCGCGGCTTTTGCGCCGTCGCCCGGTAGGTGCGCTCACCGGGCCACCCCGGCCGCGGCGGCGAGCTTGCGGTGTACCGACACCATCTCGATGGCCGCCGACGCGGCTTCAAAGCCCTTGTTGCCCGCCTTCAGCCCCGCCCGGTCCAGCGCCTGCTCAAGGGTTTCGCAGGTCAGCACCCCAAAGGCGTGCGGCACCCCGGTGTCCCCCTGCGACTGGCCGATGCCGCGCGCGACCTCGGTGTAGATCGCCTCGTAGTGGGCGGTTTCGCCGCGCAGCAGCACGCCCAGGGTCACCACCGCGTCGGGCGGCTTGGCCCCGGCGGCCAGCGCGCGCGCTGCATCCGGGATCTCCCAGGCGCCGGGTACGCGCACCACCTGGATGTCGTCGCGCCGCGCTCCCGAGCGCAGGAGGCAATCCAGCGCGCCCGCGAGCAGCCGGTCCGTAATCACCGCGTTCCAGCGCGCCACCACCACCCCAAAGCGCATCCCGGTGGCCAGGAGATCGCCCTCAATCGCCGCCGGCTTGCCGCGCAGCGGGTCGGCCCACTCCCAAAAGCCGATCCGGACGCCCGGGACCGGCTCGGCTGTAAACAGCTCGACCGGCCAGTGCGCCTGGGGCTCGACCGGGCTCAGCCATGGAGGCTCGCCCGCGCCCGCTTCTTCCCGGGGGT
>CALMAN010000038.1:0-5305 GCA_937859835.1 uncultured Acidipila sp. | reverse complement strand
GCGCTCCGGCCGGCGCGCGAAACCGCTGCCCCCGGCTCCCGCCCGCTTCCCAGCTCGATGCAGCTTCCAGGCCAAGCGCCAGAAGAAAGCTGGTCAGCCGGTCCAGTGCAGCCGGCGTGCTTGCCCGGCGCAGCAGCGTGAGCCCCTTGATCATATGTTCAAGATAACAGCCGCCCCCGGCGCCCGAGCCGCGCCCGAGTTGGAGTCGAGTTGGGCCCGAGTCAGGCTCAGGCTAGGTCCGGCGTAGGTCCGGCGTAGGTCCGGGTAGGTCCGGGTAGGTCCGGGTAGGTCCAATGAGGTCCGGGAGTTGGTTCGGGAGTTGGTTCGGGAGTTGGTTCGGGAGCGCGGGCCGGGGTCAGGCGCGCCGCTAGGCGCTGCGCCGCAGCGCGGGCGCTTCGGCCGGGAAGCCTGCGTCTCGCTCGCGGGCCCCGGCTTCCCCCTGCACCTCGAGATGGCGCTCGAGGTGGCGCTCAATGATCAGCACCAGCGCGATCGCCGAATAAGAGCACAGCTCGCCGTAGATCCTCGTTTCCACCAGCACGCCGCTCCAAAACATCACCGCAAACCAGAGCGGGAGGATGTACAGGTAGTTGGCGAAGCGGGTCGGCCGGAGGTCGCGGCGCAGCAGCAGCACGACCGGCAGCGTGTAGCCGCAGATGTTGAGCAGGGCCGGGAGCAGGCGCGGCCGCAGCAGGTTGAGGTTGTAGCCGATGCGCACGAAGTTTTCGGAGCCGTCGTTGTGGGCGAACGTGTGCGCCAGGGGCAGCTTCACCGCCAGCCACAGCGCGCACAGCAGCAGAAGGCGCACCCAGGGCAGATCGCGCAAGCGGAAGCGCGCGCGCAAGGGGGTCCCTGCCCCGGCGCCCTCGACCGAGGCCGCGTCCAGCACAAAAATCCCGATCAAAAACAGCGTTGTTTCCCGATTAAAGGTGCCGAGCAGCACTACCAGGGCCAGCAGCAGGAAACGCTTCTGGTAGACGGCGTAGAGCCCGGCCGTGAAAAAGGCCAGGCTCAGCATGTCGTAGGGGTAGGAAAAGTTGGCCTCGCTGTGAATGGAATAGGTCCACATCACGGCAAACAGAAACACGGGAAACACCAGCAGGCTCATGGTGCGCGTGGGGCTGAGCAGCCCGTACAACTTTTGCGTGATCCCGGCGGCCACCAGCAGCGCCAGGAGGCTGAGCACGTAAAAGGCGCCCCGGTCCGCGGTGAAGTTCCCGTTCTGGTGAAACAGGTGCGCGGCAATCCAGCGCGAGTGCATGATCGGGTCCAGAAACACGATCGGCAGCACCCGCTCCTGGAAGGGAAGCCGCTCCTGCCCGGCAAGGTAGGCCGGCATGTTCAGGTACAGCACCGTGGTTTTCGAGTAGTACCGCACAAACTGCAGGGCGGCAAAAAAGTACAAGCACAGGATCAGGGCGCGGGTGACTCGGCTCACAGGCATGGCCTCAAACAAGGAAGCAAGGCAGGATCTCCAGGCGCTTCTTGGGGGGCGCGTGGTTGGTCGCGACAGCTAGGGCACCGATCAAGAACAGAGAGAGACCGATCAAGAACAAAACAGTCAAACCGCGGTCGAGAACAAAACGGCGTTCGGGCGAGATGGACGCATCCGCACCAGACCGCCCCCCGGCAGACAGGCGCACGCGGGGAACACACGCCGGCCGCTCTCCGTCGAGCATAGCAAGAATCTGTCCCGGCTCGAGCCATTTCCGACCCCCGGCGGCGGCCGGGGGCTCGCACTGGCTCCCGGTTCCACGGTAAGCTCGTGTGCATATGCTCCGCAGCGCCCTCCGTGTTCGCCTTCGGGATTCCTTGGGGGATCTCCGGCGCGCGCTTTGGAAGGCCTTTGGGCACAACGCCTTTACCATCGCCAAGGCCGCCGCCTATTCCGAGCTGCTCAGCCTGTTTCCGGCTCTGCTGGTGGCCGCCGCCCTGCTTTCGAAGGCGCCCACCACGGAGCTCGTGCGCAGCGACGTCCACACCCTGCTGGCCGACCTGCTGCCGCCCGACACCATGAGTCTGGCGCAAACCTACTTCACCCCGTCTTCCCCGCGCTCGCACCGGGTGGTGCTGTTTGCTTCGCTGGTCGCGCTGGCCGCCGCCATGGGCGTCATGCTGTCGCTGATGGAAGGCTTTCGCCGCGCTTACCGGCTGCCCCGCGGCCAGTTCCCTTTTTGGAAGGAGCGGCTGGTGGCGCTGCTGCTGATCCCGTCGACCCTGCTGCCCATGCTGTTTGCGACCGCGTTTGTGGTCTTCGGCCACAGCATCGAGCTGTGGATGATTGCAAACGCCGATCACGAACTGCGCTCCTGGGTGCTCGTGGGCTGGCGCGCCGTGCGCTGGCTGGTTGCGCTGGTGGCCAGCGTGGCCGTGCTCCAGGTCATCTTTCACTTTTCCACGGCTATCCGGCCGCCCTGGATGCGCACCGTGCCGGGCGCGCTGCTTGCCACCGGCACCTGGTTTGGCTCTACCATGCTGTACGGCTGGTATGTGACGCGCTTTGCCGACTATTCCCGGGTGTACGGCTCGCTCGGCGCGGGCATCGCCACCATGGTGTGGCTGTACTTTGTTTCGGTCGCGGTGCTTGTGGGCGCCGAGTTCAACGCGCAGGTGTTTCCCCTGTGGGACGGGCAGCGCGCGTCCAGCCTGGCCGAGGACGATGCCCTGGAGTACCCGGACGGGGGGCCGGAACCGGCGGCCCCGGCGCTCGGCTGGCACGGCCGGGGCGCAGCAACTGGAGCAGGGAGGCGAACATGGAACGAGGGGCGATGACAGGGGACGGCAGGGAGCGGGACAAGATCAGGGAGGCTGGCACCACCGGCGGGCTGCGCCGCGCCAAGATTGTTGCGACGCTGGGGCCGGCTTCGGACGAGGACACCACCTTTCGGGCGCTCGTGCGCGCCGGCCTCGATGTCGCCCGGCTCAACTTTTCGCACGGCACCCAGGACGACAAGCTGCGGCTGATCGGCATGATCCGCCGCATCTCGGCCGAGGAAGGGAAGCCGATCTGCATCCTGGCCGACCTCCAAGGCCCCAAAATCCGCACCGGCAAGCTTGAAAACCACACCCCGGTCCTGCTCCAGGCCGGGCAAACCCTCACCATCACTCCCCGCCCGGTCCCCGGCACCCGGGAGCTGATCGCCACCACCTTTCTGACCCTGGCCGAAAACCTCGAGTCGGGCGACGCCATCCTGCTCTCCGACGGACTGATCGAGCTCCACGTGATCCGGGTGGTCGGCGAGGACGTTGAGTGCGCGGTCATCAACGGGGGGCTGCTCGGCGAAAACAAGGGCATCAACCTCCCGGGCATCGCCGCCAAGGTCCCATCGCTGACCGAAAAGGACGCCGACGACCTCCGCTTCGCGATCGCGGCCGGGGTCGACGCGGTGGCGCTTTCCTTTGTGCGCAGCGCCGAAGACGTCCGGCTGGTCAAGGACCGCATCGAAGCCGCCGGCGCCGATACCTGGATCATCGCCAAGCTCGAAAAGCCGCAGGCCATCGACAACCTCGACGAAATCCTCGAGATCGCGGACGGGGTCATGGTGGCGCGCGGAGACCTGGGCGTGGAAGTGCCGCCCGAAAAGGTTCCGGCCATCCAGAAGCTGGTGATCCGGCGCGCCGCTGCCTTTCGCAAGCCGGTCATCACCGCCACCCAGATGCTGGAGTCCATGATTGAAAACCCCCGGCCGACCCGCGCCGAAGTGTCCGACGTCGCGAACGCGGTCTACGACGGCACCGACGCGGTGATGCTGTCGGCGGAAAGCGCGGCCGGCAAGTACCCGGTCGAGGCGGTGCGGATGATGGCCAAAATCGTGCTTGAAAGCGAAGAACACATGCTGGACATGCCCGCGAGCTTTCCGGCCCGGGTGCGCGGGCACGCCATGACGGTGCCCGAATCGATCTGCGAGTCGATGGCGCATGCCGCCAACGACCTCGACATCCGCGCCATCGCCGTGTTTACCGAAACCGGCACCACCGCCCGGCTGCTGTCCAAGCGCGGCCCCCGCCCCCCGGTCTGCGCCCTGTCCTCTTCGCCCGCCGTGCTGCGCCGCATGAGCCTGCTGCGCGGCGTGTTTCCCCTGTCCTGCGGCAAGGCCGCCACCACCGAGCGCATGATCGAAACCGTGGAAGCGGCGCTTGAACAAAGCCAGTTCGCCCGCCGGGGCGACATCGTGGGCATCGTCGCCGGGACCCGCACCAACACGGGCGCCACCAACTTCATGCGCATGCACGTGCTGGGCGACCTGGTGGAGGCGGCTTCGGCGGCCCGCCGTGACGAAGCCCATGTTTAGGCGTTCCGGTTTAAACCTCCCGTTTGAACGTCCTGTTTAGATTTTGCTGTTCGACGCTCCCGTTTGACTCCGCCGTGCTGCGAAACAGCACACCCCGCGGCTCCCCAGGAGCTGCCCCGCGGCCCCGGCTCGGGTAAGCTGGGCCCATGGGCCGCATCCACATCCTCACCGACCAGGTCGCCAACCAGATCGCGGCCGGCGAGGTCGTCGACCGGCCGGCCTCGGTCGTCAAGGAGCTGCTTGAAAACGCGCTCGACGCCGGCGCCGGCCGCATCCGGATCGAGATCGAGGGGGGCGGGCGCAAGCTGATTCGGGTCACTGACGACGGGCACGGCATGGGCCGGGATGACGCCCTGCTCGCCTTTGAGCGGCACGCCACCTCCAAGATCCGCTCGGCGGACGACCTCCTGGAGATCGCAACCCTTGGCTTCCGGGGCGAGGCCCTCCCGTCGATCGCCTCCGTGTCCCGCTTGGAGCTCCGGACCCGCGCCCGGGATGAGGAGGCCGGCACCCGGATCGCGATCCGGGGCGGCGCCCTGGGCCGGGTCGAGGATGCGGGCGGGCCCCCGGGCTCGGTTCTGACGGTCGAAGACCTGTTCTTCAACACCCCGGCCCGGCGCAAGTTTCTTCGCTCGGAAACAACGGAAACCGCCCAGGTCGCGGCGCTTGTGACCCACTACGCGCTGGCCCACCCGGGCAAGCACTTTGCGCTCGTCACGGGCACCCACACCCTCCTGGAGGCCCCGCCGGTCGCCCGCGCCGAAGAGCGGATCTACCAGATCTTTGGCCGCGACACGCTGGACGGGCTGCTGCCGCTCGCCGCCGAGCGCCCGTTTGACCACGGCGGGCTGCCAGAGCCCCCGCCCTGGCGGCGCGACGAGGGGTGGGAGGCTGCCGCGCCCGGGCACCTCCGGCTGTCGGGCTGGACCTCCAAGCCCGAGCTCCAGCGGCCCAACCGCCACGGGATCTACCTGTTTGTGAACGGGCGGCTGATCCGCGACCGGCTTCTGCTC
>CALMAN010000037.1 GCA_937859835.1 uncultured Acidipila sp. | reverse complement strand
GGCCTCGCCGGTTGCAACCTACCCGATCGTGCCGAGCGTTACCGGCGCAAACCTGGGCAACTACACCCAGTCTGTCAGCAACGGCACGCTCACCATCACCAAGGCACCGCTGGCCGTAAAAGCAGATGATGCCACCCGGAGGTATGGCGCGGCCAACCCGAGCTTTACCGGCACGGTCACCGGTGCAATCAATGGTGACGCCGTGGCTGCATCCTTCAGCACAGTGGCGACCAGCACTTCTGCCGCGGGTACGTACCCGATTGTTCCTGCCATCAGCGGTGCTGCTGCCGGTAACTACACACCCAGCATCACCAACGGCACGCTTACGATCAGTGGCGCGCCTTTGACCGTATCCGCAGACGACGCGAGTCGTGTTTACGGCGCGGCGAACCCGAACTTCACCGGCTCCCTTACCGGCGCTCTGAACGGCGACCAGCTTACCGAGTCGTTCACAACCCAAGCGACACAGGCGTCCCCAGCCGGCCGGTACGCGATTGTTCCGAGTGCCGCGGGCGCGGGCATCGGCAACTATGTTCCGGTCACAACCAACGGCACACTCACGATTACTCCGGCAGCACTTACCGTGCAGGCGGCGAATGCATCGCGCGTCTATGGCGATTCGAACCCCGCCTTTACCGCGACGATTACTGGCAGCGCCAATGGGGAAACATTCACCCAGAGCTTTACCACCCCGGTGACACCGCAGTCTGCGGTCGGCGCCTACCCGGTGACCCCCAGTGTGACCGGGGCGACCCTCGGCAACTACACCCTTACCGCGCTCCCCGGAACGCTCACGATCGCGCCTGCAACGCTCAACATGTCAGTTGCAAACGCCCAGCGTGCTTACGGGACGCCCAACCCCGCCTTTACCGGAAGCATCACCGGCGTACGGAACGGCGACAATCTCCAGGCGACGTACACCAGCATGGCAGCCATCACCGATGCGCCGGGTAGTTATCCTATCCTGGCGAACGTCACCGGGAGCGCGCTCGGGAACTACACGGTCGTGCCCGCCAGTGGCGTGTTGACCATCGTGAAGGCCGGCAGCTCAACGACCCTGACCAGGGCCGCTGGGGCGCCGGCGGCGGACGGCACGATCACTTTGCAGGCGCAGGTCCAATCCTTAACCAGCGGAACACCCAGCGGCACCGTGCAGTTCTTCAACGGAACTACCTCGCTGGGAGTGGCGACGCTTCAGTCTGGCACGGCCACCCTCAACACCAAGGGGGTCCCGGCCAACGTCTCCAACTCACTTACTGCGGTCTATGCCGGAGATACAAACTTCCTTACCAGCACTTCCGGCCAACTTACGGTCCAGCTTAGCAGCAGCAACTTCTGGATCAGGGCAACAATACCGACCGGTGCTTCCGGCTCATCGAGCGCAAGCCCGATAACGCAAACAGTCGCGTTGGGCGGGCAGGCGAACTTCCCGCTTCAGGTAGGCCCAGGTCAGTCTGGGGCCTATCCGGGAGTGGTGACCTTCTCCGTCACGGGGCTGCCGACTGGGGCAACCGCTACGTTCTCGCCGGCCACGCTTGCTGCCGACAGCGGCGCTCAAACGGTCACCCTGTCTGTGCAGGTCCCGGCCAATAAGATGGTGGGGGCCGCAGGCCAAAGGCTCAGCACTGCTTTGGGCGGCACGGCACTTGCCCTTGTGCTGCTTCCGCTTGCGGGAGCGAGCCGGCTGCGCAAGTCTGGTCGGGGACTCGCGCTTACCCTGCTCCTGCTACTCGGCGGCCTGGCTGGAAGCAGCATGCTGACTGGTTGCGGCGTAACCAGGGGAACGGCCTGGACCCAGGGAGCGACGTATGATCTCACCATCACCATGTCGAGCGGAGGCGCGCAGCAGACTACCACGGCGCAACTGACCGTCCAGCAGTAAGCAACAAGGAAAGCAAAAGGAAGGGGCCGGCTGCCATAGCCGGCCCCTTCCTTTTTGCTCCCACGCCCGCTACGGGTACATGCGGTTCAGCGTACGCGCAAAGGGAATGGTTTCGCGCACGTGATCGAGCCCGCAGATCCAGGCCACGGCTCGCTCGATACCCATGCCGAAGCCTGCGTGCTGCACGGAGCCGTAGCGTCGCAGGTCAAGGTACCAGCCGAATGCGTCGAGCGGCAGATGGTGCTCCTCGATCCGTTGCTTCAGCAGATTGTAGCTGGCAATCCGCTCCGATCCCCCAATCACCTCACCGTACCCTTCGGGCGCCAGCACATCGACACACAGTGCGTACCGCGCGTCCTCAGGGTCGGGCTGCATGTAGAAAGCCTTGACCGCGGCTGGATATCGATGCACCATGAGCGGTCGATCATACTGCGACGACAGGTACGTCTCGTCCGGCGAGCCAAAGTCGTTGCCGTACTCAAAGGGCTGGGGCAGCTCTCCCCGCGCGTGCGCCGCATTCAGCATGGCTACGGCCTCGTCGTAGCGCAGGCGTGGAAAGGGCGCTTGTATGGCTTCCAGCTTCGCGATGTCCCGACCGGTTAGCACAAGATCAGCGCGCCGGCGCCCCAGCACCCGGTCAACAATGAACGCGATGAAGTGTTCGGCCAGTTCCATCAGCTCATCGAGCCCGGCATAGGCCATCTCCGGCTCAACCATCCAGAACTCCGTCAGGTGCCGCCGCGTTTTCGACTTTTCCGCGCGAAAGGTCGGGCCAAAGGAGTAGACCTTGCCGAGCGCCAGCGCGGTCGATTCGATATAGAGCTGGCCGCTCTGGGTGAGAAACGCTTCTTCGCCAAAGTACTCGACCGGAAACAGAGTGCTTGTGCCCTCGCAGGCAGCCGGGGTCAGGATGGGCGGGTCGGTCAGCGTGAACCCTGCCCCATCGAGAAAATCGCGCGCAGCCTTGATGATTTCCGCGCGAATCCGCAGGATCGCCGACTGCCGCGGGGTACGCACCCACAGGTGGCGATGCTCCATCAGGAAGTCGACGCCGTGCTCCTTGAGCGTGATGGGGAAGGGCGCATTTTCGTCCACGCGCTGCCGCACTTCCACTTCGTCGACGTCCAGTTCATAGCCGCCCGGTGCCCGCTGGTCGGCCCGGACGCGCCCGCGCACCACTACGCTCGACTCCTGGGTCAACCCCTTCACGGTTTCAAAGGTTTCGGGCGAAACGGCTGCCTTGGGCACAATGCCCTGAATGGTTCCCGAGCCGTCACGAAAGATTGGAAACAGGAGCTTGCCGCTGGCGCGCAGGTTATACAGCCAGCCCCGCAGTGTGACCCGTTGCCCCTCGTGCTCGCCGACCTTGTCGATCGTGGTCAAGGGTGCCTCGCCCCCCGGCTGTGTCCCGGTCATCCTCGTGCCTCGGGCGAAGTCTCGACCGCGTCGAACGGAGCAAAGACCGCCTTGGCTCGCTCGACCACCTGCGCCTGGTCTGTGCCGTAGCCGTAGTGAATTTCCAGCACGCCCGCGGGCGCATGCTTGGCGTGCGCGATCGCTGGGAGCGCCCCGGCGAAGTCGATGGTTCCCTCGCCTGGCCAAAGGTGCTCGTCGCGCTCACCGTGATTATCGTGGATATGTGACGACAGCACCCGGCCGCTTAACTCGGCCAGTGCCGCCGGAACTCCCTCGCCCAGGTGCGCATGACCCACGTCCAGGCAGACACCCACGTCATCCAGATGGCCGACGTTCAGGATCTCGTTCAGGTGCGCGGGGGTTGTGACCTCGTTCTGGATGTTCTCGACCAGGAGCTGCACGCCCAGCGGACGCGCGTAGGCCTGCAGGTGCTCGAGCGCGGTCAGCGCATTTTCAAGCGTACGCGGGTTCCAGCCGTCGCCACGGTCTCCCAGATGCAGCACCAGGTACCGGAACGGGATCGCTTCTGCAGTTTCAAGGGCACGCTTCACCTCATCCATCGCATCGATCCGGCGCGACTTGTCCGGATGCACCACGTTGACCGAAGGCTCGCCGCCGCGGCCCGAGTCGCGGTCGCTGTAGAGCGGGGCGTGCATGGAGAAGAGTTGGACGGGGTTGGCCCGGAACCATTCGCCGATCTCGCGCAGCGTGGCGCGTTCCGTGTAGTCGAAGTGTTGTCGCGCGGCAAACAGCTCAATACCCGTGGCTCCGGTGCGGGCCAGGGTATCGAGCAGGCCTGGATGCAAGCGCGAGCGGAGAAAAATGTGCGTCGAAATGACTTTCTGCATAGGAGACTTCCAGCCTATCTTCTCATCCCCGCGGCCGGGGTCGCCGCACCGGACGCGGCGCGGATGCCGGGGTGGAACATGCGCCGCTACGGAGCGGCATCTTGGCTGGGCGCGAAGAACTACGCGGACGCGCGCCCTTTACACCGGGAAAGCAGACGACGTCAGGCGTGCAGAAAGCGAGCACACGGAGCGTGTGATGGGGTGTCCCTGGCTCAGCCTTCGGCTGCGGCCTGCGCTTGTGCCCTTGGCCGCTCTTGCGTCAACACTCTGCCCAAGCGCATCGAGGGCGCTTCTACGAGCCGAAAAAAAGCCTCGGTCAGCAGCGCCGTCAAGGGGAGGTAAAGCAGCGCGACGACCCGCATCTTTCCGGGCGCGGGAAACAGGTGGATAAGGCTGAACAGCACCGTGCTGTGCACCAGGTAAAGGCTGTAGGACACGCGCCCGAGGTGGTGCACAACCGCGTGGCGGAGGAACTGTTTGAAGCGCGCCGACTGGAGACTGAACAGGATGAATAGGAGCGCGCCGGCCGCGGTGACCCAGTCAGAAACCTGCTCGGGAAACGTAAGCCGGGTGACCAGGGTGCGATGCGAGCGGTTCAACACCTCGACGTCGTACAGCATCAAGGCCGCAACCGCAAGCGCCGCACCGGCAACGCCCGGCAGGCGCCCGTACCATGCGGCGACGCGGTCCAGTTCCTTTGCCAGCGCCGCGCCCAGGATGAAAAAGGCAAGGTAGTGCAGGGTGAAAAAAGTCTCTGAGCCGAGAAAGCTGGGCATGGACACGTCGACCGGAAACACGGGTGCGCACAGAACGGCGAGCGGCCGGGTGGCCAGCGAGCACGCCACGGCACCGAGCAGCGCCCAGCGTGCAGGCAGGCGCAGCACGGCGACGGCGACAAAGGGAAACACGAGCGAGATCCGCATCTCGTAGATCAGCGACCAGAACGCCGTGTTGTACTGCGACCAGTCATAGTTGCCGAGAAACAGCACATGGCGGAGCACCAGGCGCGTGCTTACCGGCGCGGACCAGGTCAGGTTGACCCAGTGGTCGCTCCAGCTGCGGCTTGAAGCCCCGACCGGCCGCACCACCCCGTAAAAATGCATGGCAGCCCCTACTGCCAGCAGCAATGCGCCGAGGTAAGGCAGATAGATCCGGCAGATGCGGCGCAGGAGATACACGGGGTACTCGACCGGGCGGCGCCGGTAGGGAAGCGTCAAAACAAAGCCGCTGAGCAGGAAGAACAGGATCACCGCTTGGTGGCCGTCCACGAGGAGGCGCAGCGGGAAGTGATGGAGAGCGACCGACAGCCGCGTGTCCGCGTAGGCCGTGCAGAAGTGGTACAGCACCACCGACAGGGCTGCCAGCCCGCGCAGGGAGTCGAGCTCCAAAAAGCGGCGCGGCTTGCCGGGCAGGTCGTCCGCGCGGCTTTCCTGAGCCATGGGCAGCTTTTCTTTCGCCACAGCGCCGCCCTCAGACATAGGGACTGCTTAGTACCCGGCGGCCTTGCCGAAATGCCGCCGGTGGTCCTGCCCGCCTGCCAGCACACCGGTGTCCGGGTCACGCGCAATACACTCGCCGTCGCTCCACACCGCTGGGCTGACCGCGACCGAATAGCCCATCGCTTGGAGGGCCGCTACCGTGGACGCGTTGAAACCCGGCTCGACATACAGCGTGTCGGGCAGGTACTGGTGGTGAAAGCGGGGCGCGTCGACCGCCGCCTGGATGTTCAGGCCGCCGGCATCGACCGACAGCAGGATATTTGCCACCGTGGTGATGATGCGGGCGCCCCCTGGGGAGCCCAAAACCATCCGCACCGAGCCGTCCTTTGCCAGCACAATGGTCGGGGTCATGCTCGACAAGGGGCGCTTGCCGGGCGCGATCGCGTTGGCTGGTCCCTGCACCAGCCCAAACATGTTGGGAGCGCCCGGTTTCGCGGAAAAGTCGTCCATCTCGTCGTTGAGCAGGAAGCCCAGGCCCGGGGCGGTCTCGTAGGAGCCGAACGCGCCGTTCAGCGTTGTCGTCACGGCGACCGCGTTGCCCTCCGCGTCGAGAACAGAAAAGTGTGTCGTTTCTCCCTTTTCCCCGCTTCCGGCAAGGCGAGTGCCTCCGCCTGCGGGAGGCGCCGGGAGAAAGTTCGCAGGCCGCGCGAGACCGGCCGAGGGCGTCGCTCGCGCGGGATCGATGGTCTGCCGCCAGGCTGCCGCGTAGCCGGGGCTCAGCATGGCCAGGATCGGCATGGACACAAAGTCCGGGTCGCCCAGGTATTCATTTCGGTCCATGTAGGCACGGCGAAAGCTTTCGGCGATCCAGTGGGTCCAGTCCGCGCTGCGATCCCGGGTGCCGCCAAGCTCCGGCGCGGGGGCGGCGCTCAGGATGTTGAGGGTTTCGAGCAGCGTCACGCCACCCGAGGAGGGCGGCGGAGCGCTCACCACCGTTTGCCCCGCGTAGGTTCCGCGCAGGGGTACGCGCTCGGCCGCGTGGTAGGCCCGGAGGTCCTCTTCCGTGATCAGCGAGCCTTCGCTCGCGAGGCCGGCCGCCAGCTCGCGCGCAAGGTCGCCGCGGTAAAAGCTGTCCGGGTCCGCGGCAATGCGCCGCAGCGTCCTGGCCAGGAGCGGCTGCTTGAGCGTGTCGCCCGCTGTCCAGCTTTTTGCCCCGAAGATGGCGCGGGACTCCCCGTAGTCGCGCAGGTGCGGGTCGTTGAGCAGCCTGGCTTCTTCCTCGCCCAGCGCAAAGCCATGGGCGGCCAGATCGATCGCCGGCGCCATGACGCGCCGCAGGCCGAGCCGGCCGTACTCGCGCTCGGCCATGGCCAGCCCGGCGACCGAGCCAGGGACCCCGATCGAGCGCGGCCCGATCGTGCTGGCGCCCGGAACGACGTTGCCCTGCGCGTCCAGGTACATGTCGGCGGTCGCCCGCCGGGGCGCGGTCTCGCGAAAATCGAGAAAGGTGTCGCGCGCGCCGGCAGTGGGCTTGGTCCCGTTGCGCCCCGACAGGTGCACGAGCATAAAGCCGCCCCCGCCCAGGTTGCCCGCGAACGGGTACACGACGGCCAGGGTGAACGCGGTGGCCACGGCTGCGTCGACCGCGTTGCCGCCTTCCCGCAGCGTCCGAAGTCCGGCGTCGGTAGCCAGGTGGTGCACGCTGACGACCATCGCGTGCGTAGCGCGCACTGGCTGCTCGGCCGCGTAGCCGGGGATCGGCCCGCCGGCCGTGCTTCCGGGATTCGCCTGCGCGTCGGCGCGACACGCAAGGCAACACAAAAGGGCGAACGAAAAGGCAGGGGAGCGAGCGCGCATGGCTGTCGGGCACAGTGTAGCGTGACGGGCGGCCCGGGCCGGCATCTGTTTGCGCGCCGGGTACACTTGTGCCGATGCCGGTCACACTGCGTTCGTACGCAAAGATCAATCTTGGCCTGGCGATCGGACCGGCGCGTCCCGATGGGTTTCACGCGTTGTCTACGCTTTACCAGACGCTCGAAACACACGACCTGCTCACCATCGCGGTCGCGCGGCGCGGGCCCGCGAGCCCGGCGATCGAGCTGAGCTGCAGCGACGAACGGGTACCCGTCAACAGCCGCAACACGGTGTGGAAGATGCTGACGCTCGCGCTGGAAGCGCCGGGCCGGGAAGCGCTGGCCGTGCGGGCGCACATTGAAAAAAGGCTGCCCGTGCAGGGCGGGCTCGGGGGCGGCTCGGCCAATGCTGCGGCCGCCCTGCTGGGGCTTGAGCGCGAGCTCGCGCGGCTCCAGCTCGCCGCGCCGCTAGGGGGCGACGAACGGCTGCGCCTGGGCTCGGCCGTCGGCTCGGATGTGCCGCTGTTTCTGCTGGGGGGCGCGGTGCTTGGGTTCGGTCGCGGCGAGCAGGTGGTGCCGCTTGCGGATCTGGCGGCGGCGGTGGACGTGGTGCTGGCTCTCCCGCCGGTCGGGGTAGCGACCCCGGCAGCCTTTCGCGCCTGGGATCTGGCCCAGGCCGCGCGCGGTTTGACGCCCGGCGAGATGACCGCTAGACTTGAGCTGTTGAGTCGAGCTCTCGCCGCCGCATGGGCCGAGCAGCACGCATCCGGTGTCCTGCATCCAGAATCCACTCCACGGAGGGCTTCTAGCCATCAGGGCCTGGCGGGGAACCAGCTTTCCTCGCTTGTCCAGACCGGGATACTCCTAAACGACTTCCAGGAAGTCGTCTTCCGGCAGCATCCCCTTCTTGAACAGATTCAGCGTGCGCTTGCGGGCGGCGCCCTGTATGCTGCACTGTCCGGTTCCGGCTCTGCCGTGTTCGGGCTGTACACGCAGAGCGCCGCCGCGGAGGCGGCAGAGGAGCGGCTCAACGCGCTTGGTATCCACAGCCTGCGTACCCGCACCCTGGGGCGCGAAGGATACTGGGGCGGCATGGTGGTTGAGGAAGGCTAGGTGGCAGCGGATGTTGGGCGATCGACTAACGGTAGGTCAAGTGCCTTTGACGCACTTTGTCTAGGTTCGAATCCTAGTCGCCCAGCCAGTTCTGGCGGGATGGAGCCCGGGAAAACAAGCCCGGACAAACACTGAGAAGCGGGAAAACCAGGCCAAGGGTCAATCAACCCTTGTGAGGGGTGCAACGTGAAACAGGCAACCGAGGAGCTTCTCCTCACCAGGCAAGAGGCAGGCACCAACGGAGCACACGCGGCGGCAACCATCGCGCGTGAGCCCAAAGCGGCTGCGGAGCGTAAACGCGGCTCCCGATTGCGCGAAGACAAACGCTTTCGCATCTTTTCCGGCACCGCCAACCCCGAGCTTGCGGCCGATATCTGCCGCCACATCGGGGTGCCGCTCGGGGAAACGCGCATCCAGCGTTTCGCCGACGGCGAGATGCACTTCCAGCTGCTTGAAAACGTGCGCGGCGCTGATGTGTTTCTTGTGCAGCCCACTTCGAACCCGGTCGACCGGCACCTGGTGGAACTGCTGATCATGATCGACGCGCTGAAACGCGCTTCGGCCGGGCGGATCACCGTTGTCGTACCCTACTACGGCTATGCCCGGCAGGACCGCAAGGACCGCCCGCGTGTGGCCATCTCGTCCAAGCTGGTGGCGGATCTGCTGACCACCGCCGGAGCCAACCGGGCACTGCTGCTCGACCTCCATGCGGCCCAGATCCAGGGTTTCTTCAATATCCCGGTCGACCACCTGTTCGCAAGCCCGGTCATGGTGAGCTACTTCCGCGAGCTCAACCTCCCGGACCTGACCGTGGTGTCGCCGGACGCGGGCGGGGTGGAGCGGGCACGCTTTTTTGCGACCAAGATGAGCGCACCACTGGCCATTGTGGACAAGCGGCGAACCGACATCAATGTGACCGCGGTGATGCACGTCATCGGCGACGTGCGCGGGCGAAGCTGCCTGATCATCGACGACATCGTGGACACGGCCGGCACCCTGGTCAAAACCGTCGATGCGCTGCTGGACCAGGGCGCGACCGCCGTGTATGCTTGCGCGTCGCACGCCGTGCTGTCCGACTCAGCGGTCGAGCGCATCCACGGCTCGCGGCTCAAGGAGTTGGTGGTGAGCGACTCGATCCCGCTTTCTGAAGCCGCGCGCGCGGAAGGGAAGATCAAGGTGCGTACCATCGCCGGCCTGCTGGGCGCGGCGATTGAAAGCATCCATATGGAAACCAGCGTCAGCACGCTGTTTAACTGACGCTCCGAACCGAGCTTGAAAGGGAGCAGGCGGGGCCTGTGCCCGAAAGGAAAAAAGCGATGGCAACAGCCGAAGCAGTGAACGCGGTGGTCCGCGAGGGCAAGTTTTCCAAGAACGCAGCGCGTCGCGTACGGGTAGCCGGAAAGCTGCCGGGCGTCGTCTACGGGGCCAGCGAGCCGGCCGTTCCGGTTGCGCTTGACCCGAAGCAGATGCTGCGCATTCTGCACTCAGACACCGGCCACAACACCATCTTTGATCTCGATGTGGCCGGCGCCAAAGCCAAGGCCATGATCGTCGACTGGCAGTTCGAGCCCATCAAGGACCGGCTCATCCACGTGGACCTGAAACGGATCGCACTCGACAAGGCCATGCGCGCCGAGGTCCCGATCGTGCTGACCGGAACGGCGGCGGGGGTGAAGAACGAGGGCGGCCTGCTCGACCAGGTGCTGCGCGAGGTCGAGATCGAGTGCCTTCCCTCGGACATCCCGACCTCGGTCGAGGTAGACGTTTCTGCAATGCAGATTGGCGATGTCATCCGTGTGGCCGACCTGCCGCACGGCGGCAAGTTCCGCTTCATCACCGATGAGGATGCAACCGTGGCGCACCTGGCCCTGATGAAGGAAGAACCAGCTACAGCCGAGGCGCTCGCGGCAGCGGCTGAGCCCGAAGTGGCAAAGAAGGGCAAGGGCGACACAGCACCGGCAGCCGAACCGGCCAAGAAGTAGTCCGTGCTGCTGGCAGTCGGGCTGGGCAACCCTGGCCCGGAGTTCCAGTGGACGCCGCACAACGCGGGCTTCCTGGCCATTGACCGGATCGCCGACGCGGCCGGCATGGCGTTGACCAATCGCCGGGGGCGGGCCTTGACCGGCAGGGTCGAGCTGGCGGGGCAGGAGGTCATCCTGGCGAAGCCGGAAACCTGGATGAATCTCAGCGGCGAGTCGGTGGCGGCGCTGGTCCGGGAGTTTGCGATCGACCCGGAGCGCGAGCTGGTGGTGCTTTACGACGAGTTGGCGCTGCCGCTCGGAACCGTACGGGTTCGCCCGGGCGGCTCGTCCGGCGGCCACAATGGCGCCAAGAGCATCAACGGGCTGCTCGGTACCGAGCGCTGGGCACGGGTCCGGATCGGCGTGGGCCCGGACGGCGACGTGGGCCGGGGCCGGCGCGGCAAGGACTACCTGCTGCAGCCGCTGCGCCGGATGGAGTTGGGGCTGCTGGCCGAAGCGCTCGACGGGGCAGCCGAGGCAGTCTCCCTCATTGCCGCGAGCGGTGTGGCGGCGGCGATGAACAAGATCAACCCGCAGCGGCCTCCCGGGGCCGCGGCGGGCGAGTAGGGCGATCCAGCTGTTCCGTGGTTTGGGAGAGCGCAACACACAGGGCGGCCCGCGCAAGCAGGCAGCCCGGAGCGAGGCAACGAGGATGGCAGAAACAGCAGGACGTTTTTACGAAGTGATGTTTATTGTTCGCCCGGATGTGGCGGAAGAGGATGTCGACAAGCTGATCGCGGGCTTTGAGGCAACCATCACCAACGGCGGCGGCAGCTTGCATGTGCCGGTTGAAAAGCTGGGGCGCCGCAAGCTGGCCTACACCGTGCGCAAGTTCAATGACGGCAACTACGTCCTTTTGACCATTGACGCCGACGGCAAGCTGGTGGCGGAGCTTGAGCGCCGTCTCCGGGTTTCCGAGCCGGTCATCAAGTTCCTTACCGTGCGCATGGATGAGGAAGAAAAGCGCCTCGACAAGGTGCGCGCGCTGCGTGCCAGCCGCACCAAGCGCTCCGCGCAGCCGAGCGCACCGGCTCCCGAAGCCGCCGCCCCGGTAACGACCGAAGCCCCGGCGCTCGCCTAGCTCGAGCGCCCACCGCAACCACAGCCGGCCAGGCGCCGGCGAGAAAAGGAACAGTTCCATGGCAGAAGAAACACAGGCAACTCCCCGGGCCGATGCGCCCGCTTACGGCTCTCCGGCCGGGGAAGGACAGCGATCCTACGGCAGCGGCTCCGGCGGGCCGGGCCCACCCCCGCCCGCAGGTGGAGGCGGAGGCGGGCGCAAGTTCTTTCGCCGCAAAAAGGTTTGCAAGTTTTGCGTTGAAAAGATTGAGGCAATCCCCTACCGCGATGTGCGCCTGCTGCAGCAGTTTGTTGCCGAGCGCGGCAAGATTACCCCTCGCCGCCTGACCGGCGTGTGCACGCGGCACCAGCGCCGCCTTACGCGCGCCATCAAGCAGGCGCGCAACATCGCGCTGCTGCCCTTTGCTGCACGCTATTAGCTCGCGCCGCAGCGGACGAAACAAACCGGCCCCCAACTGAACGCTTGCCCGCCGAGCGGAAGAGAAAGACCTGCCTGGAGGAGAGAGGGGAACCTCATCCTGCGGGCAGAGCCCAGGACCCTCGGCGCAAGCCGCACCCGGAGCTTTTGGAGAAACGCACCATGGAAGTGATCCTCAAGGAAGATCTTGAAAACCTCGGCAACCGCGGCGACGTGGTCAAGGTAGCCGACGGCTACGGCCGCAACTACCTCCTGCCGCGCAAACTTGCCCTCCAGGCGACGGCCGCCAACAAAGCGGTCATCGAGCAGATGAAGCAGTCGGCGCTGCGGCGTTCGGCGCGCGAAAAAGGCGAGGCCGAGCAGCTGGTCGCGCAGTATGACGCCCTGACGCTTCCCTTTACCCGCAGGGTCGGCGAGAACGAACAGTTGTTCGGCTCCGTCACTTCGTCCGACATTGCGCATGCGCTTGAAGCGCAGGGCTTTGCAACCGATCGGCGCAAGATCCAGCTCCCCGAGCCGCTGCGGCAACTCGGCGAGTTCCATGTGCCCGTCAAGCTGCACCGCGAGGTTACGGCCCACGTCAAGGTGTTGATCGAGCCCGAGGCAGCGGCCTAAGCGGAAGCGCCAAAGGCCGGTCCCTCACCCCAGATCCAAAGCGAGACCCGCAGTGCCCGGAGTCCGCCCCGTTCGTCGTTGTTTGCCGGAGCAGCGGTCGTTTGCCAGGAGCCTCATGCCCAAGCCCATCGCCATCTACTATGAGCAGCCGCACTGGTTCAAGCCGCTGTTTGCCGAGCTGGAGCGTCGCGGCATGGCGTACGAGAAGCTGGATGCGACCACGCATAGCTATCGCATCGAGGACCATCCCGAGCAGCACTACGCACTGGTGGTGAACCGGATGAGCCCTTCGGCGTGGAACCGCGAGCACGGCGACACCATCTTCTAC
>CALMAN010000036.1 GCA_937859835.1 uncultured Acidipila sp. | reverse complement strand
GAAGCGAGGGCGGGTCGCCGCGCTGAATCTTTTCGCGCTTGCTTTAGCCCGCATCAAGTCCCGCATCAACGCCCGGATCAAGGCCCGGACTTACGCCCGCAACAGCCTCGGCTGCTGCGGGACGCGTTCAACCACCAACGCCACTTTGCCCACCTGTGGAGACCTGTGAACCTGACGCAACGCATGCTAGCCACCCTGTTGTTTCTGCTCGCCTCCCCGGCGCTCGCTCTGCCAGGGGGGCAGGGAAGCGGGGCTTCTGCCCCAGCCGGCACAGCGAGCCTCCACGGGCAGATCAGCGATCCCTCGGGCGCGGTCATCCCCGGGGCGACCGTCAGTCTCACCGACGGGCAGGGGCATACCGTAGCGACCGCGACCGCCGGAGCGGACGGCAGCTACAGCGTGGGGAGCGTCGCGCCCGGGACCTATGTGCTTTTCGTTACCGCGCAGGGCTTTGGTTCGCTCAGCACCAAGCCGTTTGCGCTTGCCGCCGGCCTCAGCAAAGCGCTGAATGCGACCCTCATCATCCAGGTGCAGCAACAGAATGTGCAGGTCAATGCCGACCTGCCCACGGTTTCGGTCGACCCGGACGCGAACGCAAACAGCATCACCATCAAGGGCAAGGATCTTGACGCCCTGTCCGATGACCCCGATGAGCTTTCCAACGAGCTGACAGCGCTGGCCGGCCCCGCCGCGGGCCCATCCGGAGGGCAGGTGTACATCGATGGCTTTACCGGCGGGCAACTGCCGCCCAAGTCAGCCATCCGCGAGATTCGCGTCAACCAGAATCCTTATGGCGCGCAGTTTGACAAGCTCGGCTTTGGCCGGGTCGAGATCTTTACCAAGCCCGGCACGGACAAGTTTCACGGCCAGTTCTACGGTCAGGGGAACGCGCGCCAGCTCAACACCGGCAATCCTTTCGACAAGAGCCTGCCCGACTACGACTCGTACCAGTACGAGGGCACGCTGAGCGGACCGATCAGCAAGAGTGCATCCTTTTTTGTTACCGCGCAACACCGCAGCATCCAGGATGACTCGATTGTGAGTGCGTTCCGGCTGCTGGGCGAGGTCAACGGCGACTTCGCCGCCGGCAACTACGCCAACGCAGCGGATTACAACGTCGCGCCGTTCAACGATGCCCTGACCACGCCGCAAAGCCGGACCAACGTGAGTCCGCGGGTCGATGTGCAGCTCACGCAAAACAACTCGATCAGCATCCGCTACCAGTACGAGCGCAACGTGCAGAACAACCAGGGCGTTGGGCAGTTTGCGCTCCGTTCGCAGGCCTACAACGAGCAGTCGAGTGAAAGCACCGTCCAGCTCAGCGACACGGAAGTGTTCGGGCCGCGCGTCATCTCGGAAACGCACCTGCAGATTCTTTTTGACCGCTCGTCGCAGGCCCCGGCAAACACGACGCCGCAAGTGCAGGTGCAGGGCAACCAAACCTTTGGCGGACAAACCGAGCAGTTCATCAACGACCACCTGGACCGCTACGAGCTGTCGAACCTGACCGAGCTCGCACTGAAGGCGCATGCCATTTCGCTGGGCGGGCGCCTGCGTGCTTCACGCGAAGCCAACTACGCGAACTCCAGCTTTAATGGGCTTTTTACCTTTGGCGCCCGGTCGTGCCCTACCGCGACGGGCTGCCCGGTTGGGAGCGCCGCCAACCCTTGCCAGCAGGGCAGCACGGCAAGTGCGGGCTGCACCGAGATTTCGGCCGCGCAAAGTTACGCCGCGACGCTTCGAGGCCTGAACACTGGGCAGACTTTCCCCGAGATCCAGGCAGCCGGCGGCGGCCCTTCACAGCTCGTCTTTATCACCGGAAACCCCAAGGCCAGCGTCAACCTGGTGGATGGGGCGCTCTTCTACCAGGACGACTGGAAGGCGAAGCCGAACCTGACCTTCTCCTACGGCTTGCGCTGGGAGTCGCAGAACGATATTCACGACCACAGCGACTGGGCGCCGCGCCTGGCGCTCGCGTATGGCTTTATGCACAATGGCAAGCCAACCAAGGATGTGCTCCGCCTGGGCTTTGGGTACTTCTACGACCGGTTCGGCGTGGCGCAGGTGCTTGAAGCCGCGCGTGTCAACGGGGTGGTGCAGCACGAAGTGGTGCTGCAAAACCCCAGCTGCTACCTCCCGGGCGGTTTGCCAGATCTCGCGACCACCGAGAGCGAGTGCGAAGCAAACACCAGCGGCACCACCACGGCCGGCAACAGCA
Organism: uncultured Acidipila sp.; assembly: GCA_937859835.1. GTDB lineage: Bacteria > Acidobacteriota > Terriglobia > Terriglobales > Acidobacteriaceae > EB88. The sequence goes on along the minus strand of CALMAN010000036.1, from coordinate 739 downwards.
GCACCTCGCCGGCGATCTACCAGGTCAATCCGCGTCTTCACGCCGCGGCCAACATCCAGGACTCCATCGGGCTTGATCACCAGCTCACCCGCACCTCGACCCTGTCGGTGACGTTTATTCACTCCCATGGCGCGCATACCTACGACACCATCAATGCCAACGCCACCTATGCGCCGGACTACGACCCCGCACTCGGCAACGTGTACCAGTACTTTTCAGAAGGGGTGTACAACCAGAACCAGCTCTTTCTGAACTTCCGCACCAGCATCGGCCGTTCCCTTTCAGCCTTCGGTTTCTACGGGTTGGGCTTTGCCGATGCCGACGTCAATGGCATCGGGAGCAATCCGTCCAACTCCCTCGATCTAAAGCAGGACTATGGCCGCGCCAACAACGACGTCCGCAACCGGCTCTTCCTGCTGGGCAGCTATTCGGCGCCGCACTACTTCCGCATCTCGCCGTTTCTTGTTGCGCAATCTGGCGCGCCCTTCAACATCACGTTGTCGCAGGACCAGAACGGGGACTCCTTCTTTAACGATCGTCCCGCCTTCGCGGCGACCGGCGCGGCCGGCGCAAACATCGTCACCAATGGCTACGGAAACTTCAACACGGCGCCCACCGCTGGAACGGCGCCGATTCCTATCAACTATGGCAGGGGCCCGAGCCTGTTTACGCTGAACCTGCGGCTGAGCAAGACCTGGGGCTTTGGGCAGCGCTTGCAGCAGGAAGGCGGCGGCGACCA
>CALMAN010000035.1 GCA_937859835.1 uncultured Acidipila sp. | reverse complement strand
GTGAGCGGCGAGGGTTTCTGGCGCATGCCGCTCGGGGAAGAGTACCTGGAGCAGATGCGCTCCCAGATTGCGGATCTGCTGAACGCAGGCGGCCGCTACGGCGGCTCCGTAACGGCAGCCATGTTTCTGAAAGAGTTTGCGGGGCAAACACCCTGGATTCACCTGGACATTGCGGGCACCGCCTGGATCGATGATGCAAAACCATGGATTGCCCGCGGTCCCAGTGGCATCGGCGTCCGAAGCATCTTCGAGTGGGCGCGCCAGTTTATTCCTGCCTGAAGGGAGCGCGGCGTCCCCAGAAATGCATAGACATGGGAAACGCCGCTCCTGCTGCGGGCGTTCTAGCCGGCAAGCACCGGGCTGTCGACCAAGGCGGCAACCAGCCGCTGGTTAAAGGCCGGAAGATCATCGGGCTTGCGGCTGGTAATCAGGTTGCCGTCCACGACCGACTCTTGGTCCACCCAGTTGGCCCCGGCGTTGCGGAGGTCTGTTTGCAGCGAAGGCCACGAGGTCATCGTTCTTCCCTTCACGACGCCCGCTTCAATCAGCGTCCAGGCCGCATGGCAGATGGCCGCGACCGGCTTGCCGGATGCCACGAACTCCTTTGCAAACGCGACCGCGGCGGGGTTGAGGCGCAGCTTGTCCGGGTTTTGCACGCCGCCGGGTAGCAGCAGCATGTCGTAAGCGTCCACCCTGGCGTTCTCCACTGTTTTGCCGACCGGGAGCGACAGGCCCCAGTCCGTGAACTGCCAGCCCCTGATCTCGCCGTCCTTGATGGAAATGATTTCGGTATGCGCGCCTGCTTCTTCCAGCGCCTTGCGTGGCTCGGTAAGCTCTACCTGCTCAAATCCATCCGTTGCCAGGATCGCTACCTTCCTGCCTGCCAGTTCCTGTGACATGGTTGCTGTTTCTCCTTCACAGGTAGACGGGCCCGCACTCGGTGCTGTTGCCCAGGCCCGGCTTGCCCCTGCCGCTGCACGCGGGCGCAGCGGCAGGTAAATGAACCGTGAATTTCCTTGCCTGCGGCACTCCTCGCAGCGATCGATACCGCAACATAGGGTTGAACACGGTCCGAAAAAGATGTTCCCGAACACCAGGGACCGAAGGAGATTGTATGGTGGGCACCCTTTTCCAACGTGGGCTTGCGCTGGCAAGCGCGGCAGTCCTTTGCAGCAGCCTTTCCGCGTGCAACGCGGGCGCCGGCAATGCTGACAACGGCGGCGGCGCGGTGCGGCTTTCCGGTGCGGGCAGCACCTTTGTGTATCCGGTCATGACGCGCTGGATCCAGGGCTTCAGCCAGGCGCACAGCGGTACGCAGATCAACTACCAGTCGATCGGCTCGGGGGGTGGGATTGAGCAGGTCAAGAACAGGACGGTTGATTTCGGCGCTTCGGATGCCGCGCTGCCCGATGACCAGCTTCCCGCAATGGGCGGCGTGATCCAGATCCCTGAAACCGCCGGGCCGGTGTGCATCACCTACAATTTGCCGGGCGCGCCCGCAGCCATCCAGCTTTCGCCGGAGGTATTGGCCGGCATGTTTCTGGGTACGGTCAAGAGCTGGAACGATCCGCGCGTGGCAAAGGACAACCCGGGCGTCAAGCTCCCGACCCTGCCGGTGCTGGTGGTGCACCGCGCCGAATCGAGCGGCACCACGGCGATCTTCACTGACTATCTTTCGGCAGTAAGCCCGGCCTGGAAATCAGGCGTGGGCGCGGGCAAGTCGGTCAAGTGGCCGGTAGGGCTGGGCGGCAAGGGCAGCGAGGGCGTGACCGGGCAACTGCGGCAGTCCCCCGGCGCGATTGGCTATGTGGAGCTGACCTATGCGGAGCAGAACCACCTGCCGGAGGCGAAGATCCGCAACGCTTCGGGCGCGTATGTAGCGCCGACCGCCGCGGGCACGACGGCGGCCATCAGCGCCTTTTCTGCCCAGCTCGCGCAAGACCCCCGGCACTCCATCGTGAACCCGCCGGCCAGCACGGCGGATGGCTACCCCATCTCCGGCTTGACGTTTCTGATCATCCCCAAGGATGGGCCGGACAAGGCAAAGCGGACTGCCTTGAAGAGCTTTGTCGAGTACGTCATCAACGATGGGCAGTCGACGGCCAGCGGGCTGAACTACGCTCCTCTGCCGGATGGGGTGAAGCAGTACGACGAGTCGCAACTGAAGACGCTGACCGCGGCGGGCCAGCCAATCCAGTAAGCGCCCGCCGAGCCGCGCTTCGGGCTTGCGCTGCTCTGGTGGCCTCGCTACCAGAGCAGCGCAACAAGCTCCTGGAAAGCGATGCTTTGTTCCCGCAGGGCAATCTCCGCTGCTACTTCAAGCTTGCCGGCCTGGTAACGGAACAGACTGTTGTCGGCCGGGTCGACAACGTAAAGCGCCGCTACCCCCATGCTTTCAAAATCGGCCAGCCGGACCAGGAGGCGTGAAAGCCGGTCTTCCGGGCTGAGTATTTCGAAGGCGGCGAGCGGCGGCACGATGGCAACCGGGTCGCGCGGGGCATCCGCATCCAGGATGGCAATGTCCGGGATGCGGTAGCGCCGCTCGCTCGTCTTGGTCCGGAGCTCGGGGCGAACGCGGATTCCCCACTCTCGCGCACGAGACCCGAAGTAGATGGTCAGGGCAACCTGCCAGGCCGAGTGCTGGTCTTCGCCCATCGGCCGCTCCTCGATGACGCCGTCCACATACTCCGCGTCGGGCTCGTAGCTGGTTCGGAGGTACTCTTCGACGGAAACAAAGGTGGTCGCAGCCATGGGTCCCTCCACGCCTTCATCATAAGCCGGACCAGCATAAGCCGGGCCAGTCTTGGGCGGTGCGCTACATGACGTCCGGCGCCTCCATGCCGAGCACGGCGAGCGAGCGTACCAGCGTTTGCTCGGTGATGGCTGCCGTTGCCAGCAGCAGGGCCTTGCGCGCCGGGTCTTCCTCGGTCAGGATGTGGTGCTTGCGGTAGAAAGCAGAAAAGTCCTGCGCAAGCTGGAAGCAGTGCCGCGCCAGGTGCGCGGGCTCGGCCGTTTCGCGGCATTGCTGCAGCACCAGGCCGGTTTTGGCGGCGCGCAGCCACACCTGCCAGATGCTGTCGCCCTGCTCGCCTTGCAGGTACCGGGCCGCGTCGGGCGAAGCTGCTGCCGCGAGGGCCGCTACGGGGGTGACGCCAGCCTTGCGAAAGATGGAACGGGTGCGCACGACGGCGTACTGCAGGTACGGGCCGGTCTCGCCTTCAAAGGCAAGCGCGTCCTTGAAGTCAAACGCGATCACCGTGTTGCGCGTGAACTTGAGCATGAAGTAGCGCAGCGCGCCCACTGCGATCTGCTGCGCCGTCTGCTCGCGCTCCAGCTCGCCGAGCTCCGGGTTGCGGGCCTCCACTTCAGCCCGGGTCGCGGCCAGCAGTCGCTCGATCAGGTCATCGGCTTTTACACCGAATCCCTTGCGGCCCGACACTTCGATATAGGCGCGTCCGCGGTCCTCCTCGGCTACCGCGTAGCCCAGCTCCAGCGCACAGCGCGGGGTCAGCGCCACCATCTCGTAGGAGAAATGAGTGTAGTGCGCGGCCTGCTCGGCGTAGCCAAGCCCGCGCATGGCCTCGATCACGTTGGCCTGCGGATCGCTTTGGCGTGCGTCGATGACGTTGTAGATTGCGTCGGCGCCTCCGAAGTGCGGGTGCTCGGGCTCGCCTGCGACCGCTGTGATCCAGCAGGTATGGTCCGCGTAGGGGAAAAAAGGCAGGTAGCCGAAATCGCGGCCCAGCAGCCCGAACTTCCAAAGGTGATACGCGATGTCCTTGCCGACATAGGTCACGGTGCCGTTGGAGCGCACAATGACCTTTGCGTCCTCGTCGATCTCGGCCTCTCCGGCGGCGGGCTCGGTGCCTGCCCTGCGCATCACCCAGCAGCCGGCGTTCTTACCCGCGGTTTCGAGCCGCAACACCTCCTTCTCCTTGAGCTGCGCAAAGGCCGCATCCCAAAAATGCAGGTGCAGGATTTCGCTTTCCCGCGGCAGCAGGTCGTACTCGATGCCGAGCCGCAGCATGGTTTCCAGGTGCCTGCGCACAATGGCGGTCGCCACGCGCTCGGCGATTGCGGCCGTCTGGTTCCCACCCTCCTCCAGGCGGTGCAGGGTGGTGAGCCGCAACTGCTTGCGCGCGGCGTTCTCCTCAGGCGAGCCCGCTGTGTACCACTGCGAGGTGCGCGCGTACAGGTCCCAGCAGGCATAGTCGATCGGCTCGCGCAGCCCCGCGATCCAGCCTTCCACCCCGTCGAGCGAAAGCCCCAGCAAGTTTTCGAGGCCTACCACAATGTCCGCCACCTGCACGCCGGTGTTGTCGATATAGTTCTGCACGGACACGCGGTCGCCGGTCGCGCGCAGCAGGCGCACAAACGTGTCGCCAAGGATCGCATTGCGCAGGTGGCCCACATGCGCGGCCTTGTTCGGATTGATGCTGGTGTGCTCAACCAGCGCATGGCCGGGAGCGTGTGCGCGCGCGTCGGGAACCCCGGCGGCAAGGGAACGGACGGCGGCAGCGCGGTCGAGCCGGGCATTGATATAGCCGGCGCCCGCAACCTCAAAGGAGGCGAAGCCTTCGACCGCGCCCAGCGCCGCAACCATCTCGGCGGCGATCGCGCGAGGCGCCTTGCGCAGGGTACGCGCCAGCTCAAAGGCAACCGGCACCGCGTACTCGCCCAGCCGGATCTCGGGCGGCTGCTCGATGGCGAGGGTAGCCGGCGTGACCGAGTACAACTGCTGTAGCACCGCGCGCAACCGCGCGGCGAGCCTTTGTTGTGCGGCCAGATACACGTGTGCCCTGCCGTTCCCCTTCGGTACTGCTGTTCGGTTCCGCTGAGTGTACCAGCCGTCCACGGCGCCCCGGAGGTTTGACGCTCCCCCGGGGCCCTCCTAAGATGGGAGTTTGCCCCTCATGCCCAGCAGAGCCTTCTATCTATCCACCCCGATCTACTACGTCAACGCGCGCCCGCACATTGGTCACACCTACACAACCGTGGTGGCCGATGTGATTGCGCGGCGGCGTCGCGCGCTCGGCGAGGAGGTCTGGTTCCTGACCGGCACCGATGAGCACGGGCAGAAGATTGAGCGCTCGGCAGCCAACGCGGGCACCGCGCCGCAGCAGTTTACCGACCAGGTTTCTGCTGAGTTCCGCGGTTTGTGGGACCGGATGGGGCTTAGCTACGACGACTTCATCCGCACCACCGAGGACCGGCACAAGCGCGGCGTCGCAAAGCTTTGGAATGTTTTGAAGGAGCGCGGATTCCTGTACAAGGGCACCTACACGGGCCAGTACTGCGTGTGGGATGAGTTGTACGTCGAGGCCGGTCCGGGCGCGCCCTGCCCCGACTGCGGCCGAACCACAGAAACCGTGAGCGAGGAGAACTACTTCTTCAAGCTGTCGGCGTTTGAAAACAGGTTGCTAACGCTTTATGCCGAGCAGCCTGACTTCATCCAGCCGGAAACGCGTCGCAACGAAGTGCTCGCGTTTGTTCGCGGGGGTCTGCGCGACCTTTCTGTTTCGCGCACCAGCTTCAAGTGGGGCATCCCGGTGCCGGGCGACCCGTCGCACGTGATCTACGTGTGGCTCGATGCGCTGGCGAACTACATCACGGCGCTCGGCTACGGGTCTGACGACGAATCGCTGTTTGGGAAGTTCTGGCCCGCGCAGTTGCACGTCATCGGTAAGGAGATTTCCCGCTTTCACTGCGTGTACTGGCCCGCGTTCCTGATGGCGGCCGGGCTCCCTCTGCCCAGGGCCGTGGTGGCTCACGGCTGGCTGCTGTTCGAGCAGTCGAAGATGTCCAAGTCGCGCGGCAACATCGTGCGCGCTGAGACGATCCTGGCCGTGCTTGGCGCCGACGCGCTGCGCTACTTTCTGCTGCGCGAGATCGTGTTTGGGCAGGATGGTTCGTTTTCCTTCGACGCGCTGGTGGGCCGCTACAACGCGGACCTGGCAAACGGCTACGGCAACCTGGTGAGCCGCACGCTTGCGATGATCGTGAAGTACTGCGAGGGCGTTGTGCCGGACGGCGCGTCTGACCCGGTGATAGGAGACCAGGCGGGTATGACAATCGACGCCGTTGCGGGTGAGTTCCAGGGGTTGAACTTCTCAAAGGCTCTTGAAGCCGCCTGGGCCTACATCACCAGCGTAGACGGCTTTCTGAGTGCGAACACTCCCTGGAAGCGACCCGCGCACATTTCGGAGAAGGATGAAGCCGTGTGGCGTTCAGGCATTCTCTACACAGCCGCCGAGGCCATCCGCATCCTCACCGCGCTCGTCTACCCCGTGATCCCCGAGGCCGCGGCCAAAGTCTGGGCGCAGCTTGGCCTCGGCGAGATCAAGCAGGCGGATCTCCGGCATCTGAGCTGGGGAGGCCTCCAGCCGGGCACACGCTTGGGCGCACTGGGTCCGGTCTTTCCCCGTGCGGACAAGGATGCGGCCGAAAGGATGCAAGCTATGGAACTGGAAAACACAAAAACCGCGCCTGCGGCCAAACCTGACACGAACCCCCAGGCGCCCGAGGCCGTGCCCGCGCCGTCCGATCCGGTCTTTGCCTCGCTCAACCCAGCGCTGCCGCAATCGCCGTCCATTGTGCTGACACCCGATCAGGTGCCCACCGGGCCCCTGCCCCTGGGCGTTTTTGAGCCGGGACTGCAATCGTTTGAAGACGCAGCCCTGGTTGGCCAGATCGCTGCGCCCGCGCCCATCGAGATGGTGAGCGCCAGCGAGGTGCTTGCCGGCGCAGGGGCGCCGAAGCCGGACGCGCTGCCGCAGATCACCATCGACGACTTCATGAAGGTTGAGCTCCGGGTCGCGCAGATCCTGGTCGCCGAGCGTGTGCCCAAGGCCGACAAGCTGCTGCGCCTGGAGGTCGACCTGGGTTACGAGCGCCGCCAGATCCTGGCCGGCATTGCTGAAACCTATGCGCCCGAGGCGCTTGTTGGCCGCAAAGTGGTGATTGTCGCCAATCTCGCGCCCCGCAAGCTGCGCGGCCTTGAGTCGAACGGCATGGTCGTCGCGGCCTCGCTGGGCGAGCGGGGAAAGCCGGCGCTGGCGGGTTTTCTGGACGAGGTAGAACTGGGCGCACGGCTGAAGTAGCGCCACCGGAAAAGAGGACCGCTGCCTTGCTGATTGACTCGCACGCGCATCTGGATCACAGCCGTTTTGCCGGGGATCTCGATGCCCTGCTGGCCCGCGCCTGGGCCTCTGGCGTGGGCACGATTCTGTCGATCGGCATCGGGGAAGGCCCGTCGACGATGGACGGCGCTCTGCGCCTGGCCCGCGCGTATCGCGCGAAGCCACAGCTCCCTACCCTGTGGGCGACGGCCGGGGTGCACCCGCAGGATGCCGGGAAGTGCGACACGCTGGCGCTCGCGAACCTCCATGCCCTGCTCGATGAGCCGGAAGTTTTGGCCTGCGGCGAAATCGGGCTGGACTTCTTCCATCCTGAAAACCCTCCCGTCGCCCAACAGCGGGAAGCGTTTCGGGCGCAGATGGAGCTGGCCGCGGCGCACCGCAAGCCGGTGGTGATCCACTGCCGGCCCGGCGAGGCGTTCGGCCCGGAAGCCGACGCGTGGCAGCAAACGCTCAGCATGCTTGAGGAAACCTGGCGCCCCACCGGACTGGGCGGGATCCTGCACTGCTTTTCAGGCAGCCAACAGGATGCCGACCGGGCGCTGGGGCTCGGCTTTCTCGTCTCCTTTGCCGGCAACCTGACCTATCCGGCGGCCGGGGCGCTGCGCGCCGTGGCAGCTGCGCTTCCGCCTGAAAGCCTGCTCGTTGAGACAGACTGCCCGTTTCTGGCCCCGGTGCCCGAGCGCGGCAAGCGCAACGAGCCGGCCCTGGTCGGGCATACTGCCGCGGTCGTCGCCCAGGTGCGCGGCGTCTCTGCCGAAGCGCTGGCCCGGCAGACGAGCGCCAACTTTTTCAGCCTTTTCGATGGGGCAAGGCCCGCTGGTAACCCGGATCGCGGGCCCGGGCTCCCTTTGCACCCATAATAGAAGCGGACCCATCCTGATGCCCGGAGCCGAAACGCCATGGCCGCTGACAACTCTTTTGATATCGCCTCGAAAGTCGAAATCCAGGAAGTGAAGAACGCGATCGACCAGGCGACCAAGGAAGTAAACGCCCGCTTTGATCTCAAGGACTCCAAATCGACCATCAAGCTCGACAGTGATGAAAAAGGCCTGGAGCTGGCCTCGGCCGACAACTACAAGCTTGAAGCAGTGACGCAGATCCTGGAGCAGAAGCTGATCAAGCGCGGCATCTCGGTCAAGTCCATCGAATATGGCAAGGTCGAGCCGGCCGCGGGTTCAAGCGTGCGGCAGAAGGTGACGCTCAAGCAGGGCATCGCCACCGACAAGGCCAAGGAGATCGTGCGGGTCGTCAAGGACTCGAAGAAAAAAGTGCAGGCCACCATCCAGGGCGACACCGTCCGGATCACCGGAAAAGATCGCGATACTCTACAGGAGGCGATCGCGCTGCTGAAGGGACACGATTTCGGCATCGACATGCAGTTCACCAACTTCCGCACCAACTAGGAACTTTTGGCGCGATCCAAGCCGCTTTGCCTCGGACCGGCAGGTGCGCGCATCAGCTATGGCAGGAGAACGAGTGGGCACAGCAGCGGTAGCGACGGCGAAGGAGGTCTTCGATCTCCTGCACCACGATCTCCTTGCCATTGAGCGGGAGTTCGGCCGGGATGCTGTTTCCACCGTGGCCGCCATCACCGAGATCACCGGCTACCTGCGAGAAAGCGGCGGCAAGCGGCTGCGGCCTTCCCTGCTGCTGCTGGCCTGCCGCAGCCTGGGGTACTCGGGTTCGGCGATGCACCGGTTGGGCGCGGTCGTGGAGATGGTGCACACGGCCACGCTGGTCCACGACGACATCATCGATGGGGCGGAGCTGCGACGTGGGCGGCCTTCGCCGAACACGACCTGGGGCAACTCGCGCTGCGTGCTGGCCGGCGACTGGCTGTACATGCAGGCCTTTCGCGTCGCGTTGAACGAGCGCAACTTTCGCGTCCTGGAACTGCTGATCGGGCTGACCCAGGTAATGGTCGAGGGCGAGCTGCTGCAGGCCGAAAAGCTGGGCCGCCCGGTGTCAGAAAGCGAATACAACGAGCTGATCTACCGCAAAACGGCCTGCCTGTTTGAAGTGTCCATGCGGCTGGGCGCGGTGCTGGCCGGCGCAGACCGGCTCACCGAAGAGTGCCTGGCCGAGTACGGACACGCGCTCGGCCTGGCGTTTCAGGTCGTCGATGATGTGCTCGACCTCACCTCGGAGGAAGCCATCCTGGGCAAGCCGGTGGCCAGCGATCTGCGCGAGGGCAAGGCGACCCTTGCCCTGGTACACGCGCTCGCCCACGCAACGGCTGAGGAAGGCGAAGCGATCCTTCAGGTACTCGCCGACGGAGCGTTTACGCAGTTTCGCTACCAAGACGTGCTCACGATTCTGGATCGGCACGGCTCCATCGACTTCGCCATGGATGTGGCGCGCAAGCATGCCGAGCGGGCCCGCCGGTCGCTCGACTGCCTGCCCGAGTCGGAATACAAGCGAGCCCTGCTGTGGGTCCCGGACTTTGTTGTGAATCGCGAGAAGTAGAGCGGGACCTTTCTGCTGGTCCTTGTGCTCGTAGTTGCCGAGTCCTGGCGCCGGCTTGTGGCGCCAGACCAGGGCCCGGCCGCAGCGGCTCGCGCTTCGTCCCCCGGTCAGGCCGGGTTCGCGCGCACCCAGTCACTGATCCGCGCGTACTCCGCCTCGCTGAGCCGAAACGTCATGGCCGGCATGATGCCATCTACCTGGCCAGGGTCGCGCGCACCCACAATCGCCGCCGTCACCGCGGGGTGGTGCAGCGTCCAGGCGATGGCCACGACCCCGGCGTTGACGCCGTGGCCTTGACCGATCTCGCCCAGCAAGGCCGCGAGCCGGAGATTGCGCGAGAGCTTCGGCTCCTTGAAGTTCGCGCTGCGCTTGCGCCAGTCGTCCTCCGGCATCCCGGCGATGCGCTCGGCCGTCATCTTGCCGGTCAGCAGGCCTGAGGCCATGGGGGAGTAGTTGATGACACCGATGTTGTTTTCGAGACAAAAAGGCAGCACTTCGTCCTCGACCTTGGCATTGATCAAGGAGTAGGGCGGCTGCGACGCGGTGATGGGCGCGATCGGTTGCACCCGCTTCATTTGCGCCACCGAAAAGTTCGAAACCCCGAGATAGCGAACCTTGCCTTCTGCCTGCAGCTGCGCCAGCGTTTCCCAGCCTTCTTCGATCTCGCTTTCCGGGTTCGGCCAGTGCACCTGGTACAGATCAATGGTGTCGCGCCGAAGCCGGCGCAGCGAGTCTTCACACTCTTCCCGGACTGATCTTCGATTGAGGGCGCGGTAGATGGTGCGGTCCCCGGGGTTCCAGCGCATGGAGCACTTGGTGAACACGTAGGGTGTGTGTGGGCTCGCCTGGAGCGCCCGCGCCACTACCTCCTCCGAGTGGCCCAGGCCGTAGATGGCGGCGGTGTCGATCCAGTTCAATCCCAGGTCGAGCGCACGCTCGATCGCCCGGACGGAGTTCGTGTCCTCCTGCGCGCCCCAGGCAAACTCCCAGTCCCCGCCGCCGATGGCCCAGGCGCCAAAGCCGATCGCGGTAAGCCGGAGGTCGGATGAGCCCAGTGGGCGCAGGGCAAGCGTGGTCTCAGCAGTGGTTCCCATACCCTGCTCAGATGCGCCCCGCGGCTCGGGGGTGCGCAGGCAGAAGGAGCGCGGGCGCCGGCGCATCAGGCTCCGGCTGCCTGCCCTACGAGGGGTCGAGCCGCAAAGGGAAACGCACCGGCCGCCGCCCATGGACCGCCCTCATAGCGCCAAAGCAGCAGGCCTGTGGCCGTGGCTACCCAGGGCCGGAAGCTCGCCGCTAGCCGGTCATAGAGCGCACGCGCTTCTTCTACCTCGGCCTTGTTTTGCACCACCACGTGAGGACGAAAGGGCTGCGCGTCCTGCCGCGACAGCCATGACAGCCAGGCCTGCCGGAGTGACGCGTGGAGCTGCTCAAGCTCCCGGGCGCGTACCCGGTACGCGACACCGCGGCCCAGCCGCATCAGATCGTGCACCTCGAGCGGAAAGGGCGCCGTGGCGGCGGCCTGTTCGACCAGCGTGGCGCCCACCGCCTCTTCTTCCTCGCCGGGCAGGGCGTGGAAGAGCGAAACGTGCGCGGGGATCCGATTCAGCCGCGCAGGGTAGAAGCGCTTTCGCTCCGCCTCAAACCGGGCCTGGTTTTCCTGGTCCAGAGCAAGGGTCACGATGAGCGGCCGGGCGTCCATGTCACCGTCCATGGCAGTACGATGCACTCCCTCGACGCCCACGGCCCTGTCGAGCCCTGACCTGACCGCGAAGGCTCGGGAAGGGGGCGCGCGCCAGGACGCCTTTGGTATCATCAGCTAGTAGTTTGGTGCGGCATGCGGCCCTGAGCAGCTTCTCCTTGAAAGGATTTCCCTCTGTGTTAATGATCCGTTTGGCGCGTTTCGGCGCGCGCAAGAAACCCTTTTACCGCGTGGTGGTGATCGAAAAAGACCGCGCGCGCAACGGCCGTTCGGTCGAACTGGTGGGCACCTACAACCCCCGCACCAGCCCCGCAACCGTTGAGTTCAAGCGGGAGCGCATCGAGTATTGGACCGGCAAGGGCGCCCAGCTCTCGGACCGCGTTGCCAAGCTGCTCAAGACAGCGCCGGCCGCGCCGCAGGTGGAAGCAAGCGCTCAGGCATAACCTGGAGCGTTCCCAAGGGAGCGCTGTTGCGCTCTGAGTTGAAACTGCTACTATTGCGGCGAGTTCACAAGGCCTCCTTTCCAGGAACTGCAGTGGCCTGCTCATCCGGAGCAGCGGCATGACCGACCAGGTAAACAATGCCCTCCCTGACCCAACCCAAACCCTGATCCGGGAAATTGCGCGTGCGCTGGTCGATGACCCGGACGCGGTGGAAGTGCAAGCGCTGGTGCGAGACGAAAGCACCGTTCTGCGCCTCCACGTTTCCGATGCGGACATCGGCAAGGTGATTGGGAAGCAGGGGCGAACCGCGCACTCGCTGCGCACTATCCTGAGCGCGGTCAGCATGAAGTATCACCATCGCTACACACTCGACATCGTGGAAAGCGGCGAACCCCCGGCGCGTCCCTCGCTCCCGCAGGAGTAAACGCTCCATGGCACCTGAGCCCTGGCTGCGGGTCGCCCGCATCGTGCGTCCGCAGGGCCACCGGGGCGAGGTGATCGCCGACCTGCTCACCGACTTCCCTGCCCGCTTTGGCGGTCGCCCCCTGCTACACCTGCGGAGCGCCGGGAGCGCCGAAGCCACGCGCAGCGCCGTGGTCGAAAGCTACCGGCTGCACGGCGGGCGCGTCGTGCTGAAGTTTGAAGGGTGTTGTTCGATCCCTGACGCCGAAGCGCTGCGCGACATGGACGTCGTGGTCCCCTGGGACGCGCGCGCGCCGCTCGGAGACGACGAGGTGTACATTGCCGACCTGGTGGGCTGCACCCTGGTGGACACGAGCGCGGGGGAGCCGGTCGGTACGGTGGTCGATGTGGACCGGGAATCGAGCCATCATGCGCTGCTGGTTGTTGCCGCGACGGGCGGGCGCGAACTGCTGGTGCCTTTCGTCAAGGCGTACGCCCCCAGCTGGGACCTGTCGACGCGTACGCTGCGGATGCAGCTGCCCGGAGGACTACTTGATCTGACCGGTTAGCGGGGCGAGGCAGAGCGCTTACTCGGCGACGACCTGGCCGCCGGCGCCGGGCTCGTTGCGCTTGAGCAGAAATGCCATGGGAATCATGATCAACGAGGCCAGGCAAAGGATCCAGAACACGTCGACGTAGGCCAGCGTTTGAGACTGTGCCTGGAGATTGTTGAGCAGCTTGCCGTTCGCGAGCCGGGCCGCGTTGCCGGCGCCGCTGGCCGTGGTGTACACGCCCTGGTACATCCCCTGCATGCGCTGGTAGTTGCTGCCCGAGGGAGTCATGTACTTCATCAGCTGGTCCTGGTGAAACTGCCCTCGCTGGGTCACTTCGGCGTTCGTCAGCGCAATCAGGATCGATCCGCCAATATTCCGGACGAAGTTGATCAGGCCGGAGATCTGGTTGGACTTCTCACGCGGCAAGCCGAAGTAGGCCGCCGTGGTCACCGAGATGAACACAAACGGGATGCAAACGATCTGCCACACCCGCATCCAGGACGCGGTTGAAAAGGACATGCCCAGGTTCAGGTGGGTGGCCGTGTAGTAGTAGGCCAGGGTGAAGCAGATAAAGCCAAAAGCGATGATGTTCCGGGCCGGAAACTTGGTTACCGCCTGCCCGGCAAAGGGCATCACCAGGCAAAGCGAGAAGCCCCCGCCCATCAGGGACAGTCCGGCGATGGTGGCCGTGTAGCCAACCTCGGTCTGGAGGTACTGCGGCTGGAGCACGGTGGTCGCATTGAGCAGCCCGCCTGTCAGCAGCATCAGGAAGCAGCACACTGCGAAGTTGCTGAACTTGAGCAGCTTGATCTCGATCAGCGGCCGCTTGGCGCCCCACCATTCCCATGTAACCAGCCCGGTCAGGCCCACGACAAAAAGTATGCCGAAGGTGCGGATAAAGTTCGAGGCAAACCAGTCATCTTCCTGGCCTTTGTCCAGCATGATCTGCATCGAGGCCATGGACAGGGTAAGCAGGCCGACGCCGATGTAATCCACGCGAAAGAAGTTCTTAAAGGAGGATTTAAGCCAGGGTGGGTCGTCTACCAGTTGCTGGGTAAGAAAGAACGCAAGGATACCCACCGGGATGTTGATGTAGAAGATCCAGCGCCAGTTATAGGTGTCGGTGAGCCAGCCGCCGATGGTTGGCCCGATGGAGGGTGCGAGCACGGCAACAAGGCCGTACAGGGCGAAGGCCTGCCCACGCTTTGCCGGGTCAAAGGAGTCTGCCATGATCGCCTGCGCCATCGGCTGCAAGCCTCCGCCGCCCGCGCCCTGCACCACCCGGAAGACCAGCAGCAGGCCGAGCGAAGGAGCCAGTCCGCACAGAAACGAGGCAATCGTAAACACGACGATACAGCTCATGAAGAAGCGCTTGCGCCCAAGCACGGTAGACGCCCAGCCACCCATAGGCAGCACGATTGCGTTTGAAACCAGGTACGAGGTCAACACCCAGGTGCTGTCGTCCTCGCTTGCGCCCAGTCCGCCGGCGATGTAAGGCAAGGCTACGTTGGCGATGGAAGTATCCAGAACCTCCATAAAAGCAGCCAGCGCAACGGTCGCTGCAATCAACCAGGGGTTGACCCTGGGCTTCCAGTTTGCGTCGTATTCACCCGCCATCTGCTCTCCGGACCTGCCTCTATCCTACTTTCCAGGTAGTTTCTAAGTACTTTCCAAGGAGTGGACTGCGCTCGCGTAGAGGAGTAGATGCCGGGCTCCTCGCGAGGACGCGGAAACTTTCGCGGCCCCGCAGCGGTCCCTAGGCCGGCTCTTTTTCGGTGTTGTCCAGCCGCTCCACCAGGTTTTCGCCGAGAAAGGCAAGTGTTTGCGCCCAGGCCTGCTCCGCTGCGCTGGGGTCGTAGCTGGCGCGTTCATCGCAGCTGAATCCGTGGCCTGCCTCGAACAGGTGGATGGGCACATCCGGGTGCGCGGCTTTGACTTCATCCACATCGCTCATCGTGATGTGCTCGTCCTGGGTGCCGAAGTAGAGCAGCACCGGGGCTCTGGGCGCAAGATCGTTCATGCGGCTGATCTGGCCGCCGTAGTAGCCGACGGCAGCACTCACCGGCATCTTGGCCGCTGCCATCCAGGCGATGCTGCCTCCCAAACAGAAGCCCACAATGCCAACCTCTGTTTTGTACTCATCGCGCCCGTACTCTACGGCTGCAAGGGTGTCTGCTGCCGCCCACTCCATGTTGAGCTTCGGCACGATAGCCATGGCCTTCTGCACGCTTTCCGGGTCGTAGCCAACCTCGAAATCTCGCTGGTAGCGGTCAAACAAGGCTGGCGCTACGGCCAGGTAGCCTTGCGACGCCAGGCGGTCTGCCACGGCACGGATGTGGTGATTGACGCCGAAGATCTCCTGCACGACCACCACGGCAGCCTTGGGTGTACCTTCCGGGCCCGAAACATACGCGCTTAGCTCATGGCCGTCCGCTGCGTGCAACTTCACTGTTTCGCTCACTGCTTCTCCTTTTGGTCTTTCGCCTGTACGCCATCCGGGTTTACGGCCCAGTAGTTCGTACGGGCTACCACCCGCGCAGGCATGTCTGCTACCAGCTCAACCTGCAAGCGGTGCAGACCCGGCGTCAACTCCGTTGGATGGAAGCTCAGCATGTAGCGATTCCGGGCGTGACTTGCCAGCTCTGCGACGCGATCCTCAAAAGCGCGCTCGCTTGTGAAGCTCATTGCCTCTCCTCCGCTCATCACAGCAAGCGACCGGGCCGCGTTTGCCTTCATTGCATTCGCGGCCAGCACGGCCAGCGCCATCAGTGAGCCCGAGCCCGGGTTGATGAGCTGGTCCAGGAACTCCGCCTTTGCCGGTGACCAGGTCAGGCTCAACACCAGGGTGTTGCTGGTGCCGATGCGCTCAACCAGCTCCGGGGCCGTCACGCGCCTGCTTCCATGATCGCGCGACTCGCTCAGCAGCAGGAGGATCCGCCGCCGTTCGGCCGGCCGCGCTTCCAGCAGGTCGATCGAGTAGCCGGTCGCATCGAGCAGCGCCGCCCCTCCGTCGCCCGGCTCCAGCGCGTTCAGATCCTGCTGGATCAGGTCCGTATCCCGGGTCCAGGTTTCGCGGAACTCCAGCTGCGAGTCAAACTCCACCAGCGTCACTTCCCCCTTGCCGTCGCCCAGGAACAGGTTCAGAAGAGGCGCCAGCCGGGCAAACTTCGCGAACTCGAGCGCGCTGGTCCGGCCTTTTTCGAGGCAAACGACCAGCGAAACCGGCGTCGTGTCCAGGTCGTCATCGACGTGGATGCGCTCCGGCAGGCCGTTATCCGTAAGCCGAAAGGCATCCGCCCCCAACCCGTACACGACCTTGCCGCTCTTTTCCTCGACCAGTGTCGGCACAAGCACCACGGTGGTGTTGACCCGGATGCTTGGCGAGAGCGCCGTGCCAGCTTGCGCGCGCGCAACCACCGAGGGGGCAAGCGCGAGCAGCGCGGCACCGAGCGGTCGCAGCCATGGAGGCTCAGCCATCTTCGCGCGCTTCCTTTTGATCCATCTCGGCAGTCCAGCGCAGAAAGCGCAGCAGTTTCCACCGCTCCCGCCAGGTAAATCGGAGAACATCGCGCCCGGTGATCCTGTCCGCGTGCATCCCCGAGTACGTTTCAATGCGCCAAAGGATATATGCGCTGCGCCATGGACGCAGCCTTGAGCCGCGGGTTGCATTCCACAGGAAACGAAGCGGCGCGAGCATGGGGCAAGTATAAAGCGGCGGGTCGCCCGTAGACGACCGGCAGCCTGTGCGTTCCGCATACCTGGGAGGGGAGTACTTCTTCCAGTCTGCCCTATCAGGAAGACCGCCGGCTCAGCCTGGCATCGCGTCCTTCCGGCCACATACCTGCAGACATCCTCTTCCAGTCTGCCATCAGGAGGACCGGTGACTCGGCCAAAGACCGTGTCATAGCAGCCAACGGTATGGCCGTTGCGGCTGCTGGAAGCCAAGTGTGCGGGCGGCCGTTGCGACGGCGGGAAGCGCACCCCTACCCTGTCCAGCTGACCACGGTGCTTGCCCGGACGGGTAGCGGGGACGCAGCGCTCAACACACTCGCGCTGCTGGGTGACCCGAGCAGACGGTACGGAGCCAGGTGTCGCGTATGCCGCCGAGCCTCTTCCCCGGCCAGAAAACGCGGGCCGAGCGCCCTTACCGGCGACCTGCGGCTGCTTGCAGAGCACGGCCCTGTGCGCGCGAAAGGCGGTCGTCGTCCAAGCGCCGGACCGGCTACAGTCACACCACTTGTTCGCGTGCCGGCGTTTCTGTGGCGCTCTGGACGACCTGCCTTGCCCCACGTCATCCCGGAGTGGGGACCCGCCCACGTCCCTACTGGCTAGGCAGGCAAGCGGAAGCGTTCCGTCCTTACTCCACTAGGTTGTAGTACCTAAGGTGGCCCAGCAGCGTGCCGGTATGAATCGGCTTGCGCATGTACGCATCACACAGAACCTTGAAGGAGTGAAATACCTCCCGTGTATCGTTCAGGCCTGTTGTCATGATGATCTTCACGCCTTGGGAGGACAGTACCCCGCGACGCTCTTCTAGATCGCGAACGCGCTTTACGACCTCTTTGCCGTTCAGGCCAGGCATCAGGATATCTACGCAGACCAGATCGTACTCGGACGTCTGCGACGATGCCAACTGGAAAGCGCTGATGGCCTCGTCCCCGTTCGCGGCAGTGTGACACTCGCCGTAGCGCGCCAGAAACGTTTGCAGCAAGAGTCGGCTGGTAAAGTCGTCTTCCACAATCAATGATTTCATCTCTTCAGTCCTGTGTAACGTAATCAAGATTCTTCAGCCACCCTGTGGTGGCTAACTCCTGGGTGAACTGGTCTAGAGCTTCGGCCGCGCTCGAGAGTAGCTGGCTGCAACCAGCCAACCGCTGGCTTGCCGCCTCTGTTTCTATGGCGAGAGCGATGGTGGAAAGACGGATAGCCGACACCGATGCCGCCGAACCTTTGAGTGCGTGTGCCTGCAAACGAACGCCCGGGCCGTCTTGTTCCGCGACGCGCGCCTTGAGGATCGCCAGCTGTTGTGGACAGTCCCCCACAAAGCCTCCGATGACGGCCTCGGCAAGCTTCCGGTCGCCCATAAGCCTGTTCAGCATCGCCTGCGCATCAAAAATCGCCAGCTTGGCGGTCGACTGAATGGAAACAGGAGTAGGCTCCGGGATTGTTGCGGCCAGTGGACTGCCTGGGCGATGTTGCTCGAGCACCCGCGCAAGTCTTTGCAGATCAAGGGGCTTCGAAAGAAAGTAATCCATCCCCGCGCTTAGGCAAAGCTCTCGGTGACATGACATAGCGTGCGCGGTCAAAGCGATGATCGGCACGTGCTGCGTGCCGAGGCTGCGTATCTGCCGCGTTGCCTCGTACCCGTCCATGGTCGGCATTTCACAATCCATGAGGACGATGTCATAGTGGCCTCGCCGCATCGCCTCGACTGCTTCAGCGCCATTGTTGACTGCATCGGCTTGATAGCCCAGCTTCCGCAGTTGCGCCATGATGACTACCTGGTTTGTCTTGTTATCCTCGGCGACGAGGATGCGACACCCATCTTCGGGGACCGTGTTGCGCTTCGCTTCCCTCGGTGCAACAACTTGGCTGCCCGCTGTCCGGCAACTCGGTCCGCCAACCTCGTCTGGAGCGGACGCTTCTGAGGCAGTTCCAGGCGCCAGCACCTGCGATGGAGCCGTGCAGTCCAAAGGAATCGTGAACCAAAAGGTAGAGCCCAGCCCTTCTTGGCTAACAATGCCGATCTTTCCACCCATAAGATCTACAAGGCGCTTGCAGATGATGAGTCCCAGGCCAGAGCCCCCGTATTTTCGTGTCGTCGAGGAATCAGCCTGAACGAACGGTAGAAACAACCGTTCTGCCTGGTCCGGCCTCAGGCCTATGCCTGTGTCCGTGACCGAGAAGCGGAGCATACAACCTCCATCTTCGTCGGTGACGGTGTCCGTGCTGAGAGACACCGTGCCTCGCTCGGTAAACTTGATGGCGTTTGAAGCTAGATTGTTTAGTATCTGCCTCAGTCGCACTGGATCGCCGCAGAAACTCACGGACGTTTCCGGCGCGACCCTGAGGTGGAAAGCAAGCCCCTTTGTACACGCTTGGACGCGCCACATACCGACCACATCATTCAGCGTGGCCGCTAGATCAAAGTTCAGCCTTTCCAGGACGGTCTTACCGGCCTCGATCTTCGAAAGATCAAGGATGTCGTCGAGCAACGCCAACAGTGTTCTGCCGCTGCTGTGAGCGATCTCGGCATAGTGCTTCTGCTCCGGAGTGAGCTTCGTATTGAGGAGCAGCTGGATCATTCCGAGAACGCCATTCATTGGCGTGCGGATCTCATGACTGACGTTACTGAGGAAGTCCGTTCTTGCCTGGCTGGCCGCAAGATCTGTCTTTTCGCGTCGCTTTCGTTCCGTGATGTCTTTGAAGACTACGACTGCGCCCGCGTAAAGACCATGAAGAAAGATGGGAGTGGCCGTGCACTCCACAGCAAACGCGGTTCCGTCTTTGCGCCAGAACACTTCATTGTCGACATGAGCCAAGCCATCGCTCATCGTCCTCAGCAGAGAGCAGGCCTCGTACGGGTAGGCGCTTCCATCCGAGTGGGAGTGATGAATCAACTCATGGGGTGACATCCCGATCACTTCGCAGGCTTTCCAACCTGTAAGAAGCTCGGCAGCAGGATTCCAGAAGGTGGTAAGCCCATCTGCATCGACTCCGTAGATGCCTTCCCCGACTGCACCGAGAATGAGCTTTGCCCGGTTCTCCTCCAGTTCGAACTCATCCGCCGCCTTCGCACGCGGCGCACTTGCATTAAGGGCAGCAGTCTGGATGTAAGTCACCACTTCTTGCCCTCGTCAAAGGAAGAATTTCTAAAAAGCAGCGGCCAAGGGGTCCTGTCCGTATCCGGTGCAAGAGAGGGTTGTGCCCTCACCCTGATTCAAGCGAAGTGCGCAGAGCCTGTCGCAATCGCAAAGCCGCCGCTGCGGAGGCAAACACGCTGGGGGTCGTCCTCCTCTATTAAGGCGGCCACTTCAGCATCAGCATCAGCACCGGTCAAAGCCGGGCAAAGATCGTGAACTTGCCCCCTTGGTACCCCTCGACCGACACGTCGAAAGCCGTCTTGCGATCCGGCTTTTGAAGAAGCTGCGCGTCGAAGTTGTCAAAGTACACCGGGTCTGCAGCCATTTTCTTGAAAACCGCCCGCCCCTCGTTCGTGACCAGGGTTGCGGAGATGTTGAGCACCTCATGGATGGCATCCCGGAGCAGCTCGTCGAGCGGCGTCTGCTTGAGCCGATCTTTCACGGCATCATCTTGAAGCCCCACCAGAGCGCCGGCAAAGGATCCGAGCAGTGCTAGGTCGGACTTCACAACGATTGGGGCTTCGTGTGGAAGCACCGTGTAAAGGCCGTACATTTGTTTGGCAGTCGACGGCGTAGCAGCCTTCGGTTGGGTAAAGGACACTTGTCGGCCGGTGAGTTGCGAAAACATCTGTGTAAACGCGTGCGCTGTAGGTTCTGACATTTGCTCTTAAGCCCCTAGGATGGGAGACAGCACTGCTTGCACGTCTTCCGGGGTGAAAGGCTTCGTGATCAGGAAGTTAGCTCCCGAGTTCATCGCCAGATCCTTGATCTGCGCAGACGCTTCTGATGTGATGAAGCCGAAAGGGACCTTGTTCTGCGACGCCCGGACTTGAGTAAGAAAGTCAATACCCGACATCTCAGGCATGTTCCAGTCCGACAGAATTACTTTGGGCTTCTCTCCACGAAGCTTTTCGAGAGCTTGCGCACCGTTTTCGGCTTCACCCACTACAAGGCCTCGAAATCCCGCTTGCCGTATCGCGCGCTGCACAAGCAAGCGCATCGTCTTGCTATCGTCCACTAACAGTATGTCCATGCTCGCGTCTTCTTTCCGATCGTATTTACCGGCATCGTTTGCTTGCGTCCCCAACACTTTCACTATCGGCATAGGTGTGAGTTCCGTTCATGTCCATCGGAAACCAAAGTCACCTGGAACGTCTGCTGGATAGTGTGGTCTTTCTGCTGCCGAGCGGCTCACGATGTTAACTCGCCTGATAAGCAACAGCCTGACCAAAAACGACTCGTTTGAAGCCCTTAACTAGCTCATTTGCAGTTTCTGCGGCTCCCAGCAGCAAGAAGCCTCCGGGAAGAAGGGTTCGCCGGAGTTCGGTAAGGATTCTGACTTTCGTCTCCGCATCGAAGTAGATAAGAACGTTTCGACAGAGAATGACGTCGAATGGTCCGTGCACGCGTATGTTACTGCGCAGGTCCAAGTGCTGGAAGCGAACCATGCGACGTACACACTCCTTCACTTGCCACTCTGCTCCTCGGCAGTCGAAGTACCGGGCAAGGTACTCAGGCGGCAAGCCACGGCTCACCTCAAATCTTCCGTAAAGGCCTAGCTCAGCCTTTCTCAGAACTTCATCCGACAAGTCGCTTCCGAAGATATCGACTTCGTGGCTTTTCAGACCCAGATCGAGTAGCAACATCGCCAGGCTATACGCCTCCTGGCCCGAGGAGGCCGCCGCAGACCAGAACGCCAGCTTTTGACCCTTCCGCTTCGCCAGGAGCTGCGGCACAATGTGGTGGCGCAATGCGTCAAACGGAGCTGCGTCGCGAAAAAAGAGAGTCTCATTTGTGGTCATGGCTTCGACCACTTGGCGGGCAACCTGAGGCGCTCCGCCGCGGAGCCGGCCACACAAGGTTTCAAGAGAGGCGAGATTTTCGCGCTCAAGGATTGGAGCCAGACGGGAATGCAAGAGGTAGCTCTTGTCTTTGTCGATCACAATGCCCGATTCGCGGTGGATCCACTGCTGGAGAAAGTTGTAGCTTTCTGCCGAGATCGCTTGAAGCCTGCGGGCATCTGTCGCAGGTTGGAAATGCTTACCGCCAGCAAGGGCCATGCTTAACGTCCTGTTCTTTTCATGATGGCGGTTGGAATCAGACTGAGGTCAAGCACCTCGTCGGCAAAACCTGCTTGGGCGACAGCGCCGGGCATGCCCCAGACCACGCTGGACGCTTCGTCCTGGACGATCATGTAGGCTCCCCCGCGCTTCAGTTCTTCGGCGCCCCGTAATCCATCCTGCCCCATCCCCGTAAGCACTGTTCCGATTGCTGTCGCGCCAAAGACCTGCCTGACAGACCGGAAGAGCACGTCCACCGAGGGCCGGCAAGAACACTCCTGCGGCTCCTGATCCAGCGTGACGTTCACCTGAGTACCGGCACGCCGCACCCGCATGTGGTAATCACCTGGCGCAACAATGGCTTTTGCTGGTTCGAGCACCATGCCCGCGGTCGCCTCGACGACGTTGAAACCAGTGAGAGCGCGCAGGCGGTCGGCGAGAAGTCTTGTGAACACCGGCGGCATATGTTGCACAATCACGATCGGCAGCGGGAAATCCGAAGGAAAACCTGCCAGGAAGGTCGCGAGGGCAGTAGGACCCCCAGTGGAGACTCCTACCGCGAGCACCTGGTGCTCGATGCGACGCTGGGTAGACGAGGAAACCCGGGCAGGCGGCGCAGTCGTAACCGCCGGCGCCGAGGGCTCCATCAGCGAAGAAGAGCGGGTCTCAGAAGGAAAGCGGAACAGTTGCTTGATCTTTGGAACGAGTTCGGCCTGCAGTGTGGCCAGGGCAGGCGCGAGCGAAGCATCGCCTGACGGCTTGCTCACATAGTCGCTGGCTCCTAACGTAAGGGCGTTCAGGGTGCTCGATGCACCGTGGGCCGTAAGGGTGCTGACCATGACGGCCCGGATATCCGGATGCCGTTCGCGCAGGATCGGGAGCAGCTCTAGGCCGCTCATCCCCGGCATGTTAATGTCCAGCGTCAGCAGGTCCGGCTTCAGCAGTTGAATCTTCTGCAAAGCGCTTGCTGCGGTCGAGGCACTTCCAACAACTTCCAGTTCATCATCATCCTTCAAGGCATGCGTGATCAGTCGGCGAACCACGACGGAATCATCGACGATAAGAACACGGATCTTCTGACCGGCACCCAGGATGCGC
Organism: uncultured Acidipila sp.; assembly: GCA_937859835.1. GTDB lineage: Bacteria > Acidobacteriota > Terriglobia > Terriglobales > Acidobacteriaceae > EB88. The sequence goes on along the minus strand of CALMAN010000035.1, from coordinate 9,946 downwards.
TTGGGGCGAGTAGCTCTTGGTGCCAACGCTGCGGATGTCACTCTTCTCTCCTCGCTTCCAGTCCAGCGCCTGATCCAACTACTGGTTTGCGACCGCCCCGGCGGACACGGTTTAAGCTAGGTATCCGCGTGCAGCGTGATGAGGTGCCGCGACTGCTGCGCGTGTCGGAAGTCACGCACAGCAGTGTGCAGATATCAGGCTCTACAGCTTGAAGTGCGACACAAGCTCCTGGAGATCGTTGGCCATGCCGTGTAAGGTCTTTGCTGCCGTTTGAGTGCCGGCCGCTCCCGTGGTTGTGCTTTGTGCCGCCACGGCTACTCCCGAGATGTTTGTAGCGATCTCGCTGACGCCGCGCGAGGCGTCCGCTACGCTGCGGCCGATCTCGTTGGTCGTCGCGGTTTGTTCTTCAACAGCCGACGCAATCGTATTCGAGATGTCGTTGACCTGGTTGATGATCGAGCTGATCTCTTCGATAGCATGCACCGCGCTCGAAGTGTCACTCTGGATGGCCTCGATCTTCTGGCCGATCTCTTCGGTGGCCTTTGCTGTCTCCTTGGCCAGTTCCTTCACTTCATTCGCGACAACCGCAAAGCCTTTGCCGGCCTCCCCTGCGCGAGCCGCTTCGATGGTTGCGTTGAGCGCCAGCAGGTTGGTTTGTTGTGCGATGGAGGTGATGACCTTGACCACCTTGCCAATCTGGAGGCTCGACTGCCCAAGCTTGCTGATGGTCTGATTGGTAGCATTCGCCGCTGTGACCGCATTTTGGGCAACACGGGCGCTCTCGTTGGCGCTCTTGGAGATTTCGCGGATGGAGACCTGCATCTCCTCACTGCCTGCAGCGACGACGGTCACGTTTTTCGAGACGTCGTCGCTCGCCCGGGAAACCACGGACGCTTGCGTGGCGGTCTCCTCCGCGTTGCTCGCCATCTGTTCGCTGATGATCGACAACTCCTCCGAGGACGACCCTAGATCTTTCGCGGCGCTTGCAATTGAGGTGAGGTTCTGCCGCAGAGTCGTAAAGAAACTCTTGAGAGCGGTCCCAAGCTGCCCGATCGCGTCCACCCCTGCAACTTCGATGGTTCTGGTCAGGTCGCCATCGCGGGCCGCTTGGACAACGTCCAGTATCTTCGCCACTTTCTCCTCAAGCTCCGCTGTACGCCGCCGCTCCTCTTCCTGCAGCTTCGCGTGTTCCCGCCGCGCTTCAACTTGCGCAGTCACGTCAGGAGCGAACTTCACCACCTTGTATGGCTTTCCAAGAGCGTTGAAGATTGGGTTGTAGGAGCCTTGAATCCAGACCTCCCTACCCCCTTTGCCCACGCGCCGGTACTCGCCGGACTGGTACTCGCCACGGGCGAGAGCCTGCCAGAACTCCCGGTACTCCACGCTATGCTTGAGCTCCTTCTCGCAAAACATGCTGTGGTGGCGCCCCTGAACCTCAGCCAACGTGTAGCCCATGGCTTCCAGGAAGTTGCTGTTAGCCGTGATGATGGTTCCATCGAGCTCAAACTCAATAACCGCCTGCGAGGTGCTGATGGCTTTGAGTTGGCTTTGGAAGTCAGCATTCACGCGTGTCTGCTCGGTTACATCAATCGCGAACTTGACGACTTTGTAGGCTTTTCCGTTCGCATCAAAGATGGGATTGTACGAGCCCTGGATCCAGATATCCCTGCCGCCTTTACCCAGGCGCTTGTAGGTGCCCGACTGGTACTCGCCCCGTCCAAGCGCCTCCCAGAAGTCCCGGTACTCATCGCTGGCCCGGAAGTCCTTGTCGACAAAGATGCCGTGGTGACGATCCTTGATCTCGGCGAGCGTGTACCCCATGGTTTTCAGGAAATTGTCATTCGCGGTGATGATGGTTCCATCGAGATTGAACTCGATGACAGCTTGCGACTTATTGATGGCTAGAATCTGACTGTGGAAGTTGGCGTTGAGCTGCTTCTGCTCGGTCACGTCCAAGGCAAACTTGATGACTTTGTAGGGCTTGCCGTTCGCGTCAAAGACGGGATTATAAGAGCCCTGAATCCACACTTCCTTCCCACGTTTGCCTAGGCGCTTGTACAGGGCCGTGTGGTACTCGCCCCGGCCGAGCGCTTCCCAAAACTCGCGGTACTCGTCGGTCTCCTTGTAATCCCTGTCGACAAACATGCTGTGGTGGCGGTCTTTCACCTCAGCCAGCGTGTAGCCCATCAGCTTGAGGAAGTTATCGTTGGCCGTGATGATCGTTCCATCCAGGAGAAACTCGATGACGGCCTGCGACTTGCTGATCGCCTTCACCTGGCTTTGGAAGTTCGCGTTGAGCCGCTTCTGCTCGGTCACATCCGAGGCAAATTTGACGATCTTGTAGGGCTTGCCGCTGGCGTCAAAGATGGGGTTGTAAGAGGCCTGGATCCAGACTTCCCTTCCACCTTTGGCTACACGCTTGTACTCGGCTGACTGGTACTCACCCGTGTTCAAGGTTTCCCAGAAAGCCCGGTACTCCTCACTCACCTTTGTGTCCTTATCTACAAAGATGCTGTGATGGCGATCCTTGATCTCAGCAAGCGAGTAGCCCATGAGCTTGAGGAAGTTGTCGTTCGCGGTCAGGATGGTGCCGTCGAGCTTAAATTCGATGATTGCCTGCGACTTACTGATGGCCCTGAGCTGACTCTCGAAGTTCGCGTTGAGCCGCTTCTGTTCGGTGATGTCAGTAGCACATTTCACGATCCTGTAGGGCTGGCCATTGCCATCAAGCAAGGGGGTGTAGGAGCCGTGGATCCAGACTTCGCGGCCACCTTTCGCCAGGCGGCGGAACTCCGCGGTCTGGTGCTCGCCACGCCGCAGCCGATCCCAGAACATCTGGTACTCACGACCTTGCGCTTCGGAAGGCTCCACAAACATGCTGTGGTGCTTGCCCTTGATTTCGTCCAGCCGGTAGCCCATTGTGTTCAGAAAGTTGTCGTTCGCGGCGTCAATGGTGCCGTCCAGCAGGAACTCGATGACTGCCTGGGTGGTGCTGATGGCGGCAAGGGTGGCGAGCAGATGACGCTCGGCGCTCTTGCTGTTGCCATTGCGTGAAGGGGCAGCTACCCTGGGCGGCGTCGTAGCCGGGATGCGGTCGGCAGTGGGTTTGCGAGTTGCAGTAGCCATGGTGTTCTCCGTCAGAAAGTAGCTGGGCTGCCTAGTGGCAGGCGTTTTCCAAGAGCCGCTCGGAATCCAGAGCGAGCATAAGTTGGTGTCTTAGCTTGTACACACCGGCGACGAGGTCGCGCTGGGGTGCAGGGACGTTATCGGGTACCGGAGCAAACGAGTTCAAGGGCACTTCGAGTACATCGCCAATCTCATCCACAAGCAGACTGACGGCGCCATCTTCAGCCTTGATGATGATGTTCATCGGCCGCTTTCCAACTGCCGGCGGTGGCAGGGCCAGCATGCGACGGGTGTCGACCGCAGTGACAATCTGCCCGCGAAGATTGATCAAGCCTTGTATGGCAGGGGGTGCGAGCGGGATAGGTGTCATCTCCTGGTGCCGGATGACCTCCTGTACCCGGATCGCCTCGATGCCAAAGAACAGGTCCCCTACATGGAAGGTGGCAAACTGCCTGGTCTCTCCCAGGTCGCCAGCGAGCAGATCCTTATCGGCCATGGCCTGCTCCGACTGCGGTGACCGGCTCCCGCCGGACGCGAAGAAGTTGGCGGATGGTTTGCAGCAGCTGCGCTCGATCGTCAGCATCTTCAAGCCCGTCGAAGTGCAACTCCCCATCCAAGTGCTGGCCGCGCGAAGCCGTCGCCTGATCTCTTGTGATCGCCAAGACAGGTATGTGGCGCAGTGCGGGCGTTGCGCGCACCGCAGCAAGCAGGTCAGGCCCGATCTGCGTTCGCAGGCTCAAAGATGCGATGACAAGATCGGTGCGAGGAAACGCGTGCAGAAACTCCAGGGCGTCCTTGAGGCAGCCAGCATCCGCAATCGCATAGCCACACATCTCCAGGTAGCCACGAAGCATGGTGGCTTCAAGGGGGGACTCGTCGACGATGAGCAGCGTGTTCAGCGCGTTCGCCTCCAGGTCGTACGTCAGAGACCCGCTGCCAGAAACTTCACGCAGCAGCATATGGAGATCAATCAGGTCTGTGATGGTGCCCCCGATGACCGCCGAGCCAAGCAGGCCCACGTGCGTGCTGCTTTGCGTAAAGGTCACAGCTTCCTCGACGATGTCGACGATCTGGTCCACCACGATGCCGACGCGCCTGGTGCCCTCGTCGAAGACGATGATCTGGATCGTCTCGCTCCCGGCGCCTCCGCTTTCGCTGCCAGGGTCAAGCAGTTTGCTCAGGTAGAGCAGCGGGAGAATGCGTTCGCGATAGTGCAGTACAGGCTGGCCTGAAGCCAGCTCGACGGTTTTGCGTGGAAACTGTTCCAGCCGGGACACGAGCGCGAGCGGGACAGCAAGTCGCTGAAAGCTGCCGGCTCGGAAGATCAAGAAGGTCTGCCGTACTTCGGGGCAAGTGTCCGCTGTTGACGCTTCGTGCCGCTTCGCGTCGCGAGCTTGAGAGACGATGCCTGCAAGCCGCGCCAGGCCCGGAACATCCAGGATCAGTGCCACGCGGCCGTCGCCCATGATGGTGGCACCAAGGTAGGAGCTCAAGCCTTTTAGGCGCTTGCCGAGCGGCTTCACAACAATTTCCTGCGTGTCGAAGATGCCGTCCACCACCAGCCCGAAAGGCCGGTCTTCTGCCTGGAGCACCACGATATTCACTGCATCCGATGAAGGGAAAATGCAATCATCCATGCCCAGTACGCTGTTCAGATAGGTAAGGGGCAGGAGTTGCCCGCGGCGCCGGTACACGGGGATGCCGTTTACATACTCGATCTGCTTACGGTCTTCTTCCCGGTCGAGCCGGACAAGTTCAATCAGGTTTGCTTGCGGGATGACGAACCGATGTTCTTCCCCGGCCATCTCGCCGGCTCCGCCGGCGTGTGCCTTGATGATCAGGCCCGGGATAATGGCGAGCGTGAGCGGGATCTTGATCTTTACTGTTGAGCCGGCAGCGCCCGGGCGATTGAAGATGTCTACGATGCCGCCGATCTTCTGAATGTTTGTCTTGACGACATCCATGCCGACGCCCCGGCCAGAAATCTTGGTTACCTGCTCGGCGGTTGAAAATCCAGGCATGAAGACAAGGTGCACGGCCTCGCGCTCTGTCATCATTGCCGCCTGCTCGCTACGGATAAGCCCCTTCTGGATGGCGCGCGCTTTCAGCTTTTCGGGGTTAAGACCGCCGCCGTCATCCGAAATCTCGATGTTGACGTGACCTCCCTCATGGAACGCGCGGAGCAGCACCAGGCCTTCTGCCGGCTTGCCCTTGCCCAGGCGCACTTCCGGCATCTCGACGCCGTGATCGCAAGAGTTCCGGACGATATGCGTCAGGGGGTCCTTGATGGCCTCGATGATGGTTTTGTCGAGCTCGGTTTCGGCGCCTTCCATCTCGATGTTGATCTTTTTGCCACATTCCGCAGCCAGGTCGCGAATCACACGCGGCAGCTTGTTCCACACGACGCCGATCGGCTGCATGCGCGTCTTGAGGACGCCTTCCTGCAGTTCACTGGTGATTACGTTGAGCCGTTGCACGGTGCGAATCAGCACGCCGTCCTGCCCGGAGGTGCCCTGGAGCAGCTGGTTGCGGGCAAGCACCAGCTCGCCGACCAGGTTCATGAGCTTGTCGAGCAGTCCGACGTCAACGCGGATGGTCGAGTCGAGCACAACGGAGTGCTTCTGGGAGCCAGCCTCATCGCTCGGAACGCTGGCTTCCACCTCTTTCATTGGCGCCGTAGCGGCGACGGCAGGCGGTTCCGCAACCGGCGCCTGCTGCATCTGCGGCGGAAGCTCCGCCACCGGCTCCGCAGGACTCTTGACGCTCGGCTCAGGCTCGGCACAAGCGCTTTGCGCATCGGGGGCAGTGGTGGCGTACTGGAAGGCATCGGTGAGCCGCTTGCGCAGGTCGTGGTATTCATTTTTGCCTTCACAACCCTCGCTTTCTATCTCCGACAGGAGCGCCTTGATCGCGTCCACGGTTTGAAGGATGAGCGAGGTAAGCTCTGGCGTGAGTTCTCGCTGGCTGCTCCGTACCTGATCAAGGATGTTCTCAGCGATGTGGGTCACAGCGCCCAGAATGCTGAAACCAAAAAAGCCGCACGTTCCCTTGATGGTGTGAAACGTACGAAAAACACTCGCGATCAACTTCGCGTCTTTTGGGCGCTGCTCAAGGAGTACGACTTCCCGGTCGAGGTTCGCCAGGTTCTCATTACACTCAATCAGGAACTCCCGTACTTCCTCGTCCAAATCCACGCGGTACCCCCGAGACCAATCCAACACTTCCAGAAGCGCTCGGAGCCCATGGGGCGCAGCTCGTCCGTGCGCACCTCGTTGAAGGCCGCCAAGACGCCGACGCACATGGAGCAGACGACCGCGACTCGAGCATTCGTCACTGCTGTTGTTGTGGCTTCACTATCGACACATGCCGTTCACAATTACAGGTTCCGAGAGTAACGTCCCCTCGGAATGCGGCCGGGGCGGGGCAGGCCGCCCTGCACTGCCGGAAAACCAGAGCGGCACGCAGGACGCCGGTGCTGCTGGACGAGCGACACTGGATGCGTTCCTGCACATGCCGATGCGCAGGCAACGAGTAGCAGCTCGGACCGTAGAGCAGGCCGAGCCTAGAGCGCTGCAAACGGAACGCGGTACGGTGCCCCTGCTCCACAGCCGATCACTTGCCCTCGTCGAGCAGGCGGCGTACTGCATCCGGAGCAAGCGGCTTTGCGAGCAGATAGCCCTGCACAAGGCCGGAGTGTATCTCCCGCAGCTCTTCCATCTGCAGGTCTGTTTCCACCCCCTCGGCAACCGTCTGCAGGCCAAGCTGCCTGGCAAGCGCGACGATGGCTTGAATGATCGCCGAACCGGTCTCTGTCCCATCGAGTCTGGCGATAAAGGAGCGGTCGATTTTGAGGGTGTTGACCGGCAGCTGCTGCAAACAGCTGAAGGAGGAGTGACCCGTGCCAAAATCGTCGATCGAGATGCCGACGCCCAGATCACGCAGCTCGCGAAGGCGCATCGCGGCCACCTCCGGATCTGCGAGAACGCAGCCCTCGGTGACTTCCAGCTCCAGCAAGTGCGGGGCGAGACCGCTGTGTTCGAGGATGCGGGCAACGGTTCTCGGAAACTCCTGCCGGGCCAGCTGTTTCTTCGAAATGTTTACAAACATCTGCAAGGGTTTGGCTCGTCCACGATTCCAGTCGACCGCCTCCCGGCATGCTTCGGTGAGGACCCACTCACCGATGGGAAGGATCAGGCCGTTTTCCTCAGCGAGCGGAACAAACAACTCAGGGCTCACAAGTCCCAGCTGAGGATGTTGCCAGCGCAGAAGGGCTTCAAAGCCGCGAAGCTGCCTTCCGCTGCTGTACAAAGCCTGGTATGCAACGAAAAACTCCTTCCTTTCGAGCGCGCCACGGAGCTCCTTCTGGAGTTCCATCTCCTTTGAGAGCTTTTCGCCAAGGGATCGCTGGTAGCGCTGCACCCGGTCCCTTCCGGCCTGCTTTGCCGCGTACAAGGCAAAGTCTGCATTGCGGAGCAGCATCGGCCCGGATGCACCACATTCGGGGTACATGCTGAAGCCGAGGCTGGCGGTTGGCGTAAGCGTATGCCTGCCGATGGTCACGGGCTTGCGCAAGTCCGCAAGAACGCGCTCGCAGGTTTCTTCGGCTTCCTTTTCCGAGCTGAGGCTAGGGAGGACCACGATAAATTCGTCGCCACCCTGCCGTGCGACGGTGTCGATTTCTCGCAGATTCCTCTTGAGAACCCCTGCCACATGCTGCAGAAAAGCATCTCCCACGCTGTGCCCTAGCGTGTCATTGACCTGCTTGAACCGGTCAAGGTCGAGGTAGCAGACGGCTACCATGGTGCCCTGGCGCCGACTCTGCCGCAGCGCCTGCTCCAACCGGTCCTCAAGCAGCAAACGGTTGGGAAGACTGGTCAGGTAGTCATGTTGCGACTGGCGCAGCAGCTGCGCATGAAGCTGACTGTGTTCAATCGCCAAGCGCGCCAGCTCACAGGCGCGGTCGACCGCCTTGGTTTCTTCATCGTCCGGACCGCCATCCTGGTTTGAAAAAACCGCCACTGTTCCGAGCACCTGCTGCGATCCGGAAAGCAGGGGGACGGCCAAGCAGGAGCGGTAGCCAGACTCGGCCAGCTCCCGGTAAGGCAGCGCGCCGGCATGGACCTCTTCCCGTCGGGCCCGAATGGTTTCGCCTTTTTCAGCAGCGCGGGCGCAAACCGAAGTCTCGTGCCAGTCCGCCGCCAGTCCCTGGCCGGCAGCGAAAAGATCCTGGACAGCGCTGGGGAGCCCTACGTTAGCCACCAGGTTGAGCCTGGTTGCCTCGCGAAGCAGGATGGCGATCGGCTTTCCCGGGTGAAGCGCCGCAAAGGCTTCCCCGATCAAAGCCAGCGTTGTTTCCAGCTTGGCGTGGCTTGTGATCGCGGCAAAAATCTGGTTTCTACTTTTTTCCCATTCTTCCCGCCGCTTTCGCTTTGAAATATTCAGAAACAGAACCACGGCGCCAACCGGCTTGCCGTCACGAAGAATCGGCGTGCTGGTGTAGGCGACCGGAAACGAGGTGCCGTCTTTCCGCCAAAACACCTCGCTGTCGCTCCGATGAACACGTCCATCCCGCAGCGCCATGTAGATGGGGCACTTTTCCCGCGGGTATGGCCGGCCATCCGCGTGAGAGTGATGGAGCAGCTCATGCTGCACGTTCCCAATCAGATCCTGCACCTGCCAGCCTGTCATCGCTACGGCGGCCGGGTTTGCAAACGTCGTCAGGCCATTGCCGTCAAGACCAAGAATTCCTTCTCCCACCGACTCGAGGATGAGCGAGCTGGTTTCGAGCATGGCATGCGCGGCGTCGAGTTCTGACTGCAGTTCCCCGCTGCTGCGCGTGGCGTGGGTTTCGTGGAAAACAGCGGGCGACCCGCCAAGCCGAGCCAGGCCCTGGGTGGATCTTGGAGGACAGATACCTTGAACCGCATCCATGCCCTTCTATCGGCAGCTTGCCGCAGCTTTTCGCGCGACGGAGCGAAAAATTCTCAGCCAAGGGAGTATTCCGGTAACGTCCACTGCCGCTCCGCCGGTTCCATCGGCCGCGGGCCACGCTCGACACCCTGGCACGGCGCGCCAAGCGAGACTGCGCGCCGGCCGCCTCACTCTCCCGGTACACTGGGGGCATGATTCCCACACTGGAGTGGACCGAGGGCGGCGTTCGTTTTCTGGACCAGACCAAGCTGCCGCTGGAAGAAACCTACGTGCTGGCGACCACCTACCGCGAAGTGGCGGAAGTGATTACCACCATGGTCGTCCGGGGCGCGCCCGCGATCGGCGTTTCCGCGGCGATGGGAGTTGCCCTGGGCGTGGCCGGCAGCAGCGCCGGGAGCATTGCTGCGCTGCGGCCCGCATTTGAGGAGATCTGCGCGACCCTGGCAGCCACTCGCCCCACAGCGGTTAATCTTTTCTGGGCGATCGCCCGCATGCGCGACCGCTTCAACACCCTGGCCGCCGCGCCCGGCGCCACGGTGGCAAGCCTGCGCGCCGGGCTGATCGCTGAAGCGCAAACTATGTACAGCGAAGACATCGCCGCCTGCAAGACCATGGGCGCGCACGGCGCTCCCTTGTTGCCGCGGCAGGGCGGCGTGCTCACCCACTGCAACGCCGGCGCCCTGGCCACCTGCGGCTACGGCAGCGCGCTTGGCGTGGTTCGCTCCGCGGTGGCGCAGGGCGCGGCGATCCGCGTGTACGCCGACGAGACGCGCCCCTTTCTGCAGGGGGCTCGCCTCACTGCCTGGGAGATGATGCACGACGGCATCCCCACCACCGTGCTCAGCGACAACATGGCCGCCACCCTGATGCGGCAGGGCAAAATCCAGGC
>CALMAN010000034.1 GCA_937859835.1 uncultured Acidipila sp. | reverse complement strand
CAGCGATGCCAAGCAGCGCGGCCAGGCCGAGCATGGAAGCAGCGTGTACGGACGTGCGGAAGAGGCGGGGGATGCTGGGTACGGTAGTCGGCACCGGGATCTCCTTGCGATCAGTGTTGGAGCTGGCGCGGAAGCCGGGCGCGGCCCTCACTTCGAACTCCAGTTGGGCTGCGAGAAGCTGCCGCCGTGGGTGAGCGGCTGTTGCTCAGTGCCGTCGGCGAGCATGGTCCAGATCTGGGAGCCACCCGCGCCTTCGCGCTGAAACGCAATGTGGCGTCCGTCGGGCGACCAGGTGGGAAAGTCATTGCGGCCGGCTTCGTGGGTCAGCTGGATCCAGCGCTTGCTGGCTACATCCATGATGTAGATATCCTGGCCGCCCGGGGCGCCGGGGCCGTACTTGCGATTCCACGCAAAGGCGAGAAACTGCCCGTTCGGCGACCAGGACGGCGAAGTCGCGTAGCCCGAGTCGGTCATCCGCTGCACGTTGGCGCCGTCGGAGTCCATGATGTAGATCTGAGGCAGGCCGCTCCGGCCGCTTACCCAGGCAATCTGGCCATTGGTCTTTGGGTTCCAGCAGGGCGACACGTCGGGTCCGTGAAAGCTCGTAAGCCGGCGCACATCGCTGCCGCTTGCATTGGCGACGTAAATCTCGGAGTCGCCGGCGGTGCGGTCCGAGGAGAACGCCAGCTGCTCGCCGTTGCTCGACCAGGCAGGAGAAAGGGTGGTACCGGCAGGCGACGCAAAGGCGACGGCGCGATCGAGGTCGAGCGAAAAGACGCGGATCGACCAGCCTGCTTTGCCCAGCGAGGAAAAGGCGACCCGGGCGTTGTCCGGCGAAACGTGCGGCGACAGCGACAGGGTGCCCAGGTGCGTCAGCTGCCGGGGGTTGGCTCCGTCGTAGTCCATGGCCATGATTTCTTTGTCGCCGCCTTGCGCCCCAACGTAGTAGATCGTGGTTTCGGCAATGCCCGGGATGCCGCCCAGCCGCTCGATGATTTCATCGGCAAAGCGGTGGGCGATGCGGCGGGCGTTGGTGTCGGACGCGGCATCGGCATACTGCTTGCCCAGCACCTGCGGGCTCCCGGTGTTCTTTGTGTCGTCCAGGAAGCCAGTGACCGAAAGCTGGCCGCTGTTGATTGAAAAGGTACCGAAGGCGAGCATTTCGGCGCCCGAAGGGGGCGCGGACCAGGCGGAAAGCTGCACATCGCTTTGCGAGCCTGGCGTAAGCGGCGGCGCGATCGACTTGGAAACCATGTCGAAGATGCCAGCGTTGGTCAGGTCGGCAAAAAGGGTCTGATCAAAGACCTGCTTGAGCGTGCTTTCCTCGGGGCTCATGGTGCCGGACTTGAAGTTCGCCGCAGCCAGCCGGATGCGCTGCGCGCCTAGGTTGGTACCCGTGCGCACCCAGTCCTGCGCCAAAGCGGGAAGAGCAAGGCAAAGAAAGGCGCACGACGCGCCACAAAAGAGTTTTTGGATCGTGTTCATTCGTCTCATGCGGCCAGAGCTAGCGTCCGGACTGCTCACAATAGTACTGCACCAGCAACGTGGACCCGCTGTACCCACCGGGCAGGGGGCCGTACGTATCGGTACGCTCCACAGCGCGCACGCACGAGCTGTCGAGCGTTGGGGAGCCGCTTGACTGCTGCACGCTTACGTTGCTCGGCGAGCCGTCGCGATGCACGGTAAAGGTGAGGTACACGCGCGCGCCGTCCCGGGTGCCCGGGTCCACTTCCTGCTTGTACCAGTTCTGCGCAGTGCGCCGTTTGATCAGATCGACGTACCAGGGAAACAGCGCGCCGAAGTTGCCGCCCTGCACGTTGACCTGCTGCGCGGGGCTGGCCTGGGCCAGCGAGCGAGGCACCGCGGCCGGCGCGGCCTCGCCGTAGGTGGCGCGATTGTTGGACCGGATCTGCTCCGCGTGGGGGGGCGCGGGCACGAGCGGCACGTGCTGCACCGGCACCCGGAGCGGCTTGGGCTGCTCGACCTGCTTTTTCGGCTCAATCCTGGCCGCCTGCTTCGAAGCGATCGGGATCGAGTCCGCGGCGTCAGCCTGCGCGGCCTTGGGCGCAGGCGGCGCCGGCGCGGGACTGGGCGTTTCCGTGGCGAGCACCTCCTTGGTCGGCTGCTCGTCCCGCGGCAGCGGGATCGCCGGCGCCGCGCTCACCATGGTCGCCTGGATGGCTCCCTGGGTATCGCTGCGATTGCCCCAGGCATTGCCGTGGATGTGCGCGATAAGCAGCGCCGCAAGGAACAGCGACGCAAAAACGCCGGCGTGGAGCAGCAGCGACCCGAGCGCGGGTTTGCCTAGCGGCTCGCTTTGCCGGTAGCTTCTGCCAAAGTCGATCTCTGGGGAGCGCAGTGCCATTTACTTCTGCCCAAGAGGCTGGGTGACGATCGAGATATTCGTGATGCCCGCCTGTTTGACTGCGTCCATCACGGAAGCGAAAGCGCCAAAGGGAACCTTTTCGTCTGCCCGGAGATAAATGACCTGGTGCGCCGGGTCGGGGCTGCGCAGCTTTCCCGGCAGCTCGGCCAGGTTCACGGGCGCTTCGCCCAGAAACACGCGCTGCTGCCGGTCGATGGTCACGACGGCACGCTGCTCGGTCACTTCCTTCACCGTGCGCGTCTTCGGGACCGATACGTCAATGCCCGATTGCAGCACCGGCGCGGTCAGCATAAAGATGACGAGCAGCACCAGGACCACATCGACCAGGGGGGTGATGTTGATTTCCGCAAGCGCGGTCCGGGTATGGCCTTCCCTAGTGGTGAACGCCACGCGCGGACTCCCGTTCTGCCAACTCCTGGCGCGGATCGGCTCCGCTTCCGCCCTGACGAGGGTCCTGGCCCGGGCGCAGCTGCACCTCTTCAAGCGAGTTCAGCAGTTCGCGGGCGAAGTCGTCGTTGCGGGCGCCGAACTCGCGGCAGCGCGCGGTGAACTGGTTGTAGGCAACGACGGCGGGTACGGCAACGACCAGCCCGGCCGCAGTCGTAATCAGCGCTTCGGAAACCCCCGGGGCCACGGCGCGCAGGGTCGCCGCGCCCGCCGTTCCGAGGCCGTGAAACGCATCAATGATGCCCATCACGGTACCGAACAAACCGATAAAGGGCGAGATGGCCCCGATGGTCGCAAGCCAGGTCAGCCGGTGCTCCAGCACGGTGAGGGCCTCGCTCGAAGCCGTCTGGGCCGACCGCTCCAGCGCGGTGGTGTTGCGCGGGGGCCCGGCGCCCCCGGTCTGCCGGCGGTAGGTTTCGTACACCTCGTCAAAAACCGAAACCAGAGGACTCGGCTTGAACTGCTCGCTGACGGTCGCGATCTCCTGCAGCCGCGCCGCCTTGCGAAAGGCGCGCAGAAAGCGCGTGCTTTGCGCCCGGGCGCTGCGAAAGCTGCCCAGCTTTCCAAGGATAATGGCCCACGAGTACAGGCTCGCGAGGAGAAGAATGCCCAGCACCGTGAGCGCGATGGGGCCGGAGTTTGCGAGCACCTCCAGAATGGCCGAGCCGTGCTCGCTCACGGGTGGCGGCGGCGTACCGGCGTCGGGATCGGCCTGGAGCAGCAGCAGGGTGAGGGTGAACAAGGATGACATGCGTTTAGGTGGGCCCGCCCACGAGTTTACCGGAGCGGCCCACGGCTGGTCCAAGCG
>CALMAN010000033.1 GCA_937859835.1 uncultured Acidipila sp. | reverse complement strand
GTTCAATGGTAGGACAGCTGACTCTGACTCAGCATATCGGGGTTCGAATCCCTGGGGGGCAACCATCGCCCGCAGCCTGCCGGGTGCTTTTTCCCGCTTCCCTACCCGCCCGCGGTTTGACTCCCTCAGCTCGACGATGCGGTTTGCCCCAGGGCGAGCCCACGCTGAATCAGGGACGCCCCGGCAAGGACCAGCGCAGCGCCCGCGGCGAGAAACACGGCGTCCCACAGCAGGTGGTTGCTGTTCTGGTAGACGTGGTGAAGCTGCAGCACTTCATGATCGATGACGCCTTCTACCAGGTTGAACAGTCCCCAGCCAAGCAGGATGGAGCCCCACAACACCCGGCCTGAAAGCAAGGCTCCCTTCCGGGTGACGGCTCGCCATAGAAGAGCGATGCCCGCGGCCACCGCGCACCAGGTAAACGCGTGAAAAAGGCCGTCCCAGAACATGTTGATCTGCTCATTCACGAGGCTGTCGCGCAACACACGGTTGGACAGCATGTTATGCAGCTGCAGGATCTGGTGAAACAGGATGCCATCCACAAAGCCACCCATGCCTACCCCGATCGTGGTTCCTGCCGTGACGAGAGGCCGCAGCGCATCTGCCTGCTTCATCGCCGCGGCCGGCCTTCGCCCCCATTCCCTGAAGCGACGGGGAACAGGGGCACGGCAAAGTGGATCAGCAGAATAGCCAGAACGAGCACCGGACACGGCAGCAGCACCAGGCCGAGCGTGGGAAAGAAATGCCCCGCAAACAAGCCGGCGCGCAGCAAGGAGCCGGCGCGCGAGTGGCACACGGTACATGCCTCGGCGGCAGGGGTAATGAAAATAACGGCAAGGAGAAGGGTTGCCGGCAGGAGGCGTCGCATGGGCTTACTTCCAGCAGGGGCACAGCCGGCAAGCCGGCTCAGGGGCGTAGACGGCGTTCATCGATCTGCCCACGCCCTGCGCGGCTCGGGCATCTCTTTCGGCCCCGCGATCCAGTGATCCGCCACAGCCCCGGTGACAAACGCGTAAACCCCTTTGCCGAGCAGGTCGATCGCTTGTTCATCCACCGGCCATGTCCAGGGCAGCGCGCCGACGCCGGTGGCGTTTTCCAGAGTCTGGTCGTTCAAGAGACGCAGGTTGAGATGGAGAAACGAAGCGACCGGCCCACGCACGCCTGCTTCCGCCATCAGCCCGCGCACTGCGCCCAGCAGGATACCCTGACCCCAGTGCATCGCCCAGTTCATGCCCAGGCGTTCGCTGTCTGCCTTTGCCGGCTGTCCCAACAGCCGCTCCAGGGTGTGCGCCGGGACGTAGGAGTTCGGACGGCCGGTCACCCGCTGTTCTGCCTTCTCGGCCAGCGTCATGGCAGCCACACCTACCGCTCCAGCCGCTATGCCGCGCATTGCCGCCTGCCAGGTCATGGATGCCCCCTCACGCGTGCCCTCCTTAAGGAATCGGGCTGCCCTAAGAGCACCCGAACGCATTGGATGCGCTCTCCACCAACCCTTCGAGAAACGCCATGCGATGGAGTCAAGGCCGGGCCAAAGCAGGAGAGCTTGTTTACTCTTCGCGCAGCACCTCGAGGGGCTTTTGCCCGAGGATCCGGAAGCTGGCCGCCCAACCGGTGACCACGGCGAGAAACGCAGTCAGCAGCACACCCGCGGTGTCGGCCGTCGTATCCGAAACAAAAGGCACCTCGGCGACATGGAGCAGCAGCCGCGACATGCCGTTGGCAAAGACCGCGCCCGTAAGTCCGGCCAACAAGCCCAGCACCAGGAACTCAATCGAGAACACGCCGGCAA
The DNA here is from genome assembly GCA_937859835.1 of uncultured Acidipila sp. Classification (GTDB taxonomy): domain Bacteria; phylum Acidobacteriota; class Terriglobia; order Terriglobales; family Acidobacteriaceae; genus EB88. Next base: position 403 of record CALMAN010000033.1, on the reverse strand, counting down.
CGCGCGGCCGGGTAGCGCCAAGCGTTTTGAGCACCACGACCTCGCGCACGCGCCGGAAGCGAGTGCTGGCCACGCTCGAAGCCAGGATGACCATGCCGGAAAGAATGGAAAAGCCGGCCAGGAAGCGAATCACAATCGTGATCTGCCCAACCACCTGTTGAATGGTCTCGAGGATGTCCGCGATGTTGATGGCGGTCACCGTTGGGTAGTGCGCAAACAGCGCGCGCTGCAACTCGGCAATGCGGCTGGGCTGCATGTGCATGGCCGCGTACCAGACCACCGGCATCCCGCTCAGCTGGGCCGGAGCAAAGATGAACTCACTGCGGCTGGAAATGTGCTGGCCGTCGACCTTGTAGATGGCAGCTACGGTGGAAACAAACCGCTGGCCGTCGGACGCAACGCC
>CALMAN010000032.1 GCA_937859835.1 uncultured Acidipila sp. | reverse complement strand
CCCCTTAGGCCAGGAGCTTCTAAGCCAAAATCTCGGAGATCGTGCCTGCCCCGACGGTGCGCCCGCCCTCGCGGATGGCAAACCGAAGCCCCTTTTCCATTGCGACCGGGGTGTGCAGCTCGATCTCAAGCGCGATGTTGTCGCCCGGCATCACCATTTCGGTCCCTTCCGGCAGCTTGGCCGTTCCGGTCACGTCTGTGGTACGGAAGTAGAACTGCGGCCGGTAGCCATTAAAGAACGGGGTGTGGCGGCCGCCTTCTTCCTTCGACAGCACATAAATCTCGCCCCGGAACTTGGTGTGCGGCTTGATCGAGCCTGGCTTTGCAAGCACCATGCCGCGCTCCACATCTTCCTTGGCCACGCCGCGCAACAGCAAGCCCGCGTTGTCGCCGGCCATGCCTTCGTCGAGCTGCTTTTTGAACATTTCGACGCCCGTGACGACGGTCTTGCGGGTTTCGCGGAAGCCCACAATCTCGGCTTCCTCGCCCACCTTGACCTTGCCCCGCTCGATGCGCCCCGTCACCACGGTGCCGCGGCCCGAGATCGAAAAGATGTCTTCGATCGGCATCAGGAACGGCAGCTCAATGGCGCGCGCCGGCAGCGGCACGTTCTGGTCCACGGCCTCCATCAGCTCGTCGATCTTGGCTTCCCACTGCGCTTCGCCGTTCAGCCCGCCGAGCGCCGAGCCCCGGATGACCGGCACGTCGTCGCCGGGGAAGTTGTACTTCGACAAGAGCTCGCGCACTTCCATCTCGACCAGATCGACCAGCTCTTCGTCATCGACCGCGTCGCACTTGTTCAAGAACACGACGATGTAGGTGACGCCGACCTGGCGGGCCAGAAGCACGTGCTCCTTGGTTTGAGGCATCGGCCCATCAGTAGCCGCAACGACCAGGATGCCGCCATCCATCTGCGCGGCGCCCGTGATCATGTTCTTGATGTAGTCCGCGTGCCCCGGGCAGTCAACGTGCGCGTAGTGGCGCTTGCTGGTCTCATACTCAACGTGCGAGGTGGCGATGGTGATGCCGCGCTCGCGCTCCTCGGGCGCGTTGTCGATGGTGTCAAAGCTCCGGAACTTGTTGTTCGGGTTGTGCTTGGACAACACCTTGGTGATCGCCGCCGTCAAGGTCGTCTTGCCGTGGTCAATGTGCCCGATCGTGCCCACGTTTACGTGCGGCTTGCTGCGGTCAAACTTTTCCTTGCCCATTGCGTCTCCTTAATCCCGTAATCCCGTAATCCCTTGTGGTCCCTGTCCCCGTCTGCCGTGAAGGTCCGGGGGTTTACTTGCCCTGCCCCTGGTTGCGCCCGATGATCTCTTCCGAGATCATCCTGGGCGCTTCTTCGTAGCGCGCGAACTGCATGGAATAGCTGGCCCGGCCCTGGGTCGAGGAGCGGATGTCGTTGACATAGCCGAACATCTCCTTGAGCGGCACCATGGCCTTGATCACCTGCGAGCCGCCCGCGTGCTCCATGCCCTCGATGCGCCCGCGCCGCGAGTTGATGTCGCCGATGATGGTGCCCATGTGCTCTTCGGGCACCGTGACCTCGACCGCCATCATGGGCTCAAGCAGCACCGGGCTCGCCTTGCGCGCCGCTTCCTTGAACGCCATGCTCCCGGCGATCTTGAAGGCCATTTCGTTGGAGTCGACGTCGTGGTAGCTGCCGTCGTAGAGCACCGCCTTGAAGTCGACCATCTCATAGCCGGCCAGGATGCCGCCGGTCAGCGCTTCGCGGATACCCTGCTCGGTCGGCTTGATGTACTCCTTGGGCACCACGCCGCCCTTGATGGAGTCGACAAACTCAAAGCCGGCGCCGGGCTCGTTCGGCTCGAGGCGAATCTTGACGTGCCCGTAGTTGCCGGAGCCGCCGGTCTGCCGGATGTACTTGCCTTCGGCTTCGGCGATCTTGCGGATGGTTTCGCGGAACGCGACGCGCGGCTCGCCGACGTTGGCCTCGACCTTGTGCTCGCGCTTCATGCGGTCAACCAGGATCTCCAGGTGCAGCTCGCCCATGCCGGAGATGATGGTCTGCCCGGACTCGTGGTCGGTCCGGACCTTAAAGGTCGGGTCTTCGTCGGCCAGCTTGGCCAGCGCCACGCCCATCTTCTCCTGGTCGGCCTTGGTTTTGGGCTCGATGGCCACCGAGATCACGGTTTCCGGGAAGTCGATGGCGCCGAGCGCGATCGGATCGTTGGGCGGGCACAGCGTGTCGCCGGTCTTGATGTCCTTGAGCCCGACGCAAGCGCAAATGTCGCCCGCGTAGATTTCCGTGATGTCTTCCCGCTTGTTGGCGTGCATCTTCACGAGCCGGCCCACGCGCTCGGTTTTGCCGGTGCGGGGGTTCTCGATGGTGTCGCCGGTCTTGAGGCTGCCTGAGTAGAGCCGGATAAAGGCAAGCTTGCCGAACGGGTCGTTGATCATTTTGAAGGCCAGGGCCGACAAGGGCGCCGCGTCCGAGCACTCGCGGGTGAGCGCGTGCGACGGGTCCGCAGGGTCGATCCCGGTCACCGGCGGCAGATCCAGCGGGCTCGGGAGGTAGTCGACCACCGCGTCAAGCAGGGTTTGCACTCCCTTGTTCTTGAACGAGGAGCCGCACAGCACGGGAAACACATGCATGCCGATGGTGGCGTTGCGCAGCCCGACCTTGAGCTCGGCCGCGCTCGGAATTTCCCCTTCGAGAAACTGCGCCAGCATGGTGTCATCGTGCTCGGCCACCGACTCGATCAACTGCATGCGAAAGGCTTCCGCCTTTTTTTGCAGGTCGGCCGGGATCGGCTCGACCGTGTACTTGGCGCCCATGGTTTCGTCGTTCCACACGATGGCGCGCATCTCGATCAGATCGATGACGCCTTGAAACTTGGCTTCGGCCCCGATGGGGATCTGGATCGCGACCGGTTTGGCGCCCAAACGCTTGCGGATGGTTTCGATGACGTACTCAAAATCCGCGCCCGCCTTGTCCATCTTGTTCACAAAGCAGATCCGCGGGACCTTGTACTTGTCGCCCTGGCGCCACACGGTTTCTGACTGCGGCTGAACGCCGGACACCGAGTCAAACAAGGCCACCGCCCCGTCGAGCACCCGCAGGGAGCGCTCGACCTCGGCCGTGAAGTCAACGTGGCCGGGGGTGTCGATGATGTTGATGCGGATGTTGTTCCAGGTGCAGGTGGTCGCGGCCGAGGTGATGGTGATGCCGCGCTCCTGTTCCTGCTCCATGTAATCCATGGTGGCGGTGCCTTCGTGCACCTCCCCGATGCGATGGGTGATGCCGGTGTAGAACAGGATGCGCTCGGTCGTCGTGGTCTTTCCGGCGTCAATGTGCGCCATGATTCCGATGTTCCGGCAACGATTTAGCGGTACTTGGCGAGCCATGGTGTGTCTCTCTTCAGGTCTGGTGCGCCCCGGGGGCGCGGTGAACGTGCGCGCGACCCCGGGCGTCCGGGGTCGGGTCTTCCGACTACCAGCGGTAGTGCGCGAAAGCCTTGTTGGCCTCCGCCATGCGGTGGATATCTTCTTTCTTCTTCATGGCGGCGCCCCGGCCGTTGGCTGCGTCGAGCAGCTCATTGGTCAGCTTGTCCACCATTCCTTTTTCGCCCCGGGCGCGGCCGTAGGTAACCAGCCACCGGATCGCGAGCGAGGTGCGCCGCTCCGGGTTCACTTCGATCGGCACCTGGTAGTTTGCGCCGCCCACGCGCCGGCTCTTGACCTCAAGCAGGGGCTTGCAGTTTTCTACCGCCTTTTTAAACAGCTTGAGCGCGTCATCGCCGCCCCCCCGGGCTTCGAGGTTGGTCATGGCGGTATAGAAGATGCCCTGCGCGGTAGACTTTTTGCCGCCCCACATCATCGAGTTCACAAACTTGGTGACCAGCGTCGACTGGTAGACCGGGTCGGCGGCAACTTCCCGTTTCGCGATATGACCTTTTCTAGGCATAGGTGTTGTCCTTCCGCGCTTACTTCTTTTTGGCCGGCGTTGCCGCGGCGCCGCCCTTGGCGCGCTTGGCTCCGTACTTGGACCGGCTTTGCTTCCGATTGGCGACGCCGACCGAGTCCAGCGTGCCGCGCACCACGTGGTACCGCACCCCGGGCAGGTCCTTGACGCGGCCCCCGCGGATCAGCACGATGGAGTGCTCCTGGAGGTTGTGGCCGATGCCGGGGATGTAGGTCGTGACCTCGATCCCGTTGGTCAAGCGGACCCGGGCCACCTTGCGCAGCGCGGAGTTTGGCTTTTTGGGCGTTTGGGTGTACACACGCGTGCACACGCCGCGCCGCTGCGGCGAGCCCTGGAGAGCCGGGGAGGCCGTTTTGTACCGGGGCGCCGTACGCCCCTTGCGAACTAACTGACTAAATGTCGGCACCACTGCTCCTTCACGCAAACCACTCAGCAAGCCACGTCCTGAACCAAATCAAACCAGGTACACCCACAAACCGGATGCGCCCCCCCTGCGAGCACGCGGCCCGCAAAGGCTTTTCTCCGGGCGTGCCACGACCGGACCCGCACACCCCGGGAAACAGCAAAGCTTCAGCGAATGACCGTCGACGGTGACCCTGCGTTTGCCTCGCCCACCGCGGGGCCAGCAAAGCCTCGGTTCCGTTTCGAAAGTCCTGGACTGCATAGCCTGCTTAGGTAGCCGGTGTCGCAGTCGCGAGCGAATGGCCGCTTCGGCTGTTCCGTCGCCGAATGCGGCATCTGGATGGGAAACCAACGCCAGGCGTTTGGCCCGGCACCCAGATACTGAACCCTGTTCCACCCGCGGTCCATCGTGCTGACCGTGATTGCGTCCATGGCAGAACCTTCTTAGAGTAGCAAGGGCCGGGGTACCCGTCAACTCGCAGGGGGTGGGCTCGCCCGGCGGCCCGATGGCGACGCCGAGGGCCCGGGGCGCTGCTACCATCTACCGCATGGCTTCCCTGCTTCGGTACGCCGGCGCCCTTCTTCTGCTTGCTTCCACGACCGTGCTCACTGCGCAAACGCCGGGGTCGGCTACCGGGGCGCTGCTCCAGCAGCTGGGCCAAACCAAGCGTGTGGGCGCCGTGGCCTTGTCGCCAAACGGCAAGGAGCTGGCCATGGAGCTGGCCGGCGAGCTCGTGGTGGCGCCCCTGCCGGGCGGCAGCCCTGGCCGGCCCTTGACGTTGTGCAGCAAAGGCAAGGGCGAAGTGTTGTCGCTCAGCTGGTCTCCGGACAACGCGCACCTGGGGGTGCTGGCCGACTGCGAGGGCACCCCGGAGGTTTTGCTCACAACCGGCGAGCCCGGGGCCAAGCCGCGCCTGCTTACCACCCTCCACGGCTTTGCCAAGGCGCTTGCGTATGCGCCGGACGGCCGCTCCCTGGCCCTGTTGTATGTCGAAGGCGCGACCCGGCCTTCCGGCGCCCTGGCCGCGATGAAGCCGCCTTCGGGCGAGATCGGCGTGGAAGGGCTTGAAATCCAGCGGGTCGCGACCATCGATGCCGCGACCGGCGAGCTGCGGCAGGCGACCCCTCCCGGGCTCCACGTGTACGAGTTTGCGTTCGCGCCCGACTCGCAGCAGCTTGCCTTTGTTGCCGCGGCGCCGCCGGGCGAAAATAACTGGTGGATCGCAAAGCTGTACACCGAGCCGCTCGCGGCTGGGAGCGAGCCAAAGGTGGTGCTGGACCCGAACACGGTGGACGGCCCGCTGCACGGCCTGCAGATCGCGGTCCCGCAGTGGTCTCCGGACGGAAAGCAGATTGCGCTGATCGGCGGGCTGATGAGCGACCAGGGCGCGACCGGCGGCGACCTGTACCAGGTGGCGGCCGACGGGGCGAGCCCGCCGGTGGCGCTGACCCCGGCGGCGCACGTCTCCTACCAGTGGATCGACTGGCTCCCTTCAGGCACCATGCTGGCCACCGCGATCGATGCCGGCGAGGAAGAAGTGAACGCGATCACGATGCCCGAGCCCGGCAGCAGCAATCCCCTGGCCAAAAAGCATGAGCTGCAAACCCTGCCCTACTCGGTCGGCGATGGGCGGCTGGCCGGCTCCTTCGCCGTATCCCGCGATGGGGCGGTCGCGGCCTGGGCGGCGTCGAGCTTTGCCCGGGCGCCCGAAGTGTACGCGGGCCCGCTTGCGCGCGAGCCCTTGCCGGCGATCACCCACCTGAATGCACAGCAAACCCCCAGCTGGGGCAAGGCCGAGTCTGTGCGCTGGACCAGCGAAGGCTACAAGGTCCAGGGATGGCTGCTGTACCCCGCCGGCTATGACCCTGGGAAGCGCTACGGGCTGATCGTGATGGTACACGGCGGCCCTTCGTCCGCCGTGACCCCGCGCTGGCCCCGCGCCGGCTTTGGGGCTGCCCCGCTGGCTGCTTCGGGCTACTTTGTGCTTGAGCCGAACCCGCGCGGGTCCTACGGCGAGGGAGAACGGTTTACGCAGGCCAACATCAAGGACTTCGGCTACGGCGATCTCCGCGACATCCTGGCCGGGGTCGACGCGGTGGAAAAGCAGGTTCCGGCCATTGACGATCATCGCCTGGGTCTGACCGGGTGGAGCTATGGCGGCTTTATGACCATGTTCGGGGTCACGCAAACGCACCGCTTCCGGGCCGCGGTTGCCGGCGCCGGCATCGCGGACTGGTTGTCCTACTACGGCGAAAACTCGATCGACCAGTGGATGACGCCCTTTTTTGGCGCTTCGGTTTATAAGGACCCGGCGGTGTACGCGAAAAGCTCGGCGATCAACTACATGGACCAGGTCACCACGCCCACGCTGATCGTGGTGGGTGACCGCGACGGGGAGTGCCCGGCGCCGCAAAGCTTTGAGTTTTGGCACGCGCTCAAGGCCTTCCATGTGCCGACAACGCTGGTCGTGTACCCGAACGAGGGGCACGGCTTTGTGGACCCCGAGCACCAGCGCGACGTGATGGAGCGCTCCATTCGCTGGTTCAACCAGCAGCTGCAGTAAGGGGGAGGCCGCCGGGCAGGCCGCGGCAAGCCGCGCCGAAACTCACGCGCTCCGGTGCGGTAGACTTTGAACGCGGCACTCTTCTCCTGCACGATCCCAAACGAGCGAGTGGCAACAACCGCCTGTGCACCATTCCGGCAGGCGGGGAGGTTTCATGCAGCGGTTTTTCACCCTTGTGGCAATGCTTTTGTTTGCGCTTCCATTCGGCCTTTCCGTTACAGGCTGCGTGACCAATGTCGCCGCCTACTGCAACAACGCGGGCTACGGGCTCAAGACCACGGACATCACCTCCATCGTGATCCCCGCGCCGCAGCCGCAAACCGGCCTTTCGCTCGCCTACGGCCAGACCGGGCAGATCAGCACCCCGCAGGCGTTTAACTGCAAGGGCTCGCGGCTGACCACGGGCGCGCCGACCTACGGCAGCACCAACCTGAACCTGGCCGACATCAGCCCCACCGGCGCGGTATGCGCCGGGACCTGGAACCGGCTGAGCCCGGGTGGGATCCCGGACTTCACGGTGTGCACGCCCCCGACACAAAGCGGCCTTGCGACGGTGACGGCCAGCATCGGCGGCAACACCAGCAACCCGGTCACCGTGTACGTGCACCCGCAGATTTCCGCCATTGCCATCCAGCCGCCGGCCGCCTGCGTGTCGTCGCAGCAGCCGGGCCCGAACGTGGCCGCGCAGACCTCGGTGTACGGCAACGATGGGGTGCCCATCCCAACCGGTCTCAATGGCACCACCAACCTGGTCGGCACCATCACCTACAGTGCGCAAACGGCCTCGGTGGTGACCATCAACAACACCAGCGTGATCGCGGCCAGCAATGCGACCAACGGCACCAACACGCCGCTCGGCACCAATGGCACCACGGTCGCAAACCAGCCGGGCGGCACGGTGATCACGGCGTCGATCGCCGGCCTCACTGCGACTTCCGGCGGCACCACCTCGGCGGCCGGCTATTTTTATACCTGCCCGCCGGTCACGATTGATCTTTCGCTCCCGAACAGCACCGGGCAAACGGGCAGCAATGGCGCGGTCACGGTGACGGCCGGCAACCCGCAAAGCATCACCTCGGTGCTGACGGATGCGAACGGGGTCCTGATCGCGCCTACCGGCAACTCGGGACCGGACTACACTTCTTCGCAGCCGCAGCTGATCAGCGTCAACACCACCGGGACGGTCACGCCGCTCTTTCCCGGGACCGCCGCCATCACCGGGATCTGCCAGCCGGGCACGGCAGTGGCCACCGCGACCACGGCCGGCTCTTCGGGCACATCCACGGGCCAGAACTGCAATCCCACGCCCTTGAACCAGCTGGGCACCTTTGGGACCGGGCTCCCGATTGTGGCCAATCCCATCCTGGTCAACTCGCCCGGGGTCAGCAACACCCTGCTCTGGGCCGGGTCGCCCGAGTCGCAGCAGTTCACCCCTTTTGACCTGAGCCTGAATACGAGCGGAACCCCGGTGCTGCTGCCGTACCCGCCCAACTCCATGGTGCTCGACCCTACGGGGAGCACGCTCTACTTCGGCTCGTACCGGGAAGTGATGATCTACAGCGCCACCTCAAGCACCCTGACGGCGCAGGATACGAGCGTGCCCGGCGTGGTGCTGGCCGTGTCGCCCGCAAACAACCAGGTCGTGATCGCGGACCAGCTGCGGCAGGTGATCTACCTGTACACCCCTGCAAGCGGCACCGGGACCACCGGCTCCACGACCGCGTCGTCGAACGTCAGCATCGGCGGACTGGGCACGCACGCCATCTACTCGCCGGACGGCAAAAATGTGTACATCGTCGGACCCGACGCACTCTACGTCCATAACGTCGTGAGCGGCTGGAGCCAGTATCCCCTGACCAGCGCCAGCCCGACGGCCAGCTGCGAGCTCGACAACAAGGGCCTGACACCGTTTTGTTCCCCGGACATTGCGCTCACCATTCCCGCGGTCGCGGTTTTCCTGAGCGGCGACCCGGTGACGGCCCGGTCGTTCTGCCCGGACACCACCACCAGCCCGGTGACGTTGAACCCGCTGGCGGCGACGGTGGCCGGCGATCCGGTGGATCACCTGGCGGCGACCCTCGACGGGGCGCACATCCTGGGCGCCAACACCACCGCGGTCTTTGATATCGAGCACAGCCCCACTACGGACGCGAGCCGTTCGGTGGCCCCGATCGGCGCCTGCCCCGGCATCCACGAGGGCACTGCCGGGGCCCTTGCGATCCCCACGACGCTGCGCCAGCTGGCGCTGACCGGCATCACCCCGACGCAGATCGACCAGGTGCTTGCTTCGCCGGACGGCACCCGGGCGTTTGTGACCTATGCTGCGACCGCGGCTTCAGGGTTGCTGCCCTTGTACACGCCGTCCACGGTTGCCGGGGCGACCGGTACCCTGACCGATATCCAGCTCGCCCCGGGAGCGCTGGCCCCGATCGCCGGGGTGTTCAGCCCGGACTCCTCTACTTTCTTTGTGAGCACCACGGGAGACAACCTGATCCACATCGTGAACACGGGCAGCGCGAGCGACACCGGGCAGCTGAACCCGCAGCTGACCAACAGCAGCGGGCAGCCGGTGCCCGCGCAGTTTCTCTTCGCGAAGCCTCGCCCAACCACCTAGGCTGGTAGCAGAGGGTAAAAGGGGCCGCCCTGCGCGGCCCTTTCTTTTTGCGCGTTTCGCGAAACAACCGTGCCGGCCGCCTCGCATCCTAGAAGGAGAAGACAAGGCGAAAGTGAGACCGACCCGATGGAAGAGTTGAAGAAGAACAGCATGATGGCGCACCTGATCGCATCGCTTGAAGAAGGCAAAGACATCGGCCACTACGGGCGGTTGACCTTTGCCATGGTGGCGCGGCACTTCCTGAGCGAAGAAGAACTGCTGGCGATGCTCGCCAAAGACACCGACTTCTCAGAAGAGCAGGCCAGCCTGCTGGTGCGCCAGGTTGCGGGCAAGGACTACAACCCGCCTAAGCGTGAGCGGATCCTGGCGTGGCAGAAGGAGCAGGAGTTCCCCATCTGCCCGGACGCGGCCGACCCTGACGGCTGCAACGTGTACAAGGATCTGAACTTCCCGGATCACGTGTATGAGCACATCCAGAACTATGTGGAGCAAAAGGCAGGAAGCAGTTCTTAACTCTTCCACGGCTCCCGGGCGCTCCCGGGCGCTCCCCTCGGGCGACACGGAAGTAACGTTGCCGGCGCCCGGGCTGCCCGGCTAGGCTTGCGCCAAGATATGGGCCTGCTGCCACAGCGTTTGCGGGTCGGGATATGGCAGTCGGGCTTTGCGCTGCTTGATCGTTTGCCGGCCCGCATGCCGCGGCTCCCAGAGCACCTCCGTACCGGGCAGGCCGGGGAAGAAGCGGCGTTCTTTTTTCTCCGCCGCGCCGGGTTCACCGTGGTTGCGCATGGCTGGCAATCGGGGAAAGCGCCCGGGGATCTCGACCTGGTGGGTTGGGAAGGCGGAACGCTGTGTTTCGTCGAAGTCAAAACGCGGTCCGCGCGCGACCGGGCCACGGCCGAGGCTGCCATCGACCGCCACAAACGCGACACACTGCGCCGCCTCGCGGCGCACTACCTGCGGCAGCTGCCGGAAGGCACTCCGGCTCGCTTTGATGTGCTTTCCGTCTATCTGCAGCCGGGAAAGGCAGCGGGAAAAAGCGACTTCGAGCTGTTTCGCAACGCGTTCTCCTGGCAAGAGGCGCACTGAAGGCAGGGCGTTGTGAGCGCCGCTCGGAGCGCTCGTGCAGGATAAGAAGTCGCAGGACGCAGCGTAGAAAAGCGCCGGCAAACGCGGCACGCCCCGCCCGCAAGCCAGAAGGAGTGCGAACCCTACTTCGCGGCGTCCTGCCATTCCTCGTACCAGGCCATCTGGATCGCTTCCAGCCTGGTTTCGTTCGACTTCGCGGGGTCGTCGCTGAAGCCCTCGAGCCCGGTCACGAGCTTGTGCAGCTCGGTAAAGCGCACCACCAGCGGGTCGCGGTCGGGGTACTTCTCCTGCAGCTGGATCCCGATCTCTTCGGCATCGGCCCACATCAACGCATTCGGCATCGCCCGCTCCCCTATTTCGCTTCGCCCATGGCCAGCGGCTTGCCTTCGGATACGTAGTTCTTGTTCCAGCTCGGGATGGCCACGATGTAGGTTCCGGGGCGCGTGATCACGGCCTGGCAGCCGAGGCGTGAGTTCAGCTGCAGGCCCGGCGCTTTTTCCATCCGGTCCAGCTCCTCCTCGCTCGCCTCATTCAGGCCGGCCTCGCCCTGCTCGATGTGGATGTGGCAGGTGGTGCAGGCGCACACACCTCCGCAGGCGTGGTCGAGGAAGATGCCGTAGTTTTCGGCTACGTCCAGAAACGACATGGGGAGGCCGTGGTGGTCATACGGGAGGGTGCCGAAGGCGAACTCCACCGTCCGGCCTTCCGGCTCAAAGGTGATCCGGACCATGTTTTCCGCAGCCGGGATGGTCAGGTCAAACTGGTGGTCGGTTCCGTTGTTGCTCATCGTGCGTGTGTCTGCCTTCCTTAGCGGATTTCGGCTTTCGCGAAGGGATGGGGCGCGTGCAACTCGTCGCCGAGCTTTTCGCCGGCCGAAACCATGGTTTCGCCTCCCAGCGCGGACTCCATCGTTTGTTCCATCATGAGCTCGGCCAGCCGGCGCGTCGCCCGGTCCAGCGCGTCGAGGCTCGCGCGCAGGGCAGGGCGGTCTTCGCCTTCTTTCAGCAGATGCACTTCGTCGACCAGCAGTTCGATCTCGGTGTGCTCTTCAAAGCTGAGCGCGCGCCAGGCCGGATGGGTTTTTGCCTTTTCGATCCTGGCCAGGATATCGTCGGCTTCCACGCGGGTTTCAATCAGCTGCCGCGCGGCAAAGTCGGCTTCGGCATGGTCGAACGAGTCGAGGATCATGGTCTCGACCTGCTCATCGGTGAGCCCGTAGGCCGGCTTCACCTCGATCTCGGCTTCCTTGCCGGAGCGCTGTTCGCGCGCGCTTACGTGCAGGATGCCATTGGCGTCGATCAAAAACCTGACCTCGATGCGCGGCAGCCCAGCCGCCATCGGAGGGATGCCTTTCAGGTCAAAGCGCGCCAGCGAGCGGCAGTCCTTGGCAAGCTCGCGCTCGCCCTGCACCACATGCACCGCGACGTTGGTTTGCCCGTCGACGCCGGTGGTAAAGTGCTCGGTTTCGCTGGCCGGGATCGTTGAGTTGCGCTGGATGATCTTTGCGACGACGCCGCCCAGGGCTTCAATGCCGAGCGACAAGGGCGTGACGTCGAGCAGCAGCATGTCGGCGGTCGCGGCGGAGCCGCCGCTCAGGATATCGGCCTGGACGGCAGCGCCCAGCGCGACCACCTCGTCCGGGTTGAGCTCGGTGTGCAGGGTCCGGCCCCGCGCTTCGAGCCCAAACAGTTCGCTCACAAGCCGCTGCACCAGCGGGATGCGCGTGGACCCGCCAACCATGACCACTTCGTCGATCTCCGCGGGCGTGCGCCGGGCATCGGCCAGCGCTTGGCGCACCGCGGCGAGGGTGCGCTCCACCGTAGGCCCGATCAACTGCTCGAACTGCGCGCGCGTCAGCTCGCGGGCATAAGGCTGCTGCCCCGGCAGCTCGACCAGGATGCGGGTGACCGGCTCCCGCGACAGCGCGATCTTGGCCTCGGTGACGGCCTGGCGCACCGCCTGGACGGCTTCGGGGTTGGCGCGCACGTCGGCGTTGGCCGAACCCGCGATGTCGTCGAGCGCGATGGTCAGCAGCAGGTTGTCGATGTCGTCGCCGCCGAGGTGCGTGTCGCCTCCGGTCGCGATCACCTCGAAGATGCCGTCCTCGAGGCGAAGAATGGAGATGTCAAAGGTGCCGCCGCCGAAGTCGTACACGGCGACCAAACCTTCCTTGCGCCGGTCGAGCCCGTAGGCGAGCGCGGCCGCGGTGGGCTCATTCACAAGCCGCAACACCTTCAGGCCGGCCATGCGGCCCGCGTCCTTGGTGGCCTGCCGCTGCGCGTCGTTGAAGTAGGCCGGCACCGTGACAACGGCCTTGGTGACCGGGGCCCCGAAGTAGCGCTCGGCATTGCGCTTGAGCTGCCGCAGCACCTGCGCCGCGATCTCAGGCGGGGTGTACTCGTGTTCGCCGAGCACGAGCCGCAAGGCTTCGCCCGGGGCGAGATCGGGCGCCAGCCGGAAGGGAAACAGCTTCAACTCTTCCTGCACGTCTTCGAGCCCGCGCCCCATGAGCCGCTTGGCAGAGTACACGACGCGGTCCGCCGACTCGCTGAGGTAGCGGTGGGCCGGGTAGCCGACCACCACGCGCTTGTCGCCGCCGGCTGGAAACGCGACCACCGAGGGCACCAGGTTGCTGCCGTCTTCGCCCGGGATGACCACTGGCTGGTCGCCCTGCATAAAGGCGACCAGCGAGTTGGTGGTGCCGAGATCGATGCCGACGACGTGGTCCTGGGGGCGTGCGGTGCCGCCGCCGATCTCAGGCAAGCTCGTTCCCTGCGCTGTCATGCCTCCCCCAGTGTAGCGCCGAGTGCTTCCCGCACTTCGCGGACCAGGTTGCGCATGTAGCGCCGCTTGTCGAGCAGGGCTGCCATCCGGGCGGCGCTTGCTCCCCGCGCCGCGCCCGTCCCCGCCTCCACAGCCTGATCCCACTCGTCCTGGGCCCGGGCCAGCTCGCCGTCGACGAGCGCGAGACGCTGCTCGAACTCCACCCGTGCCGCTTCGAGATCGGTGCGCAGCTGGGGGTCGCCGTCGCCCGCGCGCAGCTCGTCCAGCTGCATGTTGAGCTCGAAGACTTCGGCCAGCAGCTCGGGCGGGACTTGAGCCGGGGTCTCCCCGCGCCCTCCGGCGGTCACCCCTTCGATCCGGAGCAGGTACTCGGTCCGCGCGATCGGGTCCCGCAGCGTGCGGTACGCGTCGTTCAGCAGCGAAGTCTGCTCAAGGGACCACTGTTGCCGCTCCGCGCTTGCCTGGGCAAAGCGGTCCGGGTGGACGGCGCGGCTTTGGCGGTAAAAGGCCTGCTCGAGCGCCCTGGTATCGAGCGCAAGCTTGCGCGGCAGGTTGAAGACAGAAAAGTAATCCGCGCCCGGAGGCGCGGCCCCCGGGAAGACGGCACTTGCAAACTCAGGCATAGGGAACAACTCAGGCCGAAAAGGAGGAACCGCAGCCGCAGGACTTGGTCGAGTGCGGATTGATGAAGTTGAATCCCTGGCGCATCAGCGTTTCCTCGTAGTCGAGGATCATCCCGTGGAGGTACAGGAAGGACTTGGGGTCGACAAAAATGCGCACATCGCCGAACTGGTACACGCGGTCCCGCTCGCGGGGCTGGGTGTCAAAGCGAATGTTGTAGGAAAGCCCCGAGCAGCCGCCACCCTGGATGCCGAGGCGCAGGCCGCCCTGCTCGGGCGAGACCCCTTCCTTGGCCATGGCAACGCGGATTCGCCGGAGCGCACGCTCGGTGACCTGGACACCCTTCTGCGCGACGGGGAGATTGTCGGGTTGCAGTGCGGCGGGGATTGTGCTCATCGGAGGTGTGTGTGTGCTGTGCTTTCTGTGCCGTAGTTTTGCGCGGAGCTCCGCGGCGAAAGGGAGCGCAGGCTGGGGGAGTAGCGGTATGCCTGCTCCGTGCGAGCGGCGCGGTTTACCCCGGTTCCCTTCTGCCTGCCAGCGGCGCACAGAGCAGCCAGCAGGGCGGAGATCCCGCTCGCCGACTGCCCGCGCCACTCCGCGCCCGCTGGCTGCTGTCTGCGATTAGGCCGTGGTGGCGACCGGCTGCGCCGCGGCTTCTGTTTCCGCCATGCCGTTCTTCTGCTTCCAGTCTCCAATGGCCGCGCGAATTGCGTCTTCGGCGAGGACTGAGCAGTGGATCTTGACGGGCGGCAGGGCCAGTTCCTTCACAATGTCGGTGTTGGAAATCGCCATCGCTTCGGCGACCGTTTTGCCCTTGACCCACTCAGTGGCGAGCGAGCTGGACGCAATGGCCGAGCCGCAGCCGAAGGTTTTGAACTTGGCTTCCTCGATGATCTGGGTTTGCGGATTGACCTTGATCTGCAGCCGCATCACGTCGCCGCACTCCGGCGCGCCCACCAGCCCTGTGCCCACTTCGCTGGAGCTCTTGTCAAGCGTGCCCACGTTGCGCGGGTTGCTGTAGTGGTCCACTACCTTATCGCTGTATGCCATGGTGTTCCTCCTGCGAACGGTTGAAAAACAAATCCCAATATTCCCGGACGTAAAACCGGGTCAGTGATCCGAGCGCCACGAGCAGCAGAGCCCCCATGAGAACCCAGGGAAACCACATGCGGAACTGCGCTTCACTGCCCGGGTGACGATCCCACCAGACGCGGTGCAGAGCGGGCAGGGCGACCAGGCAAACAAAGAGGCTGGCGAAGATGAACCGGAGCCAAGCTTGCCACCACCCACGCCACCAACCTTGCAACCACCCACGCCCGGCCATGCGCGTCCCTTCTAGTGCGCTGCCCACTCAATCTTGGTCAGATCGATCCCTTCCTTGACCATCTCATACAAAGGCGACAACTCGCGCAGCTTCAACACCACGTCGATCAACTTGTCGGCAACGTAGTCCACTTCGGCTTCCGTATTGAAGCGACCGAGCCCGAAGCGGATGGAAGAGTGCGCCACATCGTCACCCAGCCCCAGCGCCTTCAACACATACGATGGCTCAAGAGTGGCCGAGGTGCAGGCCGAACCGCTCGAAACCGCGATATCGTTGATGCCCATCAGCAGCGACTCGCCTTCGACGTACACAAAGCTCATGTTCAGGTTGCCCGGCAGCCGCTTGCCCGGCTCCATGGTGCCATTGATGTGGACGTAGTCGAGCGCCGATTCCAGCTTCTGCTGCAGCCGGGTGCGCAGCGCCAGCTGCCGCTGCCCTTCGGCTTCCATCTCCTGCATGGCCAGCTCGGCCGCTTTGCCGAAGCCCACGATGCCCGGCACGTTCAGGGTGCCCGAACGCATGCCGCGCTCGTGCCCGCCGCCATTGATCTGCTCGGAAATCTGCACGCGCGGGTTGCGGCGCCGCACATACAAGGCGCCCACGCCCTTGGGCCCGTACACCTTGTGCGCGGTCATGGACATGACGTCGACGTTGTCCGCCACGACGTTGACCGGGATTTTGCCGACCACCTGCACCCCGTCGGTGTGGAAGATGATGCCGCGCTCGTGGCAGAGCGCGCCGATCTCGCGCGTCGGCTGCACCACGCCGATCTCGTTGTTGGCCCACATGATCGTGACCAGGATGGTTTTGTCGGTGATGGCGTTCTTGAGGTCCTCAAGCGAGATCAGCCCATCGGCCTGCACCGGGAGGTAGGTCACCCGGTAGCCCGACTTTTCGAGCCGCTTGCAGGTGTCGAGCACCGCCTTGTGCTCGGTCACCTGGGTGATGATGTGGTTGCCGCGCTCCCGGTACATTTCCGCGATGCCCTTGATGGCAAGATTGTTCGACTCAGTCGCGCCGGAGGTAAAGATGATCTCCTTGGCGGTTGCTCCGATCAGCCGGGCGATCTGCTCGCGCGCATGCTCCACGCCCTGCTCGGCTTCCCAGCCAAAGCCGTGATTGCGGCTGGCGGCGTTGCCGAACTTGCCTGTGAAGTAGGGCACCATGACTTCGAGCACACGCGGGTCCATCGCCGTGGTCGCATGGTTGTCCATGTAGATCGGCAGCTTGACCCCGTGCGGCCCGGTACCTGCTTCGCCGGTCACAACCGGGACAACCTGGTCCCCTTCAGGCGCGTTGAGGGGTGGGTTTTCCTGCATCTGCGTTGCTGTGCTCATTGCGATCTTGCTCCCAAGCTGAAAGAAACGGTGAACTACATCCGGATGGAAACCAGCGGTTGCGCTCCTGCAAAGGCGTGCCGCGGATCCCGGTCAACCAGATCGCCGATGCGGATGCCTCGCAGCAGATCAACGATCGAATCATTCACCCGGGCCATTGGTTCTTTGATGGTGCAGCTATCGGTAAGGTCGCAGGCGCGCGCACCGCCACTGCTGCACGCTGTCAAAAAAAGCGGCCCATCTACCGCCGCGATCACCTCAAACACCGTGATGCTGCCGGCATCCCGGCTGAGCGCATAGCCGCCGTTGATGCCGGCCGTGGAGCGGACCAGCCCGACCTTTGCCAACCGCTGCAGGACCTTGGCGAGCAGCTGCTGCGGGATGTGGTAGGCCTCGGCGATGTCCTTGGCGCTGAGCGCGACCGAGGGCGGCTGCTCGGCCAGGTACTTGAGCGCCATCACGCCGTAGTCGGCTTTTTTCGTCAGCCTGAGCATCAGCGATTAGTATAGGTCCGCTTCCCCCGCGGTCGCAATGGCGGGAAGCGCTTTCCCCCGGCTTCTTTGAGAATCTTTCTCGCGCCCTGGCGGGCAGCCGGCACGTTGATGCGCCCGAAGCAGGTGGGCAGCACTTTCGTCATTTTGCGCCCGCAAGCCTTGGATCACGCGCGCCCGAGCGCTACAATCGTCGCTGTTGAGCCTCGCCCGCTCGCTTTCCGCCATGCAAACGCCTTGCAAACACCCCCGAGTGCGCGTCGTTTCCCGCCAGGACGACGTCGAGTTTGTTGAGTGCCAGGACTGCGGAGATGTGTTTGACTCCGATGAGTTCCGGGACATGGAGATTGAGGAAAAAACCGGGCTGGCAAAGGGCGCCGGCTTTCTGCCCGAGGATGCGGAGCTCGACTAGGGCGTCCCGGGCTGGAACAG
>CALMAN010000031.1 GCA_937859835.1 uncultured Acidipila sp. | reverse complement strand
GCATCGAGCACCGCGTCGATGCGCCCGTCCAGGTCGGCCAGGACGTGGGCAGCGCTGGTCGGGCTCACGTGGCCGAACAGGTTCGCGCTGGGGGCGGCAACCGGCACCCCCGCGGCACGGAGCAGCGCGTGGGCAACCGGGTGCCGGGGCATGCGCACGCCTACCCGCGGCCGCCCGGCGGTCACCTCATCCCCGATCGCGTTCCCGCGCGGCAGCAGCAGGGTAAGCGGTCCGGGAAAGAAGCTCTGCATCCAGGCCTGCGCCGCCGCGGGGATCGCGCCCACAACGGTGTGGAGCACTGCCGCGTCCGCCACGTGAACGATCAGCGGGTCCCAGGCCGGCCGTTGCTTCGCGACGAAGATCCGGGCGACTGCGGCCGGGTCCAGCGCGTTTGCACCCAGCCCGTACACGGTTTCTGTTGCAAAGGCGACGGTCCCGCCGGCGCGCAGCAGCGCAGCCGCTTCGGCGATGGCCCCGGCATTGGCCCGGGGGTCAGGTCCGTCCGCGACTAGGTGCCGGGTGAGCCGGTGTGCGTGCGGGTCCATAGCTCATTATGCGGAACGGGGCAGAACACCCTTCGTATACTCAGGGCATGCATTCCGCGGTCGAGATCGAGATCAAGTTCCGTGTTGCCAACCCCGAAGCGCTGACGGCGCAACTGCGGCGGATCGGCTTCCATGAGCAGACTCCCCGCACCTTCGAGCACAATGTTCTTTTTGACACACCCACGCACGCCCTGCGCCATACGCGCTCGGTCCTGCGGATCCGCCGCTACGGCGACCGCTGGGTGCTGACGCACAAAAGCCTGCTCGCGAACCACGACCCTGCCGAGCGCCACAAGCACCGGCAGGAAACGGAAACCGAGATCGAGGATGGCGAGGTGCTTGCCGCGATCTTTGAGCGGCTTGGCTACCTGCGCACGTTTGTGTATGAAAAGTGGCGCACCGAGTACGCCGACGGCACCGGCCACTGTGTGCTTGATGAAACGCCGATCGGACTGTTTGCCGAGCTGGAAGGCCCGGAAGGCTGGATTGACCGGCAAACGCGCGCGCTCGGGCTTGCTCCAGACGACCTGCTTACTTTGAGTTACGGCCGTTTGTTTGAGGCCTGGCGCGAGCAGACCGGCAGCGCTGCCCAACAGCTGACCTTTGCCGAGTGCGCCGCCGCGTCTCTCCCTCAGCCCTAGATGGGACCGTAGCTATACGTGCCCGGGAGCTCTGCTTCGTTCCAGGCATGGATGGCGTGGATGGAGGGGTCAGGGAACGGCCGGCTTCACGGCCAGGAACTGGTCGATCACCGGGGAAACGCGGTCCATCTCGCAGCCCGGGGCCATGTGGCCGCAGTCGGAGGTAAGCACAACCGACTGCGCGTGGATGAGCTTGGCGAAGGCGAGTGCCGGGATGGGGTTGACCATGTGGTCCTGCTGCGCATTGATGATCAGCATGCGGGCCTGCACGGCGCGCGCGGTGACAAAGATGTCGCCTCCGTGCGCGATGTCGTGCGCGAGCATGGCTTGGAGCTGGCGCAGGTAATCATTCGCGTCGGAGCCTGTGTTTGCGTCGGCGCCGGTCGTCCGGAAGTATCCGGGAAACTGGTCGCGCGTGGTGTGATCCACGCGGAACTCGGGCGTCGACAGGTTCATCTGGTGCAGATACGCCACCATCGGCAGCGCCGGCCTGGCCGTGTACTTGCCGCCCATGTAGGCAGGATCCGTTTCAAGCGCCTGCTTTTCAGCCGACCATAGAAAGAGGTCGTAGGAGGTCAGCTGCGGCGAGCCCACGATGGGGATCGCGATGTCCATCATGGTGGGCGCGTCGACGACCCACTCAAAGGTCTGCATGCCTCCCATGGACATGCCCACCACGGCGCGCAGGTGCTCGAGGTGCAGGGTATCGCGCAGGAGGCGCTCTTCGGCGTGCACCATGTCGCGGATGGTAAAGACCGGAAACGCCGTGCCGTGCTGGGTCGCGCTGTTCGAAGGCGAGGACGAGATGCCGCCGCCGAATGGATCGACCACGATGACGAAGTACTTGTTCGTATCGAGGAGGTGTCCGGGCCCGGGCGCAACCACCGCGCCCACATCGCCGCTGCGGCCGGTAAACCACATGGGGAACAGCACCGCGTTGTCATGGGCGGCGTCCAGCGTGCCGAAGGTGCGATAGCCGAGCCGGCAATCTGCAATCGTCGCGCCGCTCTCGAGCGGACAGCTGCCCAGCTCGGCGAACTGCAGGGGCGGCATCGGCGCCGGCGCTTGCGCCGACGCGGTGCCTCCAGCGAGCAGGGCGGCGAACAGCGCGCCGGCGGCGTAGCTCATGCCGGTGCGTCCTGGGCCACGGCCGTCAATGCTGAGAAGTCCGCGATGCGGCCGAGCTCGTGCACAATCTCCTGCAAAAGCGCCAGCCGGTTTCCGCGCGGGGCCGGGTCGTCGACCAGGACCATGACCTCGTTGAAGAAGCGATCGACATGCGGTCGCAGCGTTGCAATCGCTTCCAGCGCACCGGCGTAGTTGCGGGCCGCGCGAAAGGCTTCGACTGCGGGCACAAGCGCCTTCATGGCCATCCACAAGTTCCGCTCGGAGGGCTCGCGCAACAGCGCCGGATCGACCTCCCCGGCCAGCGCGAAGCTCTTCTCCTCGGCCTGCCGGAGGATGTTCTTCGTCCGTTTCCACGCAGCGGCGATGGCGCGGAAGTCAGCCTCCCCGCGCACCGCCCCGACCGCGAGCGCGCGCGCCTGCGCATCGCGGACGTCATCGGCTCCGGCAGCCAGCACCGCCTCCGCGACGCCCGGATCCACCCCGAGCGCTTCGCGGAGGTAGAAGTCGAGGCGCTCGCGCAGAAACGCTGCCGCGCTCGAGTCCTGCGCCCCTGCGGCCGCCAGCAGCTCGGAAAGGCGCAGCGGCAGCACCCCCGCGCCCAGGATCTTGAGCACAGCATTGCCGGCCCGGCGCAAGGCATACGGGTCTTTCGACCCGGAAGGCTGGAGACCGATCGCAAACAGATCGACCAGGGTGCCGATCCGGTCGGCAAGCCCCAGCAGCTGCCCTTCAGCCGTCGGCGGGATCCCATCGGCGATCGAGGCAGGCCGGTACTGCCAGTAGATGGCCGAGGCGACCGGCTCGGGCAAGCCCTGCGCACGCGCGTAGACACCGCCGATGATGCCCTGGAGCTCGGTAAACTCCTTGACGAGCTCGGTGGTAAGGTCTGCCTTGGCCAGATCGACGGCCTGCGCGAGCGCCGCTTCATCCACGGCGACGCCGCGCGATGCCGCAAGCGCCCCGAGCTCGCCGGCGATGTGGCGCGAGCGCGCGGTCTTCGCTGCGTACGAGCCCAGGTCCTTTTGAAAGGCAACGCGCTCGAGCAGGTCCACCCGGTCCATGAGCGGGGTTCTACCATCGAACTCCCAGAAAAAGCGCGCGTCGCTGAACCGCGCGCGCAGCACGCGCTCGTTGCCGTGCCGGATCGTCGCTTCCCCACGCTCGTTGGTCTGGGTGTTGAGGACGGTGAGGAAGTGCGGCAGCAGCTTGCCGTTTGAGTCTTCCACGGCGAAGTACTTCTGGTGGTCGCGCATGACGGTCACCAGGACCTCTTCGGGCAGCGAAAGAAAGCTCGCGTCGAAGCTGCCCAGAAGGACCGAGGGCCATTCGGTCAGGTGCGTAACTGTGTCGACGAGTTTTTCGTCCTCGCGCCAGCGTGCCCCTGGCGCCGTGCGCGTGACGCGGTCGAGCGCTTTGCGAATCGTATGCCTGCGCTCCTCAACCTCGGCCATGACGCCCGCATCACGCAGCGACTCGCGATAGCTTGCCGGCGAGCCGATGCGGACCGGCGCAGGCCCGTGCAGCACGCGATGGCCATAGGAAAGCTGGTCCGCGCGCACGCCTGCAAAGACAAGCGGCACCACGGCTTCGTCGAGCAGCGCGACCAGCCACTTGACCGGCCGCACAAAGCGCTCCGGCTTCGAAGCTTCCCCGGCGGACGCTGCACCCCCTGCGCGCCGCCACTGCATCGACTTTGCCCAGCTCAGCGCGCCGATTTCGGCCGGCAGCAGCTCGGCCAGCAAGGCGCTCGCCGTGCGGCCGGGCCGCTTGGCCACGGCGCTCGCGTACTCGCCTTTGGGGGTGGTCAGCGGCGTCAGCTCGTCGACCGGCACGCCGGCCTTCCTTGCAAAAGCCTCCGCGGCCGCCGTGGGGGTGCCGTTCTTGAACGCGACAGCCCAGGCCGGGCCCGTGAGTTGCTCTTCTGTGTCGGGCTGCTGCGTTTCCATGCCGCGCACCAGCACGGCCAGGCGGCGCGGCGTCGAGTAGGTTTCCACCGTGACTGCAGGGAGAAGCAGGCGTTCGCGTCCCAGCAGCGCGCGCACCCGCTCGCCCAGCTCGGCCTGCCCGCGAGCGAGCATCCGGGCCGGTACTTCCTCCAGGCCAAGCTCCAGCAGAAAGTCAGCCATGCTGCTTCGCTTCCCGCGCCGCTGCCTGGGCGGCGTAAGCCCGCGCCACCCCCACCACCAGCGCGCGGATCCGCGCCATCACCGCCACTCGCTCGGTCACCGAGATCGCCCCTCGCGCGTCGAGCAGGTTAAACAGGTGCGAGCATTTCAGGCACAGCTCATAGGCGCCAAGCACCGGGAAGCGCTGCAGATCGAGCGCGCCGGACGGCTTCCCTCGGTCCTCGCCGAGCAGCCGCTGGTGCTGCCGCGCATGGGCGCCCGCCAGCTTTTCCGCGTCCCGAAAGCTCGCAAGCAGTGCCGCGCATTCGCTCTCATACAGCCGTAGGTGCTCCCACAGCTTGTCCACCTCGGCAGCCTCAAAGCTGTACACCGAAAGCTGAAGCTCCTCCTCGAAGCGCATGTCGCCGTAGCGCACGGCCGCGCTCGCGCCGCTACCAGGGAAGCGCTGGTGCGCCCACACGATGTCGTACACCGAGTCCACATCCTGCAAAAACGCAGCGATGCGCTCC
>CALMAN010000030.1 GCA_937859835.1 uncultured Acidipila sp. | reverse complement strand
CCTGTACCTGACACAGCTGCGGGTCAGCACCTTGTGTGCATGTGTCTCGGCTGATTGTGGGCACTGCGAGCCGAGCTGCACTGTGGTGCCTGACTTGCCTTATTGTTGTTGATGGCAAGGTCAGCCACAGTGGGCACCCCATGCATGTGCATGTGTGCGCTCTGAGCATTGCAACTTCTGGTAAACTGTGCAGCCCAGGCTTTCCAGAAAAGAACCTGTAGGTTTCTGTTCGTTTCTGGTATCACAGAGCGGCATTCAGTGTGGCCTCAGCCCAGCATGTGACCCAGGGTCCTGCCTGCAGTCGGGCCAGAGGCAGCTGCAGCAGAGGAAGGGGGTGAGGCACCCCCGCCTCTGCCAGCAGAGCCTGACGCAGTGCAGCCAGCAGAGGTAGAGGCGACGCAGCCAGCTACAGCAAGGCAGGCAGTTGATGATGATGACATGGATGTGGACATGGAGCTTGATGTAGACAGCCCCAAGCAGGCACAGGCCGCAGGGGCAGGGGTCAGCGCTGCGCATCAGCACCTGCCCGCCTCTGTTGGGCTGGGCATGCACAGCGCCTCGTGGGCTCCCTTCCTGGTGCCCCCGCAACCACTCATGCCGTACTATGGCATGCCGCTGCCAGGCCACTTGCCGCCGCTGCCTAGCACTGTGGCGGCTGCTGTGCCTGCCCCCGCAGCGCCTCATTGAGGATGGGACCGGACCCAAAAAGCTGCGCCACCGGGCCCGGTCGGCCTTTTTTCGCCGGCGTCTTGTCGGCCGCCATCTTGTCGGCCGTAGGGGCCGGGGCGGGGCGGAAGCGATACAGCCCGCGCACTATCCCCTCCCGCGTCTCTTCCGGCATGGGCGGCATGGCGTAGTCCTCGTTGTACATGGTCAGGTAGTAGAAGCAGTCTTCCCCTTCCGCGTACATGCGCCGGATGCCGTCCTCAAGGATCACGGCGAGCTCGTATACATAGGCCGGATCGTAGGAGCGGCAGGTCGGCACGGTAGAAGCGAGCAGGTGCGAGTGGCCGTCCTGGTGCTGCAGGCCCTCGCCCAGCATGGTGGTCCGCCCGGCGGTACCGCCCATCAGGAAGCCCTTGCCGCGCGAGTCGGCAAAGGCCCAGATCATGTCGCCCACGCGCTGGAAGCCAAACATCGAGTAGTACATGTAGAAGGGGATCGCGGGGAGGTTGTAGTTGGCGTACGCGGTGCCGGCGGCCGTGAACGAGGCCATGGAGCCGGCCTCGGTGATTCCTTCCTCCAGGATCTGGCCATCCCGCTCTTCGCGGTAGTAGAGCATTACGTCCGAATCGTGGGGCTTGTACTTTTGGCCTTCGCTCGCGTAGATGCCGACCTGGCGCACCGCCGACTCCAGGCCAAAGGTCCGGCCCTCGTCCGGAACGATCGGCACGATGAGCCGGCCGATCTTGGGGTCCTTCATCAGCGCGCGCAGGATGGACACAAAGCCCATGGTGGTCGAAACCTCGCGGCCCTTGGAGCCGGCTGTCCACTCGGCAAAGAAGGGAAGCGGCGGCGCTTCAAACGCGAGCGGCGCCACCGTGCGGGCAGGCAGGTAGCCCCCGAGCGCCTGCCGCCGCGCGTGCAGGTAGGCGATCTCGGGCGCGTTCTCGGCAGGCTTCCAGGGCTTGGCGTTGCGCGCCTGCTCGTCGGACAAGGGGAGGTCGAACTGCTTCACAAAGGCCGCCAGGGCCTCGTCGGTCAGCTTCTTCTCCTGGTGCGAGGCGTTGCGCGCCTGGGTGCCCGCAAAGCCGTAGCCCTTGACCGTCTTGGCCAGGATCACGGTCGGTCCGCCGGCGTGCTCCACCGCGCGCTTATAGGCGTTGAAAATTTTGGCCGGGTCGTGCCCGCCGCGATGCAGCGCCGCCAGTTGCTCGTCCGTGTAGTCGGCGACCAGCTCCAGCAGCTCCGGATACTTGCCGAAGAACTCCCGGCGCAGATACGCGCCGCCCTTGGCCTTGAACGCCTGGAAGTCGCCGTCCACGCACTCTTCCATGCGCCGGAGCAGCAGGCCGGTGTGGTCGCGCTCAAAGAGCCGGTCCCAGTCCGAGCCCCACACCACTTTGATCACATTCCAGTTCGCCCCGCGGAAGACGCCTTCCAGCTCGTCAATGACGCGCATGTTGCCGCGAACCGGGCCATCCAGGCGCTGGAGATTGCAGTTGATGACAAAGATCAGGTTGTCCAGCTTTTCGCGCGACGCCATGGTGATGGCGCCCAGGGTATCGACTTCGTCGGTTTCCCCGTCGCCCACAAAGGCCCACACCTTGCGGGGAGTCTTCTCGATCAGCGCGCGATTTTCAAGGTAGCGCATGAAGCGCGCCTGGTAGATGGCGTTGAGCGGCCCGATCCCCATCGAAACCGTCGGGAAGCGCCAAAAATCGGGCATCAGCCAGGGGTGCGGATAGCTCGACAGCCCGGCTTTGCCGCGGAGCTCGTGGCGGAAGTGCAGCAGGCGGTCTTCGTCGAAGCGGCCTTCGAGGTAAGCGCGCGCATACACGCCCGGCGAGGCGTGGCCCTGAAAGTAGATGAAGTCGCCGGGCTGCTTCTGCCCCTGGGTTCCGGAGCCGGGATACTGGGCCCGGAAAAAGTGGTTGAAGCCGACCTCGAGCAGGGTTGCCAGCGAAGAATACGTTGCAATGTGGCCGCCGATGCCCGCGTCCTTCTTGTTCTGCCCGTGCACCATCGCCATCGCGTTCCAGCGAAGCAGCGACTCCACCTTGCGCTCCAGCTCGCGATCGCCCGGGTAGGGTACTTCTTCGTGCTTGGGGATGGTGTTGCGGTATTCGGTCACCAGCTCGCCCGGGGTCTGGATGCCGGCCTCGGTGGCGCGCTTGCGCAACGCTTCCATGAGGGTGGCGCCCTGGTCGGCTCCTTCGGCGACGATCACCTCGTCGAAGGCCTCAATCCACTCCGCGATCTCGCTTTGCAGCTCCGGGTCGGCGGGTACAGCTACTTTGGTGGCCATGGCATTCAACCTTTTTTCGCGCCCAGAAGCAGTGCGCGGTCTATGTGTACGGGTGCGGGTCAAAGGGTCCGAAGCGTGAAAAAACCGACCAGCCCATCGCTTCGCTCAGGACAACACTGGGCACGGCAAAAGGGGGAAAGAGCGTTTGCGTGAGCCCCCTCCCGGAGATTACTGGCCGCCTCGCGACCGGTGTGTGCTCGCCGAAGCCGTCTTGGGTGCGGCCGTCGCGGACACCGCCTGGTCGAGGTACGCGTACAGCATCTGCACATCCGTGATCTGCACAAACGGGTGCCCAGGGTCGTGGCTGTGCGCGGTTACAACAAAGATCGTGGGGGTCCGGTTCACGCCCAGGCTCCGCGCCAGGTCCGCGTCCGCGCGTACTTCACCAAGCAGCCTGCCTTGCGGGTCGATCACAAACGGCAGCTGGATGTGGTGATCCGCCGCGAACTTCTGCGTGGCCTGGTTCAGGTCGTCCTGGGTCGCAATGGAGTTCTGCTCGGCAAAGATGGTGCTGCGGTACTGCTCGGCCAGCTCCTTGGACTTTTCAGAAAACCAGCGGGCGTTGACCGCTGCCTGAAGGCTCCAAACGTGCCCGGGGATGGGGAAGTCGTGGAACTGCCAGGGAACGCGGTACTTGGTGGCGGCCGAGGAGATGGTCGGGTTCGCCGCCCGGCAGGCCGGGCACTCCAGATCGGCAAACTCCACGATGGCGACGCTTGCCCCCGCGGGGGGCTTGAGCGCGGGCGAGTCAACCATGGATGGCGGCACGGTCGGCGCCTGCGAAAACTGCCCCTGCGCCGGGGCGGCGGTAACGAGCGCCAGCACGCCGGCGCACAGGGTAAACCCAAGACCTGATGGATGGGACATGAACGACTCCTCCGCTCCGCGCTGCCTGGGGCAAAGTAAACTCAGAATGCGGGAGCATAATCGGGCCGCTCAGGAGTAAAACTTCGTATGCGTATTCTGCTCGCCCTGCTGGCAACCCTTGGCATTATGGTATCGTCGCTTGCCCTGCGGGTCCACTACTCAACCGATACCCAGCCCTGCGACATCAATGCACGCTGGGACTGCGGCATCGTGAACCACAGCCGGTTTGCGGTGGTGCACGGGGTGCCGGTGGCGGCGATCGGCATCGCGGGCTACGCGCTGCTGCTTCTGCTGGCCGCGGTGGGTATGCGCAAGCTGCTGCTCGTGAGCGCCGGGGCCGGCCTGGGCTACGCTTTGTACCTGACCCATATTGAGCGCGACCTGCTGCAGGTGTGGTGCCTGTACTGCGTGTGCTCGCAGGGCATCATTGCGCTGCTTACGCTGCTGGCGGCAGCCTGGGTCGCAATGGGGCGGCGAGGAGCCGGGGCTGTGCGCCTCTCGGCGAACCGCACCCTGGCAGAGCGCTGAAGCGGTTGGCTTCCCGCGGGCGCGCCGGAAGCGTAAGGGGTACGTCGAACTTGCTCCAGTTGCAAGTCGGGAGGGTCTGGCTCATGCACATGCTCCGCGCTGCCTTTCTTTTGAGCAGCACCCTCTTGGCAGCCTGTGTAGCGGGTGCCCAGAGCCAGTCGGACACCTCCATCACGCAGGCCCTGCTTGCCGCCCGGCAACCGCTGGTGCTCACGGCTTCCGGCTTTTCCGGCAGTGGTGCGGCTACTCTCCGGGCTGCCGTGCAACCAGCGCGGTATGTCCTGCTGGGAGAAGCCCACTTTACCCGCGAGATACCGAACCTGGCCGCGGCCCTCTGTGACCTCGTGAAGCCCGATGCGTATGCGGTGGAAGTGGGCCCATATGCCGCCCGGTATGTCGATGGCCTTCTAACGGTGCCGGCTGCCGATCGCATTCGGGCTATGCAGGAGTACCTGCACAGGTATCCAGAAAGCACCGCCTTCCTGAACAGCCGCCCGGAGAACGATCTTGCGGCACACTGCGTTGGCTCGACGAAAGGTTCTCGTGTTGCACTCTGGGGCCTTGATCAAGAGTTCATTGGATCGGCAGGATCGCTGCTCGCTTTGATGGAGGCTACAAAGCCGGGACCGCAAGCGCGGGAAGCAATCGCGGTGGCCAAAGCGGAAGAAAAGGCTAGCGAGGCCAGGGCACGTGCAAGCGGAAACTACCTCGA
Organism: uncultured Acidipila sp.; assembly: GCA_937859835.1. GTDB lineage: Bacteria > Acidobacteriota > Terriglobia > Terriglobales > Acidobacteriaceae > EB88. The sequence goes on along the minus strand of CALMAN010000030.1, from coordinate 13,315 downwards.
CCTTTTCGTTGTTGCGGCGACAGACGCTCAGATCAACGCTCTCGAGAAGGCCGTTGCCGCTGATGGAAACGCCCACACGCGCGAGCTTCTGGATGAGTTAACGGTGTCACGGGATATTTATCGTTTACACGCCACGGATCCCGGCGCTTCGTTTGCTCTGCGTGCAGAGCTCCTGAAGCAGCATTTCCTGGCCGATTACCGTCCGCTTGCGCTTACCAAGCCGAATGCAAGGATCCTCTTCAAGTTCGGGGATAACCATATGGGCAGAGGCTTCAATGCCACGCACGACCTTGATCTCGGCGACTTCATTGCGGAGCAAGCGGCTGCTGAGAATGCGGCCTCTCTCCACATTCTTGTACTCGGTTTGCACGGCATGCAGTACACCATGCCGGGGTACGGCAAGCCAATGGGGCAAGAAAGCTTCGACGTGGCGCAGGATAAGGATTCCCGCTGGCTGGGCGCGGTTTCAAAGGAGCTTCTGCCGCAGGACCCGGACGAGTCTGGGCAGATGTTGACACTCTTTGATCTTCGCAAGCTTCGCTACCGGGAGCTGGAGATGCCAGCGGAGTGGGAAAAGGTGATCTACAGTTTTGACTTGTTCGTCATAGAGCCAAATCTCTCGGTGGCTGACGAGATCCGCTGAGCGCGGTGGGGGGTATTCCTTCTCCCGCCAACGGTGATGTTCCTTATCGCAGCCGGAACAACTTCAGCCCGAACTGCGGCGCACTCCAGCTACAGCTTGAACAGCTCGCGCAGGCGCCGGGTTTGCATGCGGCTGACCGGGATTTCCGATGCTTTCCTGTCGTCCATGCGGAGCTGGTAGCTGCTTTTAAACCAGGGCACGACTTCGCGGATGTGGTTCAGGTTGACCACGTAGGAGCGGTGCGCGCGCCAGAACAGGGCCGGGTCCAGGAGCTCAATCAACTCGTCCAGGGTGCGGCACTTGGACTGCCCTTCGAGCGAGTTCGTCGCCACGGTCACCGTGCCGTCATCCACGGCCGCGTAGCAGATGTCCTTTTGGTCAACCAGCAGCAGGCGCGAGCCGGCCTGGAGCACGATCTTGCTTGCGGCCTGCGGCCTGGACGCGCCGGTTTGTTCGAGGAGGCGCAGCAGGGCCGCCAGCTGCTCGGCGGTGCCCACCGGGGACCCCGCCGCCGTGCCGCTCGGCGACTCCTGCACGCGGCTGCGCACGCGGCCCAGGGCTTGCAGCACGCGCTTGCGATCAAAAGGCTTCAGGAGGTAGTCGAGCGCGTTGACGTCAAAGGCGCGCACGGCGTACTGGTCAAACGCGGTCGCAAAGATAATCTGCGGCAGCGACTCGGCGCCGCCCCCTTCGAGGAGCTTGCGCAACACGGCAAAGCCGTCGAGGCCCGGCATCTGCACGTCCAGAAAGACCACATCGGGCTGATGGGTACGGATCAGATCGACGGCTTCGATGCCGTTGCTCGCCTGCGCCAGCACTTCCACATCGTCTTCGCTTTCGAGCAGAAACTCGAGCTCTTCCCGCGCCAGCTTTTCGTCATCGATGATGAGCGCGGTCAAGGCCATGGGCAGCCTGAGTATAGCCCTATTGCTCTTCGCGAAAAGCGTAAAGGCGTTGCGGCAGCTGCTCGGCGGCGCGGTCAAAGCCGCAATCCACGCAGAACCGGTCTGCCAGGCCCATGCTGCTGTAGCAGCGCGCGCAGCTGGGGGAAAGCTGATAGGCGCACTGCGGGCAAAAGTGATACGGGGCCTGCACGCGCGTGCTGCAGGCAGGGCACAGGCTGATCAGCGGGGCGCGCAGAAGGAAGTACAGCACCGCGCCGATGCCGCCCGGCAGAACCAGGCAGATCAGGATCCACAGCCGCGCCCGCATGGCCCGGCGCTGCGTGTCGCGCACGATGTAGCCGACCATCAGCGTGTACAGGGCCGAAAGCGCGCTCCAGGAAAGCGCAAAGTAGAGCCGGAGGCCAAACGGCAGCTGGTGGTGCCGGTGCGCGGGAACGATGACCCAGAACACGTACAGCATCGCCACAAAGGCGAAGGCGGCGGCGGCGATGGACCAGCGAGGAAGCAGCTTCAGCTCGGAAGCGAGCGTTTGCCGCTGTTCTTCGCTCAGGTCACGTCCTCCAAGGGGATTGCGCATGGTGTTCCAAGCCGTCAAGGGGGCCTTAGCGTTTCCAGTCGCGCGTGGTGCCCGGTCTGCGCTGGCTGACAAGGGAAAGCACCGCAGCCATCGCGGCGCACATGGTGATGCCGAGGGCAACCAGCATCCCTGGCAGATCGAGCAGCGTTTCGCCACCCAGCATGTCGTCAAAGCCGGCCCAGATCGCCGGGGCAAGCGCAACGGCCAGGGCCGCGGTGATCGCAAAGGCGATGGAAAGCCGGCGGCGGTCTTCCTGCCGTTCGGTTCGCCGGGCAACCAGGGTCTTGTACACGGTGCGCCGGGTGCGCAGGGACAGGGCACGGTCGGCAACCGCGTCGCCCCCGGTCAGTGCCGCGAGCACGCGCGGGTCGGGCGGGGCAGCCTGCCCTGGCTTTTGGGCGCCGGGCGCCGTGTGTGGATCGCTCATGCGCGCGCTTCTTCCCCGCCGGTGCGGCTGGTCGCCCGCTCAACAAAGGGCCGCAGCGCAGCCAGGCCGCGATATAGGCGCGACTTGACCGTGGACAGCGGGGCCCCGGTGACGGCGGCGATCTGGTCCAGTGCCAGCTCCTCGTGGAAGCGCAACACCAGCACCTCGCGGTGCAAGGGTTCAAGCGTCAACAGGGCTTCGGCCACCAGCTTGCCGTTTTGCCGCTTCAGGTAGTTGTCAAACGGGGTGGGATCGCTGCTGGCGATTTCAAAAGGCCGGTCGTCCTCGCCGCCCTCGGACATCTCCTCCAGGCTGCTCATGGTGCGGCGGCGGCGGAAGTCGATCACCAGGTTGCGCGCGATGGTGAAGAGCCAGGTGTCAAACCGCGCGTTGCCGTTGAACTGCGCCCCGCGCAGCAGCACGCGCATCCAGGTTTCCTGGAACAGGTCTTCGGCCAGCTCGCGATTGCTGGTCAGGTAGAGCAGGTACCGGAGCAGCCGATGCTGGTACTCAACGATCAGCTGGTCGAGCAGCAAGGGGTCGCCTGCCTTGAGCCGTTCGGCAATCTCTGTGTTTGCGGCCGAGTTTGCGGAGCGGGTCGCGAGTTGCGCGAACGCGTGGGTGCTCATGATCAATGCTTAGGACGCCCCGGCCTCCCAAAAGGACGCGCGTCCGGAGCGAAAAAGTCGCCGGGGCGTACCCCCGCTACACTGGGGAGGATGGAAATTCTCTACGGCCTGCATCCGGTGGAGGAAGCCGTGCGGGCTGGCTCGCGCACCTTTGACCACGTGTGCCTGGCACGGGAGCGCGCCGACGCGAAGCTGGACCGGCTGCTCGCGCTGTGCCGCGAGCGGGGCATCCGGGTGCGGCTCGAGCCGCGCGACCACCTGACCGAGCTGGCCAAAACCGCAGCCCACCAGGGCGTGGTCGCGCTGGTTCGGCCCAAGTCCCTGGTCGACCTCGAAGACCTCCTCGCGCCTCCCGGAGGACGGCCGGCGCTGCTGCTGGCCCTGGACGGCGTCGAGGATCCGCAAAACCTGGGCGCGCTGCTCCGTACGGCCGACGGCGCCGGGGTGGGCGGCGTCATCACCACCGAGCGCCGCGCCGCCCCCTTGAGCGGGGTGGCGGCCAAGGCTTCGGCCGGCGCTGCCGAGCATGTTTCGGTGGCCCGCGTCGTAAACATGACCCGCGCGCTGGAGCAGATCAAGCAGGCGGGCATCTGGGTTCTTGGGCTCGACGAGCGGAGCACCACCCCCTACGACGCGTTTGACTACACCGGGCCCTGCGCGCTGGTACTGGGCCGCGAGGGCGCGGGACTGCACGAGCTGGTGCGCCGCACCTGCGATCACCTGCTGCGGATACCCATGGCGGGCGCCATTGCGTCCTTGAATGTGTCCGTAGCCGGCGCCGTGGTGCTGTTTGAAGCCGCGCGGCAGCGGCGCGCGGCCGCCGCATCGACTGCCGCCGCCCAGGCGTCGCCGGCCAGCGGGAAGAAGCAAAAAGGGCTGGGTACGTTCTGAGGCCGGATGCGAAGCCAAACCGGCGCGTGTTTCCCCTGCGGGCAGCCGCGTTTTTGTTGGCACTGGTCACGGCGGCCGCTGTGGCGCTTCCGCAGGCCCCCGCGCCAGACCAGCCGCCGCAGCAGCACGGAAAAGTACTCTTCTCGCGGGACGGGGCAACGACCTCCCCTGCGGAGCCCCAGGCGGCTGCCGGAGCCGCGCCGCCGCCCAGCCCCATCACCGATGCAGCGCGGCTCGCGCCCACCTTTACCGCCTACGACTTTGCCATCCATCTCCAGCCGGAGCAGGCCCGGATCGAAGCCCAGCTGCGCGCGACGATCCGCAACGACGGCCCCGAGCCGCTCCTCACCCTCCCCTTGCAACTGAGCTCTTCGCTCCATTTCGAGCACATCCGGGAAGCCGGCCGGGAGCTTCCGTTCGCGGTCCATACGGTCGGGAGCGACGCGGACCATACCGGGTCCTTGACCGAGGCAGCCGTTCCCCTGCCCCGGCCGCTTGCGCCCGGTGAGTCGCGCGGCTTTGTGGTCGACTACGCGGGCACAATTGCGCCTTCCAGCGCCCGGCTTGATCGCATCGGCACCCCGGCCGCGCTCGCGGGGCGCTCGGACTGGGACCGGATCAGCGAGGCGTTTACCGGCCTGCGCGGCTTTGGCAGCACGGTCTGGTACCCGGTCGCGTCCCTCCCCGCGCTGCTTGGGGATGGAAACAGGCTTTTTCGCGAGATCGGGCGGCAAGAGGCGCAAAACAGCGCCGCCCTCGTCAGCATGTCGATCACGAGCGAGTGGACCCGGGATGCGCCCACTGTCGCCGTCCTCGATGGGCACGCGGCTTCCGTGCCGGCGCCGCTTTCGCTCCCGACGGCAAGCTTTCCGGGTGTGACGCGGCTATCGCTGCCGGCGGCTGTTCTGGGCTTTGCCGTTCCCTCGTTTGTGCTTGCGGCGCGCACGCCGGCGGTGGGGGATGCGGAGGTTTCCGTCGCAGCCCTGCCCGCGCATGCCGACCTCGCGGGCGTTCCCCAAGCGGCCGCCGCGCTGCTGGAGCCCTTGTTTGCCGACTGGCTTGGTTCCAGGCCCGCGGTTCCTCTCGAGGTCATTGACCTGCCGATCGAGGCGGGGCAACCGGCCAAGGACGGCGACGCCCTGCTGCTCAGCCTCAGCGCGGAAGAGCCCTCGCAGCTGGCCGGCGAGCTGGTCGCGCCTTTGACGCACGTCTACTTCCACTCACCCCGCGCCTGGCTGCAGGAAGGGGTGGCGGGCCTGATGGGCGTGCTTTGGGTAGAGCGTACCGAAGGTCGCGACAAGGCGATGGAGGCGCTGAACAGCCCGCGCTCCGCGCTGGCGCTGGCCGAGCCGGAAAGTCCCGGCACCTCGCCTGGAGAGCCCTTGCTGCACGCGCAGGATCCGGTGTATTACCGCGGCAAGGCCACCGCGGTGCTGGGCATGCTCCGGACGCTGGCCGGGGATGCGGCGCTTGCCGCCGCCCTGCGCGCGTATGATCCGGCCCGCGACACCGCCGCTGACTACTTTGAGACCGTGCTCGCGCAGTCGATCGCCGCACAGCCGCAGGGCGGCGCATCGCCGGGCGCCGAGGAGCTCCACAGCTTCTTCAAGGACTGGGTGTACACCGATCCGGGCCTGCCCGATCTGACCCTCACGGAGGTGTACCCGGCCAAGACGGGTACGCGGAACGACCAGTGGCTGGTTTCGGTCAACATGGCAAACTCGGGCTATGCCGACGCCTGGGTCCCGCTCACGGTACGCGCGCAGGGGAGCGCGACCACGGTGCTGGTGCGTGTGCCGGCGCGGGGAAGCCTGGTGCGGCGCATCCTGATGCCGGGCGAGCCGACCGAAGTGGATCTAAACGACGGCACCGTGCCGGAGGTGCAGGCCAGCACGCACCGGCGCCTGCTGGAGCGGGGCCCGGCGCCACCCTTCTAGGGGCGGCGAGCGCGAGGTTGGCGCCCTTGTGTGGCGCTACGGGGCGGGCGTCCGGAGGGGCCCGGCCAGGGTGCCGCCAATCGCCTGCGGCGGCGCATCCGGCAGCGGAAAGAACTCAAGCGCCAAAGCCCGGTCCCAGCCGACCCTGCCCGAAAGCGTCGCCGGCGTCCCGGCAAAGCTGCTTCGGTTGATAAGGAGCCCCTGCGCGTCCAGGGTCCCGGTCCCGTCCCAGCTGTTGAAGCGTGGCAGCACCGTGCCCAGGGCGCCGCGCTGCCAGGTGAGGCGGAAGTGCCCGGTGGCCCCCGCCAGCAACTCCTTTTCATCCGCGCCAGAAAAGGCGAGCTCCGCGGTGCCGCCCAGCGTGCCCCCGCCCCAGCTTTCATGCCAAAGCGCGGCCGCCTCGGCAGCATTGGCGCCGGCTGCGCGCACCTGCAGTTGGTAGTGCGGGCTCCCCCCGGCCAGGGATACGAGCCCTTCGAGGTGCACGCTCCCGCCCAGGGCCTGCCCGTCCAGGCTCTTGATGGCCACGGGGGCATCGGGCCCGCCGCTCGCGAGCGTCAGCGAAGCGTCGCGCACCGGCAGACGGCCCAGGGTCAGCAGGTCGGCATGGATCGTGCCGGCCAGCGCGGGCAGGGCTGGGGCGTTCGGGTCCACGCGCGCCAGCAGCGCCCGCAGCAGACGCTCCCGGTTGCCGCGCAGCGCGGTCTGGAGCGTGCCCGCATCGAGGGCGGCGCTGCGGAGCGCAAACTGCGCGCTGCAGTCTGCCGGCGGCCCGCAGTGCCGCGGAAAGAGCACATCCCCGGCGAAGCGCAGCGGGTGCTCTGTTCCCAGGGTCGCGGCCGGGACCGTCCAGTGGATGGAGTCCGGGGAAAGCGCCGCGTCGGCCGCGCGGAGATCAATGGGGATCGGCAGCCACCGCGGCTGCCAGCGCACGTTTTCCAGGTGCGCCGTACCGGTCGCTTCCGCGCCGTCGCCACCCAGCCAGGGCCCTTGGAGCGTAAGCGCGAGCTGGGCGGTCGAGTCCGGAGCGGCCGGGAGTTCAGGGTTGGGAGCCTGGGCCGACAGCTGCGGCCAGTCTGGCAGGTGGAGCGCGCGGGCCGCCGCGCGCACCGACCCCACGGTACCGCTCCCGCCTGCATGGAGGAGGTAGCCGCGCTCGGTCAACTCCCCGGAGAAGGCAATGCCTGCCGCCACCGGCTCTGCCGTCAGCAGCAGCTCGGGGGACCGACTCCCGGCGGCCTGCGCCTGCAGGTCGTGGAACTCCAGGGGGCCATCCGGGCCCGCAATGGTGAGCAGTGGCGACGAAGCCGCCCCAAGGAGCCGGCCGCTTGCCATGCTGTACACGAACCGCCCGCTGAGGGCGCCGCTGTAGCTTTCGGGCGCCGGCAAACCCGGGCGCACTACCCCGACCAGCAGGGCCGCAAAGCTTGCCGGGAGCTGGTCGAGCCCAAGCGCGATCTCCCCGGCCGCGTGGTTTGCTTCATGCTCCAGCAGCAGCGCGCCCCCGCCGAGCGGCCAGCGGCACAGCAGGGCGTTGGCCGCGGCCTCGGACCGGCTGTAGTGGCCGCCGCAGTGCGCGTCCACGGCCGGCAGCTGGGCCGGGGTAAACTCCTGCCGGTGCAGGTTGGCGATGCGGAGCCGGGAGCGTACGTCGAGCCCGTCGATGGTGCCGAGCATCTCGGCAGACAGGTCGATCTCGCCCCGCCAGCCCGCATCGCGGCCCAGCAGCAGCCGGCTGAGTTGGCCGAGCGGGGCGCCGCTCCAGCTGCCCTGGAGCGAAAGCGGCATGCTCCCGAGCGCGGACGCGCGGTGCAGCTCGCCCTCGACCCGCAGCAGCCCGGTCTCATCGAGCGAAAGGTCCAGGTCGGTGCGCACCGGCTTGCCTTGGAGCCGGAGCTGCCACACCTCGGGCCGGGTCAGGTACATGGTGAAGTCGGCATCGAGCAGCGAGTAGGGAAGCTTTTCGACGCCGCGCTTGATGTTGATGCGGGCGCCGGTCGCGTCGATATAAGGGAAGCGCGGCGACGGCCCGGCATGCGGCTGGGCCGTGGGAGCGTTGGGGACCTGCGAAGCCTGCAGCAGGACCGAGGAAACATTCCAGCTGCCGTCGCCTGCGCGGACCAGGTTGACACTGGCATCGGTCAGCTCGACCCGGCTCAGCTCAAAGCGGCCGCGCCACAGCGAGGAAAGCCGGGGCTCGAGCACCACCTCCGGCGCGCGCAGGGTAGGCTCCGCGCCAAAGCGCGGATCCTCGCCCACAGCCAGGTTGGCGATCTGGAAGGCCGGCCAGGGAAGCAGCCGCAGGGAGATCGAATCCATGCTGACGGGCCGCCCGATGGAGCGGCTGATCGCCACCGCGATGCGCCGCTGGTACCGGCCCAGGTTGATGAGCGGCGGCAGGGTGGCCAGCAGCAGAAGCAGAAAGGAGACCGCCAGCAGCAGGAGCTCGCGACGCGCGAAACGCCTCCGGGGGGGTACCTCCACCTCAGCGTACCGGATGGAAGGAGCGGCTCCAGCGGGTTTGATCAAAGAAGTGAAGGACGATGTGGCCGATCCAGGCCAGCTGGTCGCGGCTGCCCGTCTTGTTGAACTGGTCCTCGTTGGTCACAAAGGACCAGTACACAAACAGCGGCCGCCCTACGATGTTCTCGCGCGGCACAAAGCCCCAGTAGCGGCTGTCGAGCGAGTACGGCCGGTTATCGCCCATGCAGAAATAGTTCCCGGCTGGAACAACAAGGTCTTCGCCGCGGATGTGCTCGGGCAGCTCTGCGGCCCAGGTCGCCGTCACGTCGTAGCCTTCCGCCGGCGCGATCGCGGGGAAATCATCCCGGTACGGCATATAAATCTGGTCGTTCGTCTTGACGGTTTGCGGCTCACTCTGGGCCTTGCCGTTCAGAAACACGACGCCGTTGCGCAGGTGCAGCCGGTCGCCCGGGACGCCTACCACGCGTTTGACCAGAAACAGGTCCGGCTCCCCGGGCTTGTAGAACACGACGATGTCGCCCCGGTGCACGTCCCGGTAGTGCACAAACGGCGCCCAGGCGGTCCGGGGAGCCAGCGTAATCCGGTCCACCAGCACGTGGTCGCCGACCAGCAGCGTTTTGAGCATGGACCCGGAAGGAATCATGAAGTTCTGGAAGACAAAGGTGAGGATAAACAGCCCAAACACCAGCACCCCGCAGATGGAAGCGATGAACTCAAGCGGAGTTTCTTCCGTGGAGGTAGTTTCCGGCGCTTGCTGCTCTTGGTCGACGATGGTAGGCATGGCTTCGGGCGGGTCCTTGGGGCGTCTTTGGGCTTGGGGGCCGGCGAGACGGTGTGCGGTCTCTTTTCTGCTGCCGGCGCGCAGGGGTGCGGTCCACAGGTTCGCTGCCAGGGCGCTCGGCGGCTGGCATCCATTGTTCTGTTTCCGGCTCCGGTACTGCCCCCGCCTTCCTTGCTTCGCCCGTTCGCCGGGATGGCGGTGCGCGGTGCGTGCCGAGGCGACCGGTCTCCCTCCCTCCACGCGCCAGGTGTTGGCTAATGCACGATCCGTAACATGCGATCCCAGCGTGCAAAGTCAACGACCCCGTTGACCGGGTCATTTTCGTGTCCGAGTTTATCATCCGGCAACAAGGGCAGATCGGTCGCCGAAGGCTCCCGAAGCGAGAAGTACACCACAAACGGCCGCCCCAGGATGGCGGAGCGCGGCACAAAGCCCCAGTAGCGGCTGTCGCGGCTGTGGTTGCGGTTGTCGCCCATCACAAAATAGTCGCCGGGCGGCACCACCACCTCGCCCCCTTGCGCATTGGCTCGCAGGGCGCTCCACCAGCGAGTGTCCACGCCGGGATCGGTATAGGTTCCCTCCGGGAAGTTATCGCGAAAGCCGTCGCGGTACGAGGCCTCATACACGACGTATGGCTCGCGGAGGGCGGTGCCGTTGCGGAAAACAACACCGTGTTCGAGGTGAATGCGATCTCCCGGGACACCGATCACCCGCTTGACGACATAGTCGTCCGGATCGATGGGGAAGCGAAACACCACCACATCGCCCCGCTGCGGTTCGCGAAAAGGGAGCAGCCGGCCAAAGCGGCCCGCGGGCGCATACACCTCCTTGTTGACAAGCAGGAAGTCCCCGACCAGCAGCGTGCGCTCCATCGACTCGGACGGGATGCGAAAGGGCTGCAGCACAAAGGTAAGCAGAAACAGCGCGACCACCACCATGGCCAGCAGCGAGCGCACCGTGTCGGCGACGGTCGGCATCAGCAGGTGCGGCGCCGGGGCAGGAGCAGCGGCGGGGGTGGCCGGGCGTTCGGGCGAGGCGGTTGTGCCGGTCACGCGGTCTTCTCCTCGGGTGCCCGGTTTGCCTTGTGGAACGCGCGCCGCGCCGCTTCCTGCTCGGCCATCTTCTTGGTGCTGCCGATGCCGCGGGCCAGCGCCCGGCCTTTTTCCGCGTCCGCGCTGCCGAGGCGTACTTCCACCAGAAACCGCTTGCGGTGGTCGGGGCCGCTTTCCCCTTCCACAGAGTACTCGGGCTGCCCGCAGCCTCGCGCCTGCAGCAGCTCCTGCAAGGCCGATTTGTAGTCGCCAATGGCGTGCTTGGCCTGCAGTTCGCCGTACAGGGTTGTGGCTTCGGGCTCGACCAGAGTGTGTTCCACCCAGTCCGCGGCTTTCGCGAGACCCCGGTCTAGGTAGAGCGCGGCAATAAGGGCTTCCACGCAGTTGGCCAGCAGCACGGTTCTGGTCCGGCCGCCGTTGCGCTCTTCGCTCCGCCCCATGCGCAGCCAGCGGCCCAGCCCCAGCTTTTCGCCCACCTTGCCCAGGTGCTTGCGGCTTACCAGGGCGGCGCGCAGGCGGGTCAGCTCCCCTTCATGCAGGGCAGGGAAGCGCCGAAACAGGGACTCTGCCACCAGCATGCCGACAATGGCGTCGCCCAGGAACTCAAGCCGCTCATTGTCGCCGCGGTCCGTGACCTTTTCCCCGGCTACCTGCTGCTCATGGCGCAGCGAGCTGTGGGTGAGCGCCTGCTCCAGGAGGCCCGGATCTCGGAAGCTGTGACCTAGCGTGGCTTCCAGCGCCTCAAGGGCAGACCGGTCAATCGTTTCCGGCACTCGTTTCGGCATGCCCGGCGCTCATTTCTGCCCGGCCGAAAGCGCGCCGCAGCGCATCCCGCTTCCTCCGCGCGATTTCCGTACTTCAGGTGGATGGCGCGAACGCCTCCCACGGTTCCTGGCCGCTACTGCGGCTTTTCGTCGGCCTGCGCCCCGCCGGTATGGGGAAGGGTAAACGGCTGCTGCAACCCTTTTTGCGCCGCCTGGAGCGTGTCCTGCTGGCCGTCGCGCACCGTCATCGCGGTCTTGTACTCGGCCAGGGCATCCGGCCGCTGGTCGTTCACGTCGGCGATGCGGCCCAGGTAGATGTGCGACCAGGCCAGCAGGCGCGGGTCCGCCGTGAGCCGCAGTGTTTCCCGGAAGTCATTGGCGGCCGAGTCCATGTCGCCCTTCATCAGCCAGGTGAGGGCCAGCAGGTAGTCTGCGCGCGCCGGATCGGCGGTGTGGTCCTTGATGGCGGTCAGCGCGAGTTTGCTGGCTGCTTCCGCATCGCCCGCCTTGAGCCTGGCTTCCGCCTGGTCCAGGCCGCGGCCGCTCCCCGGGTTCCGGATCACGTCTCCGGGCGCCTGCTCCACAAACGCAATCTGCTTGGCCGCATGCACTTCCCGGTCCACATCCATGCCGTAGACCATGGGGCCGATGGCTTCCTTCAGGCTTTCCGGGTTGTGCGCGAAGGAGCCCAGCTCGCCGTAGAAGTACTGGGTGAGGACGTAGCCTTCCCGCATGGCGGTCGTCACTGCTTTTTGCCGCACCGCTTCGGCCTGCTGCAGGGTCAGTTCGCGGTCGCGTACCAGGCGCGGCAGATCGGCCCGAGCGGCGTCGGCGGGCACGGCGAACAGGATTATGCCGGTGTTCATGGTCCGGGCTTCCACGGCACGGATCATGCATTCAATGACCAGGGAGGTGATGTCGGCGCGGTACTGGTAATCGAGCGGGGCGTCGCGAACGGTCTTCAACAGCGGCAGGAGCCGATCGAGCGAGCTCGCGCGGGCGTACAAAAGCGGCTCGATCTCATAGTGAAGGTAGGTGTGGCGCACGTCCTGCAAGGCGCCGGGGGCCTTGCCCGGGTCGCTTTCCGAGCGCAGGGTCCCGTTTACCGGCGAAGCGACCACCACGTAGTCGCTCCCGTACACGCGGGCGTTGGTCTGCCCGGGATCGAGCATCGGCTCAAGCACCACCAGGAAGCGCGAACCGCTGTACCCGCTGGTGGGCAGCTTCAGGTAGGTGTTCGTGTCCAGGATCATGCGGGTCAGCGGATCGTGGAGCCTGGTGACTTCGGCCTCGTACTCCGGGTGAAAGCGCAGCCAGATCAGGTGGAGGTTGGCCGCGGCGGCAAAGCGGCGCAGCGCCGGGAGCATGTCGATGACCTGCGTGGCATCGGGCGGCAGGTCTTCCTGGTCTACGGAAGGGCTCAGCTCGGGCGGTGGGGTGAGGTACAGCGCGAGCGAAACATACTGGGCCAGATCGCGGGAGCTTTCAAACAGCCGGTGCTGGTTGATAAAGGTGCACACCTGGTCGCGGGCCTCACGCGCCGGCTCCGCGCCTTGCGCTTCCTGGTTGACGGCGGCGCGCACCTCCGCGCGAACGGGGTCGGAGCTGTCCAGCCCGGCATCGTAGCCGCACGCGTTGAGAGCGACCGCTATATCAAACAGGGCTTCGCTCGACTGGAGCGAAACAGCCGGGCCGGCCGGATCGATCAGCGCAGGCGGCTTGGGCGTCCGCGGCTCCCCGGCCTTGGCGGGATGGCCGGCCTGCGCGGCCGGGAGCTGTGCCGACACGGACAGGCAAGCCGAAAAAGGAAGCGCAAGCATCGAGATGGACAGGCGGCGAAGGCGCATGCGCGGGGTGAAGGCTACCGTCCAGTCTATTGAGCGTCCCTCGGACGGGTCAAACCCCCGGGGCTGGATAGTATGGACGGGAGGAGAGCGAAAACGTGACCAAACCTGCCCACCGTGCCGCCGTGCTCCTGCTTGCCGGCGCCGGCTATGCTGCTGCGCAAACCGCTGCCCCGCTGATTCCGCACCACCCCTACCGTCACACCCCTGCCGCCCCGCCGGCCTGCCCTGCCCCGGCCGCGCCCGCGCTGCCGCCGGGCGTCCCGCCGGCCGCCGGTCCGGTGGCGACCGCGTTTGCGCTTCGCTACACCGCCGTCACGGTGGGAACCGGCGACCCGGTCACGCCGGGCGAGCAGCGGCGGGGGCAGTACCCGGGATGGG
>CALMAN010000029.1 GCA_937859835.1 uncultured Acidipila sp. | reverse complement strand
GTCCGACCCGCCCCGGCCCAGCGTCGTCGTGACCCCGCCCTCGGTGGCGCCGATAAAGCCGCCCATCACCACCGTGCGGCCCGCGTCCGCGTGGGGCAGCACGTGGCGCCGCAGCTGCTCCTCAATGAGTGCATCATCCGGGATCGCGCGCATGTGCTGGGCATCGGTGACGATACACTGGCGCGCATCGACGTGGACCGCTTCGAGCCCCCGCGCCGCAAACAGTTCGGCAACCATGCGGCTCGACAGCCGCTCGCCATAGGAGACGATCATGTCGTGGATCCGCGGCGTCAGCTCGCCAACCGCCGCCAGCCCGCGCAGGATCTCATCAAGCGCGGCAAACTCGCCCGCGAGCCACGTGCACGCAAGCGCCAGCTCGGCCGCGGCCCGCTGGTGCCGCACCAGCAGCCGCTCCGTAATCGCGAGCGCCCCTTCGCGCGCGCCGCGCGCCGCGGTCGAGGCCGCGAGCAGCAGCTGGTCGGTCACCTTGGCCAGCGCGCTGACGACCACGATGGGCTGTTGCCCGGGCACCCGCCGCCCGGCAACGATGGCCGCGGTGCGCTCGATCGCCCCGGCGTCCTCGACCGAGGTCCCTCCGAACTTCATGACGACGTACTTCATGCGCGCGCCCGCGGCCCCTGGAGCCGGCCCTGGCTGTGGAGCAGCTCGGCGTTGAGCAGAGCCGCGCCCGCGGCTCCCCGGATGGTGTTGTGCGAAAGCACCGTGAACTTCCAGTCCAGCAGGGTGCAGGGGCGCAGGCGTCCCACGGCCGCGGCCATCCCTCGCCCGCGCATGCGGTCCAGCCGCGGCTGCGGGCGGTCCTCGCCCTCGAGGTACTCGACCGGCTGCGCGGGGGCAGTCGGCAGGCCGAGCCCGGCCAGCGGGCAAAACTGCCGCCACGCCGCAAGGACCTCTTCGCGCGTTGCAGCGGTGCCGAGCTTGCAGCTCACCGACTCGGTATGGCCGTCCTCCACCGGAACCCGGTTGCAGTGCGCCGTCATGCGGAGCCCGAGCGGCGTCACCTCGCCGTCCCGGTAGGTCCCCAACAGCTTCGCCGTTTCGGCGACCATCTTTTCTTCCTCGTTGCGGACAAACGGCACCACATTGCCGAGGATGTCGAGCGAGGGAACCCCCGGGTAGCCCGCGCCGGAAACCGCCTGCATCGTCGTCACAAACACGCTTTCGATCCCAAAAGCGATCTCCAGCGGCTTCAGCGCAAGCACCAGGCCCATCGCCGAGCAGTTCGGGTTGGTGACCATGAAGCCGCCCGCGGGCCAGCGCTGGCCGGCCAGCAGCGCCAGGTGCTCCGCGTTCACCTCCGGGATCACCAGGGGGGTAGCCCGATCCATGCGAAACGCCGACGAGTTCGAAATCACGGCGCAGCCGGCAGCGGCAAAGCGCGGCTCCAGCTCAAGCGCGATCTCCGTGTCCAGCGCGGCAAAGATCACGCGCGGCGTTTGCCCCCCGGGCACAGCCGGGGAAAGCGGCAGCGCGGCGAAGCCCTCCGGCAGCGGCGTCGGGAGCTTCCAGCGCACCGCCTCGCCGTAGCGCTTGCCGCTTGAGCGCTCGCTCGCGGCCAGCCAGGTGACGCGAAACCAGGGGTGCTCGGCAAGAAGCTCGAGAAAGCGCTGCCCCACCGTGCCGGTCGCGCCCAGGATGCCGACTTCAATCCGTTCCATGCGGGTGCTTTGCCTCTTCCGCGCCGGCACACGAACCGGCTCAGCGGTAAGTGTAACGGCTTTTCCGGGCGTTCCTTTGCCGGGCGCGTCCGGCAAGGGTCCCGGGCGCTCGCCTCCGCATGGCCCCTCACGGACCTGGTCTCCCGGCGGTGCGCGGCACGGGGCGATACGGGACGGCCCCGGCCCTACTGCGCCGAGTAGAAAAAGGGCTGCTGCACGGTTTGGTCCGCCGCAACATGGATGGTTACTGACTTACTCCCCAGCTTCTCGTGCACAGCAGTCAGGGTGTAGGTGCCCGGGGGCAGTCCGCTGATCGTGTAGTGGCCGTCAAGACTCGTCACGGTAAAAAAGGGGTTGGGCACGATACTGAGATAGCTCTGCATCCAGGGATGGACATTGCAGCGTAGGGGAATCATCATCTCGGGGGATTCAAAGTAGCGCGTCACCGGGTCGGCGTGGGCGCTCTGCGAAATATCAAAGGCGTCATTGCCCTCTGCCGTGGGCGACAGGTGCACATTATGCATGGTGCTGTCGGAGTTGGTGAAGTGAACCGCCTGGCCGACCATGGCCGCGGCCACGTGCGGCTCAAAGCGGCAGCCCCGCTGATCGATCACAACCGGGTCGCGCGGGATGGCGTAGCTCTTGTCGCCCAGGCCGCTTTGCACGTAGATCAGCACGTTGGCCAGGCCGCCATTGTTGACGACGTAGTCGCTGGTCATGCTTGTGCCGCTGGTCTCCGAAGACACGGCACACACCGGGTCAGACGCCATGTCGATCTCGATCGGCTTCGGCGCGGTGCCGCCAAGATGCACCACGCCGGCGACCCTGCCGGCGTGGACGGCGTCGATCTGCGCAAACTGCTTGCTGGGCCCGAGCGAGCCCGGCTTGCACCCTGCGAGTGACGCAAGCCAAAGCGCAAAAAGGCAAGCCGCAACTCCGCGTTGTCCGTTCCCCTTCAACAGAAACTTCCTTTGCTAAGCAAGGGCTGCGATCACGGCATCCCGGAACGCGCGCGTCCCTGCCTGGCCACCTACATCGCGGGTCAGGACCCTTCCCTCCGCGTACACCCGCTCCAGCGCAGCCTCGACCCTGCCGGCCAGTTCCGCTTCCTGGAGGTGTTCAAGCATCAGCACAGCAGATTGCAGCAGCGCCGTCGGGTTTGCCTTGTCCTGGCCCGCGATGTCGGGCGCCGACCCGTGCACCGCCTCGAAGATCGCGGCGTGCTCGCCCAGGTTCGCGCCCGGTACCAGGCCGAGCCCACCCACGAAGCCCGCGCACAGGTCGCTCAAAATATCGCCGTACAGGTTTTCCATGACCATCACGTCGTACTGATAGGGGTTGGTAACCAGCTGCATGCAGGTGTTATCGACAATGTGCTCGGCGTAGGCGATCTCCGGGTAGCCGGCGGCGACCGTGCGCGCGCAACGCAGAAAAAGGCCGTCTGTCAGCTTCATGATGTTGGCCTTGTGGATGGCGTGCACCTTTTTCCGGCCATGCTTTTGTGCGTACGCAAACGCGAACTTTGCGACGCGCGTCGAGCCTTTCTCCGTAATGACCTTGAGCGAAGTGCACACCCCGGGCACCACTTCCTGCTCGAGCCCCACGTAAAGCCCTTCAGTGTTTTCGCGCACAATCACCAGGTCCACATCCGGGTACTTGGTCGCGAGCCCGGGAAGATTGCGAATGGGCCGCACATTTGCAAACAGGTCGAATTGCTTGCGGAGCGTTACGTTGATTGACTTGAATCCTTCGCCGATCGGAGTCGTGACCGGGCCTTTGAGCGCAACGCCGGTGCGGCCCACGGACTCGTACAAGGCCTTGGGGATGTACTCGCCGGTTTTTGCAAACGCATCGGCGCCTGCCTCGTACGGCTCCCAGGCAAACTCCGTGCCGGTCCGCTGGCCGGCCGCCTCGAGAATGCGCACGGTGGCATCGGTGACTTCGGGGCCAATCCCGTCGCCCGGGATCAGGGTGATGGCGTGCCTGCTCATAGACTTTGTTCCGCGACGGAGATCGTCGCGGCCTGGGCACGGGCGCGCGCCAGCTGTTCCAGCTCGTCGCGAAAGTCGGCTGCGTCCTTGAACTCGCGGTACACGCTCGCAAAGCGTATGTAGGCGATGGTATCCAGCTGTTTCAGGCCGTTCATGATGAGCTCGCCTAGCTCCGCGGTCGAACGCTCGCGGTCGGGGGAGTCGTTCAGAAAGGTTTCCGCCGCGTCGGCGAGCTGCTCGAGTTGCCGCATCGCGATCGGGCGCTTTTCGCAGGCGTGCTGCAAGCCGGTGAGCATCTTTTGGCGATCAAAGCGCTCCCGCCGGCCGTCCTTTTTGACCACCATGTACGGAATCTCGTCGATGCGCTCGTACGTTGTGAAGCGCCGGTTGCAGCGCTCGCACTCCCGACGTCGACGCACAGCGCCCGCGTCCTCGATCTCTCGCGAATCAACCACGCGATCCTGGGTGAAGGCACAGAAAGGACACTTCATAGCGGGTGCTCTCAGTCTATCAGCGCGGTTCGGAGGCCTAGTCAGCGCCGCAGGTCAGAGGCGTAGTCCGAGGAGGAGTTCAAAGGCGTTTGCGCACCATGCGGCGCACGGTCTCGGTCACGATGCCGTAGACGACGTGCGTCACCCACTCGCTGACGCGTTCCTGCGCCGGCTGCTCGGCCACCGGCTTGACCAGACCGGCGCCGGGCAGCACTCCCTCGTGCATCAGCTTGTTCACCGAAAGACCGAACACGGCGCCACGCCAGGCCGTCACCTCCGGTTGAAACTCCGCCGCCACCCCATACGCGCCGCCGGCGACCGTGCCAAAGGTCCAGTGCACCGCTTCGGCTCCCGCATCCTGAAGCGGGGGCGGGAG
>CALMAN010000028.1:5444-19929 GCA_937859835.1 uncultured Acidipila sp. | reverse complement strand
GAACCGGGCCAGGCCCCCGCGTGTGCCGATCCACAGGAGTCCATCGCTCGTTTGCAGCATGGCGCGGATGGAGTTCTGAGGCAGCCCCTGCTCCGAGGTCCAGGTACGCAGCACATACTGCCGAAGATTCTTTGCGCGATCAAGTCCAAAGCCAGGCAGCGTGCACAAACAAGCGAGCACGCACGCGAGAACCGCCACGCGCACTCCCGTGTGGCTGGCTTGTACCTGCATGGCTGGATCGCCCGTTCTCGCCCAAGGCAACTGTGTCGTTGAAAGCATGGCCTCTTGCCGAACCAGGTATATCGCTCGCAACCGAGACAGAGCAAGCGGAGTTCGCAGGCGTGCTCAGATGCCGGGGGGCGTTCCCGGGTGGAATCACAGCAGTCGTTCAGGGTTTGCCTACCGAGTTGTCTCCATAGGCTTTCTGCAGGAGGAAGAAGGTTTCCTTTTTCTTCCCGTCTTCGGAAAGGAGCCCCTTTCGGTTGTAGCCGTCCTGGAGTTTGGGAATGTTGCGGGTGGTGGAGCGGAAGTCCATCAGGATCCAGGGAGTAATGCCGCGTAGCTGGGGAACTTTTGCGAGCATGACCAACTGGTGCTTATACACGTCGGCCTGCTGCTCCTCGGTCCAGCGCTGGGTCACCGGCCCATGGTTCCCGTACTTTGCTTCGGCGCCAAACTCACTGAAGATGACCGGCTTCTCGGGAAGCACCCAGCGCAGCGTGTCGGCGTCTTCGGGCACGCCCGTGTACCAGCCGATGTACTCGTTCACACCAACAACATCCAGGGCGTTCGTCAATGGATCGTCCAACGTGGCCGTCGAGCCCGCGATGTGCTCGGAGTTGAGGGCGGAAGTGATGAGGCGGGTCGAGTCAAGTTGACGAGCTTGGCTGGCGAGATCGCTGAGGAACTTCGTGCGCGTTGGATTATTGCTGGTCTCGTTCGAAACGGACCACAGAATCACAGAAGCCTTGTTGCGATCGCGGCGAATCATCTCGCGAAGCACGGCGAGGTCCTTCGCATACACCTCAGGCTTGTCAAAGGAGATGTGCTGCCAGTTCGGAATCTCGGACCAGATCATGATGCCGTCGCGGTCGGCGGTGCGCGTCATCCGCTCGTCATGGGGATAGTGGCACAAACGAGCGAAGTTAGCGTGCAGGTCTTTGAGATAGCTGAAAAGGGTAGCGACTTCCTGGTCGTTGTCCACGCGGCCACCCACAATCGCAGCTTCTGCGTGCACATTGATTCCATTGAGAAAAACGGGTTTTCCGTTCAGAAGAATGTGGGTGCCGTCGACGCGAATGTCGCGGAAGCCGATGTCGTCGCTGAGCTTGTCCTGCTGTTCGCCAGAGCCAGTCGCGAGCGCTACTCTGTAAAGCTTCGGAGTTTCTGGCGACCAGAGGGTTAGCTTGCTCCCTTTCACGTAAAAGGGAGCCCGGCCGTCGGCATCCGTTTTCAGCTCCGCGTGTACGCCGGCCTCGGGGATGTCGAGGGTGACCGCGGTTCCGGCAGGGGCATCGAGGACGTGTACATACCCGGTAACTTCCGTGTTGCCGGGCTGCCACACGGGACCATGCGCCAGGTGGACATCATAGTCGTCGATGAACGCGCTTGGGACGGTGACGAGCGAAACATCGCGAGTAAGCCCACCGTAGTTATACCAGTCATAGCCGACCGAGGGTATCCCGTCGACCAGACGCGTCGCATCAACGGCGATCACGACGAAGTTCGAGCCGGGATGGAGAACAGCGGTAACTTCGCAATCGAACGGTGTAAAGCCGCCTTCGTGATCGCAGACGCGCTTCTGGTTGACCCACACGTGCGAGCGGTAGTTCGCCGCCCCGATATGAAGAAACGTGCGGGTGCCGGCTTTGGGCTCGGCGTCAAAGTCCCGCTGGTACCAAAGAACGCCCTCGTAGTTAAAGAGCTGGGGGACCTGGGTGTTCCAGTCACCGGGGACTTTGAGCGTCGACGCGGTCGCGAAGTCGTACTCTTCGTTGTGCTTGCCGCTCGAGATATTCGGGTGAGTATTGAGCGCGTACCCGTGGTCATTGATGAGGCCTGTGTCGGTGTAAAGGTCCCGAGCCGGAGCCTGGTCGACGAGATAGTGCCACTCTCCGTCGAGGCTGGTCACAGTGCGGTGGTCCACACCCACAAGCAGGGTTTGCAACGGTTGCTGGCCGAAAGCTGGAAGCATGAGGACCACACAAACAGGCGCGCCGGCCAGGATGCGGCGAAACAGGCGTAAGGCAAGGAAACGGTTCAGGACAGCGATCATGCTGGCGAATCTCGGGGTGCTCAATGGACACTGGACAGGCATAACTTAGAAGGTTATTACGCGATCGAGCGGCGCACTTCGCGAAAGACGCCAAGGTATCTCACGGCGCCTCGGAGTGCGCTGTGCCGATCGGCGTGATGGAGAGATTGTCGAACTGATCGGTGTCGTAGCTGGTGACGCCCAGCCCGATCTGCCCGGCAGGGTAGGAGCCGTCCGTGACCGAAGAGATAGTGTGCCCATCCACGGAGGCAGAAATCTTGTTGGTATCGAAAGCCAGGCTGAGCCGATGCCAGCGTCCGATCCCGAGGGGAGCGGCGGATCCACTGGCCAGCGTCGTACGTTTCCCGTCCGAGTTGCTCCTTGCCATCGTCCATGCGCCGGTGTTTGCTATCTGGAAGTAATAGCCTTGTTGATGCGATTGTGGCCGCTTCTGGATATCGGCGCGGCCGATCACCTCGAGCACTCCGGGCCGGGCTAGCTCCGCATCCACAGCGACCGTGTAGTTCGTCCATGAAGGATCGCCGACCAGCGTGAATGCATCGCTGTCATCCTGCCACTCGATGGGTTTGGTTGGCGCCATCTGCTGTAGGCACTTGCCTGGCCTGCCGGCGGCACAGGGCTGAACCTCGAAGGCGCCTTGCATGTCGGCGACGTAGCGCGCCTCCTCCCCCTTCCGGTAGCCTTCAAAGGTTTCCTGATACGGCAGCCGGAGCGGGCTTGCCGCAGGCGGCGCGGCGTCGCCCTTTCCGGCGGATGCCACTGTGCTGAACGTGTAGATGGCGGCGGGATCAAGAGTCATCTGGTAACGGCCTGCGCCATCCGGCTGGAGGTCGGTTACATGGACGAACTGATCCTGTTGAGCGCTCGCATCGAGATGCGTAACCCACACATGCACCGGTTTGTTTGCGAGCTTGCCCGCGGTATGAAAGGCCACCGTTGAGGGCGCGCTAGCGGTGGTTGTCTCAACGATGGTGGTTCCATCCGCGCCGTCCGGTGAACGCAGCGAGGTGTAGCTGCCGTAGATACGGTCGCCGCCCAGGTAACCGCTGCCGCTATCCAGAAACAGCCAGCCAGGCTGGGTAAACTGGGTCACCTGCGCGGTCGTCCACAAACTCTTGCCGACGCTGTAACTGCCTGACCAGGGCTGCGCCGAAACCATCAAGCCGACGGTTGGATAGGGTAGGTTTGGAGTGATGGCGGCGATCAGCGGCCAGTTCAAAAAGCCGGTCATCTTTGCATCGATATAGCCGCGCGTAATCGCCCGGATCAAAGGTCCGGCGCCGGTGTTATTGTCCTGCGAGCCGTTTTCGCTATCCCACAACGGCTTGCCTGTATCAAGGCCGGCCTGCGTGGAGTGGCAGGAGTTTGCGCTGCCTCCGTCACCGCCCTCGCACGAATAATGCACGCCGACGATATCCACCGACTTCGCAAAGGCGGGATCCTTTGCCATGGCGGCGGCTACCTTCCAGTCCGAGTCGTCACCGACGAGCTGAATGGTGGGGTGTTTGGCTGCCAGCGCCGTATGGAGGCTCTCATACCAGGCTTGGTTAAAACCTCTCTCGTTCCAACCGCCAAGGTAATCAATGCTCAACCCATGGGAGTGTGCGCAGTCCAGCCACGTCATCAGGTAATCGACCATGTCCTGCGACCAGAACTTGCCGCCCCCGATCCATCCCGGCGCGGCCCACGCCAGTGCATAAAGCTTGAGGTTCGGATTGCGGAGCTTGGCCTGCTCGGCGAGCCAGAACTCGTAGCCGGCATTGCAGTTCACCACGCCGCGCGTGTGTTCTACGCTCGGCTCGGAGCCGTCGGTGGAGTTTGCGTCTCCGCCGATCTCCAGCTTGAGTATCTGCAGCGACGCGCCGTATCCCGGTTTGAAAAGGTAGTCCAGGATCTGGTCGCGCTGCTGGGCCGGGTAGTCATTCAGCAGGCGCGAGTTTCCGCCGCCACCGCTGATCGCGCCCACTCCACCAAAGACGCGGCCCGTGCCTGCCGCGTCTACTGTGATCTGTGTGGTCACGCCTGAGGCGGTGGCGCTCGGCGATGCGGGTGTTTGCGCCAGCGCTGCCATCCATGGGCCCAAAAGCGCAAGCCCGACTCGCATGGAACTTCTGAGCATGTTCGCCTTCCTGCTTTCCTGTTGTTCCAGCATGGAGTTTCTTGAGCGAGCGTATCCGAATGCTGCGGAGCTCAGCAATGCTGGGCTCCGCGGGAAAGCAAAGCACATCTAGAAACAGGCACAAGCGAGAGTGATTGCTAGTACGAGTACCGCAATGCGAACTGAAAGAAGCGCGAGTTGGGCGTGTTGTTTTGGAAGAAGCGGTAGCTGCCGGGGGTAATCACAGCTCCGTTCGGGCCGTCGTTGCCGCCGCCGAAAGTGAAGGCCGCGGTGTTGAAGACGTTGAAGATGTCGGCACGCACCTGCATTTGCGTTTCGCGGTAAACCGGAAAAGTCTTAAACACGGACATGTTGGTGCGGTTGTAGCCCGGCCCTGGGATCTGGTTGTTGCGGTCACCCAGGAACTGGCTGGCCGCCGCAGCGGTCGTGATGGGGCCTGTGACGGCCGAGGCCGGAAGTGGATTCTTGAAGGCGCAGGGATTGAACCAGGCTTGTAAGTTATGTACTTTCGCCGGGCAGGTAGCGCCGGCGGGAAAGTTCAGGCTGGGGTCCGGGGTCCCGCCGCCCTTGAAAGGACTGCCGATCAGGATTGCGTTCTGGCTGATGCCATTGACGCCGGTAAAATTGGCCGTCCCCACGGTCAAGGGTTCCCCATCCTGGATCTGCTCGCTGAGCGTGGTTTGCCAACCGCCCAGCAGCTGGGTAGCGATGCCGTTCCCGTTCAGAAAGCGCTGGTCCTTGCCGACCGGCAGGGAATAGTTGCCGTTGAAGGTATAGCGGTTGCGCACATCTTCCGGACTGGGCGCGTAGCCCTGGCCCGTGCCAAAGATGTAGTAATTCGCCGTTGCGCCCGCGCTGGTGAAGTTATCGCCTTGCGAGATCGCGGTTCCCGAGTCGGACATGTTATGCGACCAGGTATACGTGGTCAGGAATCCAAGGTTCCTGCTTAGGCGCTTTTCGAGCTTCGCCTGCAGGGAGTTATAGGCGGCAATGCCGTCGTTCTTTTGGAAGTTGACACCGATGTTGCCGAACGCATTTTGAGCGTTGCTGGTGCCGCATGGAGCGTTGGTCACTGCGCCGGTCACCGGATCGGTCGCGCACTGCGGAGTAATCACCGGCGAACTGTTGGTGTTCACGAAGTTCGAAGCGTGGCGGGTGAGCGAACCGACATAGCCGATGCTCGCGGTAAAGCCGTGCCCAAGATCCTCCTGGTAGGTCAGGTTGAACTGGTGGGTGTACGGAGTTCTGAGATTGTTCGCCACGCCGTTCAGGCTTGGCGTCCCATTGGCGTTCGCGAGGCCTCCGTTCGCCAGGAAGTCGGTGTAGCCGTTTTCAAGAGTAATGCCATCGGTAAGGCAGCCGTTGCTGTAGATACAGGCAAGGTTGCCGGGGTTGGTGATGGCGGTTCTATAAGTGAAAGGGTAGTTAAGGCCGAGGTTGGGGGCGAACCCGACGCTTTCAAGGCCGCCGTAGTAGAGTCCGTAGCCGGCGCGGATGACGGTTTGTTCGCTGAGCTTGTATGCGAGCCCTACGCGCGGTCCCCAGTCGAGAGTTTGATAACTAATAAGATAGGGACTTCCGGAGTAGGCTAGGATGATGTTGCTCTGCTGCAGTTGGCTTAGAAAGTTCGAGGGCAGCGTGAGATTGCGGGCGCTGTTGGGCAGCACATACACGCCGGCGCTGCTCGACTGCCCCTGCTGGCCGATCGCCGGGTTGTAGGTAACGCCGGCGGTGGGGTAGAAGTCCGCCTGGAGGCCGTGACGCTCAAAGTAGGGGGTCTGGTTCTCGACCCGCAGCCCGAGGTTGAGAGTGAGCCGCTCGGAAACCTTCCAGTCGTCCTGGATGTACCCGGCGCGGTCCCAGCGCACGTCGTCTACCGTGTTTGTCGAAGTTAGATAGCTGTTGTTCTGGTTATCGGAAAGGAAGTCGGCAACGGCGTTCCCGGTGTTGGCGATGCCATACGCGCTTGAGTAAGCGCCCGTGTAGTTATAGTTGCCGTGCCCTCCCGGCGGCTGCAGCGTGCTGAAGCGGATGCGCTGGATACTGACCCCGCCCCGGATGGAATGATTGCCGAGCGAAAGCGTCACGTTGTCGAGCGCCTGCCAGACGTTTTCATGCTCGTCCGACGGGTAGTAGTTCGGGGAGCCGGCGTCCTGGATGCCGGCATTGCCTGGGAAGTAAAGGTTCGGCAATCCCCCATTTAGCGGGCTTTCCGGGATGCCGCCGAGACCGTAGGAGGCGGCGAGGCCAAGATTGCTGGCGTTGGGCTGCGTGTAGGAGAAGTGGCCATAGTTGTAGCCGAAGCGGAACTCATTCAGGATCTTCGGCGAAAAAACATGCGTTTCGCTGAGGGCAAAGTTCTCACCGATGTTGACCTCGTTGCCGTCCGAGCCAAAGGTGCCCCCGTCCAGGACGGGTCCGAGTGGCGGCGGATAAAACTGGTACTCATGCTGGTAGCTGTAGCGCACAAAGGCCTGGTCGGTCGCGCTGGCGTTGTAGTCGACGCGCGCATCCCACTGCACCGTGTCGTCGGTGTTTGTGATGGGCGTGGTGTAGTTGCTGTTGAGCAGGCCGTTGCCGGCGTTGTTGATGCGATTCGGCAGCGGATA
Organism: uncultured Acidipila sp.; assembly: GCA_937859835.1. Lineage (GTDB taxonomy): Bacteria > Acidobacteriota > Terriglobia > Terriglobales > Acidobacteriaceae > EB88. The sequence continues at coordinate 12,926 of CALMAN010000028.1, read as the reverse complement.
CAGGTTCAGGATCCTTTGCGCGGTGGCATTGACGGCTGCGGGGCATAGCACGTTGAGTTGGCCGTTGCAGCTCTGCTGGTAGGGGCTCGCCGTGGCGACCGTCGAGCCCTGCGTCGCGAGGCTCGGGTTTGGGCCGCCGCCCGAGCGCTGCTGATACAGGTAGACCGGGGCGCCGCCAGTCTGCGCCGGATCCAGAAGCTCACTAAAGTTGCCCTGCCGTTCCAGCGCCGTCGGCACGGTGAGAAAAACGTTGGTGCCGTTCACAATGCGGTCGCCCTGGACGTCGCCAAAGAAGAAAAGCCTGTTCTTCAGAATGGGACCGCCCAGGGTGCCGCCGAAGATGTTCTGCCGGTACTCCGGAACCGGGGTGGACGGGTCATCGAAGTACTGGTGCGTGTTGAAGGCGTCGTTGCGGAGGTACTCCCACAGGCTGCCGTGGAAGCTGTTGGTCCCCGACTTGATGGTTGCGTTGACGACGGCCCCGGAAGAGTGCCCGAACTCGGCGCTGTAGCTGCTGGTCTGGATGTTGACCTGGGACATAGCATCGGGCGGCGGCTGGATGGTGTAGGAAGCGCCATTGAGAAAATCGACCACGTTGACGTTGTTATCCACCCCGTCAAGGATGAAGTTGTTCTGGTCCGACCGCGCACCGTTCGCGCTGAAGTCGCCGGTGCCCGCGCCGCGAGCCCCCGAAGGCGGCGCCACGCCCGCAGCGAGCTGCGCGATAAAAAGCCAGTTGCGGCCATTCAAGGGCGTATCGTTCAAAGCCTGCGCGCTGAACACCTGTCCCACCGAGGCTTGTTCGGTTTCGAGCAGCGGCGGCGCCGTGTTCACCGTCACGTTTTCCGCCTGTCCGCCGGCTCGCAACGTCAGGTTTGCGTTTAAGCGCTGTTGCGCGTCCACGTGCAGGCTTTTCTGGGTGGTCGTCGCAAAGCCCGCGGCCGCTGCGCTGACTGTGTAGTCCCCGATCTTGACGGGAGAAAAGCTGTACACGCCCCGAGCATCCGTATCGACCTTCAGCACCAGGCCCTGATCGGTATTGGTCAGTGTCACTTGAGCGTTCGCAATCACGGCACCCGTGCTGTCCGTGACTGACCCGACGATCGCCCCCTCGTCCTGCTGACCATAGGCGTGTACGCTGCCCGCGAGTGAAGCGGCAAGAAACGACGCTGCGATGCAGCCTCGCTCGAAACGAATGGATCTCATAGTGTCTAGCCTTTCGAACGGCTTTGCCGATGCATGCCGTGCTTCACGTCAGCCTGCCCGCTTGCGCTGATTGCGCTCACTTCCGGGGCTGCCAGGGTCATCCTTTGCACAATAGGGAACAAGCAGGAGAACTGGCATCGTCGGAAGGAGTGCTTTCTACGTACCCCTTTTGGGGGATACAGGTGCGCGGATCCAGCCCGGTACCCATCGCGGCTCCCGGATGGCCCGGTTTCCTTTGACAAGCGAAACGGTGTGCGTGGAGAGCCATGCGCTACTTGCCTGCTCACGCCCCCACCCGCTCCCGATTTTTACGGCTGCGTCACCTTCTTCCCGGGTCCGCCCTGTATGACACTTGCGGGGGAACTCGCGATGCAATCAGGTGGGTGGCGGTGTACAGCGTCGGTCCTGGCGGGCTTGTGGGCGGTTGGGGCGCCGGCAGGGCTCGCCCAAAGTGTTCCGGGCAGCGGCCCGGTAGGCTCGGGCACCATCAAGCATGTTCTGCTGCTCAGCATCGACGGCATGCATGCGGTGGACTACTTCAACTGCGCGCGCGGCGTAGCGGGCGCAAACGGCGGCGAGCCGTACTGCCCAAACATGGCCGCGCTGGGCACCACAGGAATCAACTACACGGCGGCTTCGTCGTCGCGCCCATCGGATTCGTTCCCGGGGTTGACCGCGCTGATCGCCGGCAGCTCGCCGAAGACGTCAGGCATTTACTACGACGTGGCCTATGACCGGTCCTTGGATGCGCCGGCGATTGCGACCGGCTCGGGGCTCCCAGCAGGACCGTGCACACCGTTCGGCGTGCCGACCGGAACCACCACGGACAACACGGAAGGGATTGACTACGACGGAACAAAGCTCAACGGCGGAGCGCCGGGCGCGGCTCTGACAGATGGCGGGTTTGCGTCGATCGACCCCAGGAAGCTGGTGCGCGACCCCGCGGCTGGCTGCGCGCCGGTCTACCCGTATAACTTCATCCGCGTCAATACCATCTTTGGGGTTGTGCACGCCGCGGGAGGCTACACCGCGTGGAGCGACAAGCGGCCCTCGTACGCCTTTACGGCAGGCCCGGGCGGCGTCGGGCTGGATGACTTCTACGGACCCGAGGTGGCTTCCACCGTGGTTCCCCTGCCCGGGGTCAGAACGGCCGAGGGAGCCTCTTGCGCCACAGTGCGCGATACCAGCGCGGCGGCAGCAGGGCAGAACTGGATTGCGAGCTTTAGCAACGTCCAGTGCTTTGACCAGCTGCGGGTGGATGCGGTGCTGAATCAGATTGCAGCGAAAACGCATGCGGGCGCTGCGGCCCCAGTGCCCACTGTATTTGGAATGGACTTCCAGTCGGTGTTTGTGGGCCAGGCGCTGAACGAAACCGGTGTGGGCACGGGCGGCTACAAGAACTCGGCCGCAGTGCCGACGCCGGAGCTGGTCAAGGAAATCAAGTATGTCGATACAGCGATCGGCGACATGGTGAACGGCTTGAAGAACGCCGGGATCGAGGGCAGTACGCTCGTGATCATCTCGGCAAAGCACGGGGAAGGCCCGATTGATCCGGGCTTGTTTGTCGCCGATGGGGCTCAGTCCCCAGCCACGCTGCTCGGAGCGGCGCTTCCCGCATCGGAATCGCCGCTCACCGCAGGCGGGATCGGCGCGACCGAAGACGACGTTTCGGTACTGTGGCTGAAAAAAGGCGCGAGCGTGAAGGCAGCGGTCGAGTTGCTCGAGCGGAACGCCGCGGCGATCGGCCTTGGCGAGATCCTGTACGGGCCGCAGCTGGCGCTGCAGTACGGCGTGGGCGGCGAGCGGCCGGGTGAGGATGCCCGGACCCCGGACATCATCGTGACGCCGAATCTGGGCGTCACCTATATCGGCGCCGGCGGCAACATCGAGGATCACGGCGGCTTTTCGCATGACGACACCAATGTCATGCTGCTCGTCGCGAACCCGTCATTTACGGCCCAAACCGTGGTCGACGGGCGGACCACCGCACAGGTGGCTCCCACCATTCTTCAGTCGCTTGGCCTTGAACCGGCGCTCCTTGAGGGAGTCAAGGCGGAAGGAACGCAAGTGCTTGCCGAGGTGGGCGCACAGCTAGCCAAGTAGGCGGCAACGAGGAGGGGAGGAGTGAAGTTTCACCTGCTCGTAACACATTCGTGGAACACGGGCATGTATGAACGTGGACGGGGGAGAAGACATGAAGTTCGACATTCTCACAGTGGCAACACTTGCGATTGCAGCGACGCTCGAAACCGCGCCGCCGGCCTTCGCGCAGACCGGGACGGCGCTGAGCGCATCGCCGGTAAAGCACGTTCTGTTGTTGAGCATCGACGGCATGCACGCGGTGGACTACCTGAACTGCACGCAGGGCGTAGCCGGTGTGAACGGCGACGAGCCGTACTGCCCGAATCTGGCAGCGCTGGGCGCAACCGGCGTGAACTATGTGGCGGCGTCCACAACGCGGCCTTCGGACTCTTTCCCTGGGCTGATGACGCTGGTGACGGGCGCTACGCCAAAGTCCATGGGCATCTACTACGACGTCGCCTACGATCGGCTGCTCGATGCGCCGGCGGCAGCGACCGGCAACGGGTTGGCCGCTGGACCATGCACACCCTTCGCGAATGCTACCGGCACGACGACCGAGTATGAGGAAGGAATCGACTACGACCAGACAAAGCTGAATGGAGGGGCGCCCGGCGCAGCGGTGACCGACGGCGGCATCGCTTCCATCAACCCGGAGCGGCTGGTACGCAACCCGGCAGCGAACTGCGCGCCGGTGTATCCGTGGGACTTCACACGCGTCAACACCATCTACAACGTCATTCACAATGCGGGCGGCTACACGGCCTGGGAAGACAAGCACCCGTCGTACTCGGCGGTGGGCGGGCCGGGTGGCACCAGCCTCAACGACTACTACTCGCCGGAGGTTAACTCCACCGTGATCGCGCTTCCCGGGGTGCAAACTTCGGACGGCGCCTCCTGCGCGACCATCCGCGATACGACCGCCAGCTCCTCGTCCTGGACCAACAGCTTCCAGAACATCCAGTGCAACGACCAGCTGAAGGTGAACGGGATCCTGAACGAGATCAGCGGCAAGAACCACCTGGGCACGGCAAGCGCGCCGGTGCCGGTTCTTCTCGGGATGGATTACCAGGCTGTGAGCGTGGGGCAGAAGCTGATTGAGCCGGGCATCGGCACAGGCGGCTACGTCAACGCGGAAGGTACGCCGACAGCAGAGCTCTTGAAGGAGATCGAGTTTGTTGACGCGACGATCGGCGACATGGTCAACGCGCTCAAGGACTCCGGCAATTACGCGAACACGGTCATCATCGTGACGGCAAAGCATGGCCAAAGCCCGATCGAGCCAGGGCTGTACAAGCCCAACGGCACCGTCACGCCGGCAACGCTGCTTGCGGGGATGCTGCCGGCCTCGGAAAGCCCTGCGACTCCGGGTGGTATCGGACCAACCGAAGATGACGTGTCCCTGCTGTGGCTGCAGAAAGGTGCAAGCGTCACGGCGGCGGTCAAGACGCTTGAAGACAACGCGGCCGGGATCGGGCTGGGGCAGCTCTTCTACGGCGCATCCCTGGCGTTGAACTACGATGTACCGGGTACCGGGCCTGGTCAGGATTCGCGGACGCCGGACATCATCGTGACGCCAAACATCGGCGTGACCTACTCCAACAGCAAAGCCAAGCAGGAGGAACACGGCGGCTTCGGGCACGATGACACAAACGTGATGCTGCTGGTTTCTAACCCGGCGCTGACCGCGAAAACCGTATCCGCCCCGGTAGCGACCGCGCAGGTGGCGCCGACGATTCTGACGGCGCTGGGCCTGGACCGCAACGCCCTCCAGGCAGTGCAGCAGGAGGGTACGGCGATCCTGCCGGGTTTGCCGGTGCAGTAGGCTGCCGCACCTGGATCTATTGGCGGGGAGCTCCGGCTCCCCGCAGCGATCAAGGTTGCCGCCCTGCGCCGGATGCTATGCTTCCGCGAGGATGCACCTGCCTTCAAAAGCGAGCATGAACCTTTGGAATCGGCGTGAGTTCGTCGGGAGCCTGGGGGCCGCTCTGCTCACCGCGAGGGCGCGCGGGGCAGAGCCGGCACCGGTGCGCTCCTGGGTGACCGCGCCGAGCAGGCTGCACGAGCAAACGGAGGCACCACTGGTTTGGAGTCCCTGGAAGGAAGCCTCGGCGGAGGGCATCGACCTCGATCCAGGCCAGCGTTACCAGGATCTCCTAGGCTTTGGCGGAGCCTTCACCGACGCCTCCTGCTGGCTTCTGTCCCGGATGACCCCGGCCGCGCGACAAGCAGTGCTGCGCGACTTGTACGGGGCCGACGGGCTCGGACTTTCTCTCGGCCGGGTGTCGGTTGGGTCGAGCGATTACTCGCGCAACGCCTACAGTTATGACGATGCAAGCGAGCCGGATCCGGACCTGAAGCACTTTTCGCTTGAGCACGACCGCGCCTACATCTTGCCGGTGCTGCGCGAAGCGGTCGCGACGTGCCCAGGGCTGTATCTTCTAGGCTCGCCCTGGTCTCCGCCCGGTTGGATGAAGGATAACAAGTCGCTGCTTGGCGGGGCGATGCTGGACACTTACTTCGGCGCGTACGCGCAGTACTTTGCGAGGTTTGTGCAGGGCTACGCTGCCGAAGGCGTGCAAATTCGTGCGGTCACTATCCAGAATGAGTCGGACACGCACCAGGACGGCTCCATGCCGCAGGCCATTTGGGGCCAGCAGTTTGAGATGGGCTTTGTAAGTGATCACCTGGGACCAACTTTTGAAAGACTTGCGCTTGACGTCAAGATATGGATTATTGACCACAACTATAACTTGTGGGGCAGGGCGTTGGATGAGTTGAGTGATGCAAACGTTTACAAGTATGTCGACGGCATTGCTTGGCACGGCTATGTCGGCTCGCCGGATGCAATGACGCGAGTCCATGAGGCATTTCCTGAGAAGCATGCTTACTGGACCGAAGGCGGTCCGGATGTCACCAACCCACGGTATGCAACGGAATGGACCCGCTGGAGCGCGCAGTTCAGCGACATTCTGCGGAACTGGGCGCGTTGCATCCTCTGCTGGAACTTATTGCTGGACGAGAAAGGGCAGCCCGACATCGGGCCGTTTCAGTGCGGCGGGCTCGTAACTATCAACGGCGCAACAAAGGAACTAACCTACAGCGGCCAATACCGCGCCTTTGCCCATTTCGCCAAGCACATGCGACGCGGCGCGCGTATTTTCGCCTCCACCGGCCAGGTAGCGGGAGTCGCGCATGTCGCAGCCGAAAACCTGGACGGCAGCCGGGTGCTCGTACTTACCAATCAACAACAAGTGCCAAGGCAGATCCAGTGCAGGCTGGGTCGCAATGCTCTGGACTTAGTTCTGCCCGCGGATTCGATAACCACTTTTGTTTGGTAACAGATGCCCGCCGCTCTAGGCGGCGACGTTAGCGACTCAATCAGCTGTGGCGATAGGAGACATCTGAGGGCATCTCCTATCCGCAAGGTGCGATATGCCAATGTTGCCACCACAGCCCCGGACGGCAAGGCCAAGTTAGTGGACGGAGTCCCTCGCAACAGACCCGCAAACAGTGGCTCCTATGAGGGTCAGACGTCCCAGGACGGCTTTTTGACGAATGCATGGTAGGCGAGGCAGGGATCGAACCTGCAACCCCCGGCTTAGAAGGCCGGTGCTCTATCCAATTGAGCTACTCGCCCGAGCATCTTTGCACGGGTGCAGGCCGCGTCCCCGGCGTTCCTGGCGTTTCGGGGCGCGAACGCAACGCGATCGCCGTTCTGCGTACCTCTCCGACAATCGCCACCAATGCTGCCTGCCATGCCTGCCGGGCAGCGGCTCGGTCGGCACCGAAGCCGGTCGCGTAAATCGTCCAGCCAAATGTTTCGGTGTCCAAAACCCGTGCCGGACGTAGCAGCACCTCGGCCGAGCAAAGCCCCGGCAGCTTTATCCTACCCAATTGCCGCGCCAGTTGCCGCGCGAAGCTCTCGCACTGCCGGAAGTTCGCCGGCGTCGCAGGCCCTGTTGCGAGCAGGTCGAGGTAGCTGCCCTCAGCTGAGGTAGCGAGGACGGAGGGATTCGCCAGAGCAAGGGCGGGCGCGTCGAAAAATCCCGATGGTACGGTCGTGAAGATCGCCATCCGCGGATTGGATTGCGCGCTCCAGACGACTGTCGCTTGATCTGAGCGGAGGTGCGGATCGACCGCGAAATCGCAACCCCCATTGAGCAAGGGTCGGCGGCAGATCGCCGTTGCGCGATG
>CALMAN010000028.1:2786-5434 GCA_937859835.1 uncultured Acidipila sp. | reverse complement strand
CAGCCTCGTCCCGGGTAAGCGCAAACACGTCCACCTTGGAGGTAAGGAGGCCGCCGCTGTTGAGCAGCTTCAGGATCGCTTCCAGTTCCGGATACGCGCTGACCTCCGCGAGCCGGCGAACAGCTTCCGTGTTCCACGGCCGCGCCCCATCCCAGCGCAGGTCGACCCACCCTTCCCAGGGCACATCGATCGAGGGGCTATCCGGACCAATGTCCACGCTCCAGTCTGCGATCAAGCGCGGGCCGCCTGGAGCCAGCGCGCCACGGTTGCCTCGGCCCAGCGGCCTCGGTCGGCGTCGCCCGGCTCTGACAGAAAGGCGCAATGGCCGCCATGGCGGGTCTCGATGTAGGTCACGCGCGGGTTGGCAAGCAGGGCAGCGCGGGTATCGGGGATGGTGCGGAGAAAGGGATCATCCGCGGCGTGGAGGATCAGCGTCGGGATCGCAAACGCGCTTGCATAACGGGACGAACGGACCTGCTCGTAGTAGTCGTCCGCATCGCGAAAGCCGCCGAAGCGCGCAACAATCTCGCCGTCAAATTCCCGCATGGAGCGGATGCGATGGTACACGCCCTCCTGCTCCAGCCCGGCATACAACTGCGGGAACAGCTGCGCCTTCAAGCGCAGCCGGAGCTTCATCGCGCGAAGAAAACGTGCTTCGTAGAGCCGGTTTGCCGGCAGGTGCAGCGCGGCCGAAGAAGCAGCCAGGTCGAGCAGCGGAGACACGCCTGCAACCGCGCGAACGCCCCGCGGCGCACACTGCCCCGCGTACCCAAGCACCAGGTTGCCGCCCATCGAGTAGCCGACCAGCGCGATGTGTTCCTGCCCGAGTGCCTCGAGGGCATCGACAACAGCCCCGACATCGCCGAACCGGCCGGAGTGGTAGATGGTGGGCGCAAGCGCGTCGGAGCCGCCACAGGAGCGCATGTTCATCCGCACCACGTTGCAGCCGGCCGCCCAAAGCAGGGCCGTGCTGCCCAGCACATAGCCTGAGCTGGCCGAACCCTCGAGCCCGTGAACCAGCACAACCGTCAGCCGCTCCCGCCGCGCCGCGGCCGGCTGCCAGTGGCAAAGGCATAGCAGCTTTGAAGCCGGGATGTGCACCGGCCGGCCGCCGATCAAGGCGTCGTGTTCCGCTTCAACGGGGACGACGAGCGGCTCGGGCGGCGGCACCGGGGCCCACGGGCGGCGCAGGAAGTTGCCGACGATGGTTTGCAGATGCGGGTTGCGTAACCCGCGCCGGGGAACAAACGGCAGCAGCCACTCGGCCGCTGGGCTCGCAGCCTTCGCTTCGAGCGTGGAGCTGCTGGTCAACCGCGCAGCTCCAGGGGGATTTGCGCCAGCACCTCGGAAGCGCGCAGTGGCCCGTCAGGCGCTTCTTCGTGCATGAAAAAGGCATACACGTCGGCGCCGTCCCGAGCCAGCGCCGTAAAGTGCTGGGCCAGCGCGGTAAGCTCGGCGGGTAGATAGCTGGAGCGGCGCAGGCGAAACACGCGCACGGAGGGTACCAGAGGAAGATCCGGCGAACGCAGCGCGTCGCTTTCGGCAGCGCACAACACCGCGCCGCGCGCGGCCAGCACGGCAAAGGTCTGCTCGCTAAACCACGAAGCGTCGCGAAACTCCCATGCCGTTTGGAGCCCAAATGGCGCGGCCTCGGCCAGAAATGCATCGAGGAGCTCGGCATCGGCGCGGAAGTTGGGCGGCAGCTGGAAGAGCACAGGACCAAGGCGCCCGGCCGCGCCGACCGGCTGCAAGGCAGCGGCCAGCACTCCGAGGACTTCGCCGCTGTTGCGCAACCGGCGCTGGTGCGTAATGCGCTGCGGGGCCTTAAAGGCGAAGTGGAACTGCGGCGGAGTCTGGTCCAGCCAGCCCGCCAGCACTGCCGGCGAGGGCAGCGCGCGAAAGGTGTAGTTGACCTCGACCGCGTTGAGGCGCCCGGCATAGGCCGTAAGCAGCTTCTTTACTGGTGTCTTTGGAGGGTAGAAACCAGGTCGCCAGCTCGGGTATGCCCACCCGGAGCAGCCCAGCCGGACCTTAGCGGACATCCGCCGGGCAAAGTGGGGCGGCTAGTGGGGATTGAACCCACGACATCCGGATCCACAGACCGGCGTTCTGCCACTGAACTATAGCCGCCATACGAACCTAGATTGTAGCATTCGGCCCGTCCTCGTTGACCCTCCGGCGCAAGCAGCACAGGAGCAAGTCGCATCCTTCCAGGCGCCGTTGCTGACCCTCTGTTTTGCGAACGACTGCTCGGGAAATGCCCTTTGCCCTCGAGGATGGACCCTCCGGCTGGATTCCATCAGCTGCGCCGACAGCACAGCAGGGCGAATGAGGGTGAATTCAGTTGAGGGAAGCACGGAGACTACGGAAAAGTGGAAGCCCCAGCTAGCAACATTCCCTCGAGCAATGTATTCGGGTCCACGACTCCGGTGAACTGAATTCTCCCTCCGACCTCGTTCACGGCCGTGCGCATCTTACGTCACCATGGCTGATCCCTTCAGCGCCGCGCGTCCAAAGGTCCAGCCGTCCGAAACCCAGCCGCCTCAAATCCAGCCGCCTCAAGTTCTGCCGCCGCAAACCTCGCCGCCAGCCGACGTCGGCTTCCGCGCGCGCATCGGCGCCGGGGTCTTTGCCGCCGACAACCTCGA
>CALMAN010000028.1:0-2776 GCA_937859835.1 uncultured Acidipila sp. | reverse complement strand
TCTATCACATCTTCTGGATGACTGCTTTCGCGTACCCGGAACCTCCATCCGCTTCGGCATCGACGGCATCATCGGCCTCGTCCCCGGACTCGGCGACCTGATCGCCGGGTTTGCCTCGCTGCTCATCATCCTTGCTGCCTGGTTTCGCGGGGCGCCCGCTATCACTCTCACCCGCATGGGTGCCAATGTCGGCATCGGCGTACTGGTCGGTGCGGTCCCCTTCTTTGGCGACATGTTCGACATCTACTGGAAGCCTAATCGCCGGAACTATGCCCTGCTGACACGGCACCTCCAGCAGCCTCATGGCCACACCTGGCGCGACTGGGCTTTCCTCATGCTCCTCGGCATCGTGACCGTGTCCATCTTCGCGGTGCCGCTGGTCGTGGTCATCTGGCTACTCAGCTGGCTGACCCACCCCCGCTGACACGTGCGCCGCACACGTGCGCCCGCGAAGCCTCCCTCAGCTACAATCAAAGGGCAGTCGGGGCGTAGCGCAGCCTGGTAGCGCATCTGCTTTGGGAGCAGAGGGCCGGGGGTTCGAATCCCTCCGCCCCGACCACCAAACCAACAACTTACAGCTGCGAATGTGATTGCGACGATCAGTCGTCTTGCTGAGCGTGATCGTCCGAATCTTTGGTCCTTGCGGGGTTATTTCTCCTAGGCGCCGCTTGAATGAAGGACCAAGAGCGTGAACCGCGCCAAACACCACTTCATGCACGGAAGGCCGTCAACTGACGTTGCATGGCGGCGAATGGCCTCGTGGATCTGGTTGCCCGTAACACCAAACCTCTCTTGTGCAGCCTGTTCCTGTGCGGCTATCTGCTTGGCGACCCTGTTACCCGTTATCCCAAACAGAAAGTTACCAGGCCATGCTTACAGCCCCTGTTAAGGGGCAAGGCTTAAACCAGAGCGCCTGGCCATCTCAGGAACTTTAGGCATATGATTTATCATCTGGAGATTACCGCCGAGCTGAAGACGGGATAAAACCAGGGCGCGACATTTTCTTTGCGAGGCATAGATGCAAGACCAACGTTTGACAAGCATCACGAGGTGCCTGGTTGCAGGTGCCCTGTTTGCCGCTGGCACCTCCCATTTACACGGGCAGGCCGTTTACGGCTCACTGTACGGTACGGTCACCGATGCTACCGGTGCGGCTGTTCCCAACGCCACCGTGACCGTCACCGACACACAGAAAGGCACGACGCAGACGGTTGCGACGAGTGCTTCCGGAAGCTGGACCGCTGATCATCTGGTGCCCGATACCTACACGGTCAAGATCGAGGCGGCGTCCTTTTCGAGCTCGACCAGCCAACCACTCGATATCCACGCGGACACCTCGCAGAAGGTCGATGTAGCCCTGAATGCTGCCGGGTCGACACAGACCGTCAACGTTACCACGGAGGCGCCTGCGCTCAAGACCGACCGTGCCGACGTGTCGGAGATCCTCGACGAACGCTCGATCAGCAACCTGCCCAACTTCGACCGCAACTTCACCAGCTTCCTGCTGCTGACGCCGGGGGTACAGCATTCCAGCTTCAATATCGCCGGACCAGAAAATCCCCAGGGTGGCCTGGCGCTCAATACCAACGGCTCAAACTACGGCGAGCAGGGCTTTATCCTCGACGGTACCGATAATCGCGATCCCGTACTGGGTATTATTGTCATCAATCCCACGCTCGATTCGATCGGCGAAACCAAGGTGACAACGCAGAACTACGACGCGGAACTGGGCGGCGCCGCGGGCGGCATCGTCAGCGTCTCGACCAAGTCCGGGAGCAACACCCTGCATGGAGACGCATTCTTTTTCCGTCACTCGGATGCTTTCTACGCGCGCAACCCCTTCAACCAGTACCAGCCGGACCCGGTCACCGGGCGCACTGTTCCGGGCGAGGTATATGGGCAGTTTGGCGGCTCGCTCGGCGGTCCGATCAAGAGGGACAGGAGCTTCTTCTTCCTCGACTACCAGGGCCTGCGCAACCGCCTGGGCAGCAGTCTCATTCAGAATGTGCCCACCAACACCGTCCGCACCACCTGCGTGAACGCGACGGCCGGCACCTGCGACCTTTCCGAGTACACAAACCAGGTGCTTTACAATCCGGTCACCAAGGCTCCCTACGGCGCGCCCGGGCAAATCCCGGTTGCGGCGCTCAACCCGCAGGCGTTGAATCTGCTGAAGCTGCTCCCCGCGCCCAACACCACCGGGCAGGGTACCAACAATAACTACGTTTCCTCCGGCAACGGCATCCTCAACAGTGACCAGGCCGATATACGCCTCGACCAGCAGGTGGGCACCAGCCTGCATACCTTTGGCCGCTATGACTACGCTCTGTTCCGCCTGCTGGGCGTGCCGGTCTTCGGCGCCGCCGGCGGCAACGGCTTTGGCCTTGGCGGCACCACCGGCACCACCACCACTCAGAACCAGAGCGCCACGCTGGGCTTTGACTATCCCGTGAAGCCGACGCTGCTGACCGATGTCCGTCTCGGTTTCCTCAGCTATCACGTGTCAGAAAACAAGTACCCGGGCCTGACCTCGGCCACCGCCCTGGGCATCCCCAACCTCAACACGCTGCCGGACACTCAGGGGGCACCCAGCTTCAGCTTCAACCAGGGCACCATCAGCTCGCTCGGCAATCAGTCCTGCAACTGCCCGTTGACCCAGAGCGAGCAGGTCTTCCAGGTGACCAACAACTGGACCAAGCTGCTCGGCAATCACGCCATCAAGGCGGGCGCTGATCTGCGTTATGCAAAGAACGGCCGTGACGCCAGCGACTATAAC
>CALMAN010000027.1 GCA_937859835.1 uncultured Acidipila sp. | reverse complement strand
GGCCGGGCTTGGTAGACTGCGATGCGGCCGGCGCCGTCGCAGCGGAGCGGGACGGGGTGGATTGCGGCGCGGACGAGGCCGGCTTGGCCGGGGTCTGCGCCAGTACGGTAAAGGCAACAAGCAAGGGCGCGGCTGCGCCGAAAGCGAACTTCTGCAAGAAAACTCTCCTGGTGGATGGAATGGAAATTGGTCGTTGCGGCTCGCTAGGAAGCTCACTCGCCGAAGTTCACAGCCTCCAGGCCGAGATATTCGGCCGTTTGCCCCAGCTCTTCTTCGATCCGAAGCAGCTGGTTGTACTTCGCGATCCGGTCTGTGCGGGAAGCCGAGCCGGTCTTGATCTGCCCGGCCCCGGTGGCCACGGCGAGATCGGCGATAAAGGTGTCCTCGGTCTCGCCGGAACGGTGGGAGATGATGGAGGTGTACCCGTAGCGACGTCCCAGCTCGATGGCTTCGAGCGTTTCGCTCACCGTGCCGATCTGGTTGACCTTGATCAGGATCGAGTTGGCCACTCCTTCCTCGATCCCGCGCTGCAAACGCTCTGTGTTGGTCACGAACAGGTCGTCGCCGACCAGCTGGATACTGGCCCCCAGCAGCTCGGTCAGGTACTTCCAGCCCGCCCAGTCATCTTCGGCCAGGCCGTCCTCGAGCGACACAATCGGGTACTGGCGCGTCCAGCTTTCCCAGTAGCGGGCCATCTCCTCAGACGTCAGTTCGCGGCGGTCACTCTTGGTAAACACGTAGCGCGCCGAAGCTGTGTCGTAGAAGCTGCTGGCGGCCGGATCGAGCGCGATTGCAATCTCCTCGCCCGGCTTGAACCCGGCCAGCTCGATGGACTCGAGCACCAGCTCGATGGCTTCGTCGTTCGACTTCAGCGAGGGGGCAAAGCCGCCCTCATCGCCGACCGCCGTGTTGTAGCCCTTCTTTTTCAGCACGCCCTTGAGGGTGTGAAACACCTCGGCGCCCCAGCGCAGCGCGTCCGCAAAGCGTTCGGCGCCCACCGGCATCACCATAAACTCCTGGAAATCCACGTTGTTGTCGGCGTGGGCGCCGCCGTTCAGGATGTTCATCATGGGCGTAGGCAGGATGGACGCATTGACGCCGCCCAGGTAGCGGTAAAGAGGCAGATGCAGCGCCGTCGCGGAAGCCCGGGCAGCAGCCATGGACACCGCCAGGATCGCATTTGCGCCCAGCTTGCCCTTGTTCGGCGAGCCGTCAATGGCAATCATGGTCGCATCCAGCAGGCGCTGGTTGGCCGCGTCCATCCCCTTCAGCTCCGGGGCCAGCACGCTTTCGACGTTCTCGACCGCCTGCAGCACACCCTTGCCTCCGTAGTGGCTTTTGTCGTTGTCGCGCAACTCCACCGCTTCGTGCTCGCCCGTCGATGCGCCGGAAGGCACAGCCGCGCGACCGCGCACACCACCCTCAAGCACCACCTCTGCTTCCACGGTGGGATTGCCGCGCGAGTCAAGAATTTCGCGGGCGTGAATGGCGCTGATCTCGGTCATCTGGGTCCCCATCGTGATGCGGTGCTGCAGGCGGTCGGCAAACGCGGGCCGGCGATCGACGCGCACAGGCTCGAGGCCCTCCGCTGCGCTTCCGATCTGCTCCACCAGATTGCCCACCGCGCCAGCCGCCTCGTCGCAAACACCGCCCATTCTAGCAAAGCCGTCTCAGGGCTGAATAAAAGCCTGCAATCGGTCGAGAGGGACGACTGAGGCGGACAGCTGAGAGGGACAGCTGAGGCGGACAGCTGAATCGGGGCGATTACCGGTATGGTTCTCCCCTGGGCCACTTGGAAGAAATGTTCGCCGCCCGGCTGGCTTCCCCCGTAGGCTTAGGCTGTGGAAGAGGTATTCGAAGTCCGCTTCCTGTGGAGTAGCCCTTTCAAATGCAACGTTTCCCGATCCGCATGCTCCCGTCTTCGGCTCCAGCTTCCTTGCTGATCGCCGCTCTCTGCCTGGCTCCAGCCCTGGCCCACGCGCAAAGCACGGCGGATGCCGGCCAGTACAGCGGCGTCGCGCACCCCCCGGCCGACGACACCATCGTGGCAAACGAGGACACAGTGCCGGCCCCGGCCGCAAAACCGCTGCCCGGTACCCCCGTTGCATCCCCGGCGGCCGCGAAAGCCGCGCCGGTCGAAAACCCGGACTACGGCGTCGTTACCAGTGTTGCTGCCAGTCCTGCCCCTGGCACTGCCGCGAACACGGCCGCCGAGCCGGTTGCGGTTCGGAGCGAGGAGCCCACGGCGCACCTCATCAGCAGACCCACCAACCCGGACTACGGCGTGGTCGGCATGGTTCCTTCGCCTTCCAACCAGCTTGCCGAAGGTACCGACATCCACGTGCGCGTGCTTGGGACCCTGAGCACCGCGCGCAGCCAGGATGGTGAGCCGTTCCACGCGCAGGTTGCCGCGGACGTGTATAAGGAAGGCCGGGTCGTGATCCCGGCAGGCTCGGAGCTGCGCGGCCGCGTGATGAGCGTGCACCAGGGGCATCGCCTGGGCGCGCACGCCACCATCCGGCTCCGGCCGGAAGCAGTGGTGCTGCCGGACGGCACCTCGTACCACTTGTACGCGCAGGCGGTGTCGAGCTCGGCGCCGGGCACCCGCACCGACAGCGAGGGCGCGATCAAGACCAAGACCCACGTGGCGAAGGACATGGCCGAGTACGGCGCGGGTGCGGGCGGCGGCGCCATCCTCGGTGCCGCGCTTGGCGGCCCGGTCGGCGCAGGCGCGGGCGCGCTTGTGGGCGCGGGCGCGGTCACCACACACCTGCTGCTGCAAAAGCCGGCGCAGGCCCGCATCGAGCAGGGTTCCGAGATCGTCTTCAGCTTGACCGAGCCGATGGACCTTCTCCCTACCCGGAACTAGTCTCCGGCTGGCTGGTCGGCTGGCTGGTTCGCAAAGCGTCCGCTGCTCCGCGCAGCGGGCGCGGTATCGTCGCGTGGAGGGGAGGGCCGGGCGCTTGCAGGACCAACGACTTACCTTCGCGACCTTCTGGTCCGGCGAGCAGCTTTCCGCCTTTGAGTGTGCCTGCCTCCGCTCGCTGGCGGTGCGCGGCTACCCGGTCCACCTGTACAGCTTCGACCAGATCGCGAACGTGCCCGCGGGGATCGCGCTCCGGGATGCGGCCGAGATCGCGCCCCCGGAGTCGGTGCGCCGCTTCCTGTATGCGGGCAAGCCAAACCTCAGCCACTATTCGGACTACTTCCGCTACCTGCTGTTCCGCAAAACGCCGCACATCTGGATCGACGCCGACATGCTGTTGCTCCGTCCGCTCGACATCGCCTTGAAAGGCACGCTGCTTGCGCGGGAGCGCGAGGACAGCATCTGCGGGGCCATCATGCGGCTTGACAACACCCGGCCCGAGCTGGACCGGCTGATCGCGTCCACCGAAGCAGCGATGGATCGCGAACTGAAGTGGGGCGAAACCGGCCCAGGGCTGATCACCAAGATCTTTGGGCGCTCCGCCACCTTTGGCGATGCATTTGCGCCGCAGTTCTTTTTCCCCATCACGCATGATGACTTCTGGAAAGCGTTCCTGCCCGAGTACCGCGGGGAGTGCGAACAGCTTTGCGCCGAGGCGTTCGGGGTGCACTTGTGGAACAACATCGTCGATCGTTTGGGGGTGTGGAAGATGCTGGCGCCACCCCCGGGCTCGTTTCTGGCGAACCGCTTTGAGCAGGACGGAAGCCTCGGCTTCT
>CALMAN010000026.1 GCA_937859835.1 uncultured Acidipila sp. | reverse complement strand
ACCACCCGGTGGGCGGCAAGACAGGGACCACCAGCGGCTTCACGGATGCCTGGTTCCTGGGCTTTACTCCGTCTGTTACCTGCGGCGTTTGGGTCGGCTATGACGATCGCACGCCGCTTGGCGAGGGAGAAACCGGCGCAAAAGCAGCGCTGCCGATCTGGATGGAGGTCATGCGAGGGGCGGCTGCCGAACACCCTGATGAGTCGTTTGCGGGCGCCCGCTTTTGAAACCTCTCGGCCAGCCGGGGAATCCATCCCTATATGCAAGAAAGTCCCTCCACCGCTCCGCAGGTGACCCTGTACAGCCAGCCGGGCTGCGCGCCCTGCTTTGCCGCGCGTACCTTTTTGCTCAGTCGCAAGATTGCCTTTGCTTACAAGGACGTGCAGGCCGATCCCCAGGCGTTTCGCGAGCTGATGGACCTGGGCAGCCGGTCCACCCCCACGCTGCTGGTTGGCCGCGAAGTGATGATCGGCTTTGATCCGGAAAGGCTGGAGGCGCTGCTCGCGAGCCTTTTGAGTGCGGGCGCCTAGATGCCGTCGCGCGGGTTGGTGCTGCGGCTCGCGCTGCTTGTCATCGTCGCACTCGCGGCAGTTGCTGCCGACTTCGGCATCTTTCTGTACCGGCAGCGGCACGGCGAGGTGATCTCGTTCGTCAACGTGCGGAAGTATGTGGCGTCGCCGCTGAAAAACGGAAAGTACGAGTTTGATTACATCGGCGACATGGACGTGCCCTGCGTTGAAGCAATGCTGCCGCACCACCGGATGCCCCCGTGTTGGTGGGTCGGCCTCCATACAGACCACTGGGATTGAGCGTCGCGCTTGTCGCGCTGCTTTCGCCGCCCGGATGCAGCGCGGCACCGGCGTCCTTACATCGTGGTTTCCGGCTCGAGCAGATGCCCCATCTTGTCCCGCTTCACGTCGAGGTAGCGCTCAAAGCTTTGCTCGACCGGCACGGCGGCGGACACGCGTTCCACCACCTGGATGCCCGCGCGTTCCAGCGCTGCCACCTTTTCAGGGTTGTTGGTGAGCAAGCGGACCGCCGGCACGTCAAGCGCCTTGAGCATGGCTGCCTGAAGCTCGAACTCGCGGCAGTCGGCTTTGTAGCCGAGCTCGAGGTTCGCCTCCACCGTGTCGCGCCCGCGCTCCTGCAGTTCATACGCCTTGAGCTTGGCCATCAGCCCGATGCCGCGGCCTTCCTGCTGGTCGTACAGGAGGATGCCGGCGCCAAGGTCCGCGATCGACCGCAGGGCCAGCTCAAGTTGCAGGCGGCAGTCGCAGCGCAGCGAGTGGAACACGTCGCCGGTGATGCACTGCGAGTGGATGCGCACCAGCGGCGGCGCGGCATGGATGTTCCCCATCACCAGGGCCACCGCTTCTTCCCGCTCCATGGGGCGCGCGGGCAGCTTTTCGTCGCAGGGCGTGTGGCCGGTCATCTCGCCGGAAAAGCCAAGGATGCGAAAGTCGCCCCAGCGCGTCGGCAGGGATGTATCGGCCTCCTTGGTCAGGCGGACAAGCGGCATGTGGCTGATTATAGCGAGCCTGCCGCGGCGTCCCGGCAGCCTGCCGCTTGCGGGCCGGAGTAGAGTGGGGTTGTGCTTGAGCCCAAGCTGCTCCTCATTACGTTGCTGATCAAGCTCGGCGTGGCGGCTGCGGTTTCGAGCGCGCTGGGCCGCTCGCGCTCGTTTCAGCGTGTGCTTTTTGCCGAGCAGCGCCGGCCAGGGCAGCAATTCCAGCTCATCCTTCTTATCTGTATCCCGCTGGCGCTGGGAGTGTGGGTGCGGGTCACGGTCCCGAACTTCTACGCGGCCGATATCGCCTTTGAAACCACCATCATCCTCGGCGTGCTGCTTGGGCCCTTGTCTGCGATGCTCGGCGCCATCCTGCTGTCCATTCCTTCCATGCTTCACGGCGAGTACTTGTCCCTTCCGTTTTACCTGCTTGTCGCTTTGATCGCAGGCATCTACGCCCGCCTGGTCGAGCCGGAAGAGGTGTGGTCGTTTTCGCCCTTTGTTGACCTGAGCATTTATCGCTGGGTTCGCCGCAACCTGCGCCAGCCGCGCTTTGATCGCCAGATCCTGCTGCTGCTGCTGATTCTTGGCCTGGAAGTCGCGCGGGAATGGCTGTCGCACGAAGCGCCGCGTTCCTTGTTTGCGCTGCACGCGCCCAACTGGCCGCTGCGCGTGTGCGTGTGGGCCTGCGCGGCCATGGTGGTCGGCCTGCCGTTGAAGATCTGGAACGCCATCCGCATTGAGCTGAAGCTTGAAGAGCAGAAGCGGCTGCTTTTGGAAGCGCGCTTTGACGCCCTGCAACGCCAGATCAACCCGCATTTTCTGTTCAACACGCTGAATTCGATCGCGACGCTAATCCGGGTGCGCCCCGAACAAGCGCGCGAGCTGATCGTCAAACTCGCGAGCATCCTGCGTACGCTGCTCAAGGACCACGAGTCCTATGTCCCTTTTCGCGAAGAGCTGAACTTTACCGAGGACTACCTTGGCATCGAGGTGGTGCGCTTTGGGGCAGACAAGCTGCGCGTCATCAAGGAGATCGAGCCCGACACGCTCGACCTGCCCGTGCCGAGCATGCTGCTGCAGCCGCTGGTCGAGAACAGCATCAAGCATGGCCTGGAACCGCGCATTGCCGGCGGCACCATCACGCTGCGCTCTCGCCTGGAAAACGGCAACCTGGTCATCGAAGTAGAGGATGACGGTGTGGGCATTGCGCCGGAGCGTGCCCTGCGTACGGGCGTCCTTGCGCATACCGGCAATGGCATTGGCATGAGGAATGTGCGCGAACGGCTGGAAGTGCTTTACGGCACCTCGGCCGACTTCGAGATCACCAGCCGCCCGGGCCGAGGGACACGGGTCACCATGCATATGCCCGGCGAGCCCGCGGGCTAGGGCACAGTGTCTGCCGGCGCAGCTGGGACGGTGGCGGGTGGGCACCTTTTCTTGCAGCCTGGGCGATCCGGTAGCTGACTCAGCTCCAAGAGGCGCTTCCGCGTCGCCCTTCTTTCAAAGATCGGCAAAGGTGATCAGCCGGTGCGGCGCTCCCGAAGCCGTCCAGCGGGGAATCTGCTTGAGCAATGCGGTTCGCTCTGTTTCCCGCTGTTGACGCAGCCGTGTGCGCTGGAGATCGAGCGCCCGGTCGTGGTAGCCCGGATGGCAGACCAGTTCAAAGGCGTCCTCGGGCGCGCCAT
Organism: uncultured Acidipila sp.; assembly: GCA_937859835.1. Lineage (GTDB taxonomy): Bacteria > Acidobacteriota > Terriglobia > Terriglobales > Acidobacteriaceae > EB88. The sequence continues at coordinate 21,032 of CALMAN010000026.1, read as the reverse complement.
GCCGCTCCAGGGCACGGAGAAGCTGCGCGAGCACCGGCCCATCCAGGATCCCGGTCGCCAGGACGCCCAGGGTGCCCGAGGTGGTGCGCATGCCTGCCCGCTTGACCGCGGCGAGAAAGCGCTCCCGATAGCCTCCCAGCAGGTGGAGCTCGCACCGGCGAACCGGCGAGGCGCCGCCGGTTGCGGCGCGGGACCAGGCCGGCTCAAACGGGTTTCGGATGGCGCGGACCCCGCACGTACGCGCCGCGCGCAGCAGCGGCTCCAGCACCCGGGGAAACAGGTGGGTGTGCTTGTGGGTGTCCAGATGGGTGAGCGAAAGGCCGCGCGCCTGGAGGGATCTTATCTGCGCCGCCGCTTCCTGCTCCAACTCGCTCTCGGAAAGCGCGCCGCGGAGAAGATCGACGGCAAAGCGACCGAGCGTCGGCCGGAAGACTGCATCCGCCTGCACCAGAGAGGGGATCTTCCGGGGCAGGGACGCAGGCGTTCCGTCCAGAAGCACCACGTGGCAGCCGACCGCCAGAGTGGGCGGGGGCGCCTGGGGAAGCCCGGCGCTGCAGGCCATGGCAGTTGTTGACGACAGTGCGCCCGCGGCATGGAGCTCGAGGACGGCCTGGCTGATCCCGGCGGTGTAGCCGAAATCGTCCGCGTTGACGATCAGCCGCGCCACGTGGAGAGTGTACAAGCTCCACACAATCGCGGAAGACTGTTACCATTCGTTCAACGTGCCCAGCGGGAAGCGAACGTAGAGGCAGTGGCGGTGGAAGGAAGGGGCGGTTAGCTCAGTTGGTTAGAGCGCCTGCCTTACAAGCAGGATGTCGGGGGTTCAAGTCCCTCACCGCCCACCAGCTTCACCGATCGCCACACTGACGTCCTTCCTGGATCTGCCGATATCGAGGCAATGAGAGCGGCGCAAACGGTTGCGCGCTGCATCCATGGAAGTGGGCGAAGGAAGTGGGCGAAGCTTTGGCTTTGCACGAGGTGCGCCGGGGTAATGCGACAGACGCTGATCCTGAACATCGTCATCCTCGGTTTCTTCGTTCTGCTTTTCAGCTCCATTCAACGCAGGCGCTCTTCGGACCGGCTGAAACTCTGGATTGTTGCCTGGATGTGTGCGGTGGCGCACTTCGTTCTGGCGCTATTTGAGCCATCCTGGCCGCTTCTGTCGCAAGCAGTCACGGCTGGTTCTCACAGCGCCCTGACGCTGTGCGGACTCTTCTTTATCTTTTCGTTCCCGGTGCCCGGACGCTGGCGGTTGCGACGGTTTACCACCGTCGGCATGGCCGTCTCCCTGGTTGTTCTTTGCACCGCGGTTGATTTCCATCTGCGACTCCCGCTGGTTTCGCTCGGAGCCGTACTACTTTTTCACGGGCTCGGCATCATCTGCCTTTGGCGGGGAAACCGGGAACGCTTAGCGGTCGCTGTGCCGGGCACGGCTCTTCTTCTGCTTTGTTGCCAGCTGAGTTCCTATGAGCTCGTAAGCCGGAGCAGCAACAACGCCCTGTCTCTGGTCCTCATGGAGCTTTTTGCCATGTACGCGCTCCTGTTCGCCAACGACTTCCCGCGTCGCTCCGCCGGGGTTTGGACCACCATCGCCGGACTTCTGGCCTGGGCCGCGGTGTTTCCCGTGGGCATGCTGCTGCAGAGCCGCTGGCCCGCGGTGTTTGTGGAGCCGGAAATCTGGAATGTTCCCAAGGTCGTGGTCGCTTTCGGCATGCTCGTTACGCTTTTTGAAGAAGAGCTGATGTTGGCTGCCAGGGATCGCGAGCAGTACCGGACCCTGTTCGACGGCAACCCGCTACCCATGTGGATCTTCGACAAGGAGTCCACGCAGCTGCTGGAGGTGAACTCCGCGGCAGCGAGCATCTTCGGCTGGAGTCGCGAGGATCTCGCGGAGCTGACCATCAACCAGCTGCTTTCCGGTCGCGAAACCTCCCTGGTCGGTCTCAGCGAGATGAATTGGAAGCTGGCCGAAGACGTAGCTCCGGAAAGGCGGGAAAGTGAGCGGGAAGACGGCGGGCAGGTCCGGGCCAACTCCATGCGCTTTGAGACCAAGTCCGGTGAAGAGGTCGTCGTGGAGGTTACGCTGCAGCGCGTGAACTTCCAGGGAAAAGAGGCACGGCTGCTTGTCGCCAAGGACATCACGGCGCAGGTGGAAGCGCATGAGCAACTGATTCACCTTGCGCACCATGATGCCTTGACCGGGCTTCCGAACCGGCTGCTTATCCACGACCGCATGCGGTCCGCCATTGCAACGGCCAAGCGACGCGGGACCAAGGCAGCGATCCTCTGTTTGGACCTCGATCGTTTCAAGCAGATTAACGATACCTACGGGCACGCGGCCGGGGATAGCTGCCTGCGCGAGATTGCGCAGCGGCTGCTTGGCCGTTTGCGCTCTGTGGATACGGCCGCCCGCGTTGGCGGGGAAGAGTTCATGATCATCCTTGAGGACATCGGCAGCCTCCGGGACGCCGAAAGTGTCGCCAGCGATCTCTTGTTTACCTTGAGCGCACCGCACGTTTTCGAGGGCCACCGGATCCACCTGAGTGCCAGTGTGGGCACGGCGCTCTTCCCGGATGACGGCGATGATCCTTCGGCGCTTTGGAGCATGGCGGACGCGGCCATGTACCGGGCCAAGAACAGCGGGGGCAACGTACACCGGTTCTATTCCCGCACCACCTAGCCGGTGAAGGAAGCCCGGAGGGCGATCACAATCGGCGCTCCCACCGCCGCCCGGCAGGTTTGACCCTGTCTTTCTTCTTGGCTACACTCAGGGAAAACTCGCTGGTCCCAGGGAAAGCTTCGAGTGGCTAAACGGCAAGCGCTGACCCGTCGTCAACCATTACGGAAGTGTAAAGGCGATGAACCTTTTCGTTCAGAGTGCCGATAACGCTTCGGGTGCGGAGACGGCTTGTAGGTTAGCCTGCTGCCGCTGGTGAAAGGCGGAGAAGAATTCATCACACTTCTGACATCGCGCCGTGCGAGCATTGAAACCGCGCAGGCGGTTCAACACACCAGAGCGCCGGTGCGCGTGGGGCCTTCCCGGGCTTTGTGCAACGCTTGCTCTTCCTGGCGGCGCTGGGACCCCAGTAGTAACTTCGCGAAATCCGGGGTCGCGGATACACTTCTGCTCGAGAGTCCGTCTTTTCGCCCCGGATTACCAGCAAAGCAAGAGACAAGTTCAAGGAGCTTACTGAGATGGAAGCCCCCGCAGTCCAATCCGAGCGGCAGATGGCGGCCGGGCCGCTGCTTGCGCCGGACCAGGCGATCATCACCCCGAGCGATGTTCGCAAGATTCTGATCAAGCGCAAGTGGCTGATCCTGGCCGGCATTGTGGTCGGCTTGGCATTCGCTGCCGTTTACATCCTGACCACCATTCCTCAGTATGAAGCGATTTCGCTGATCGACATCAACTCGGGGAAGCAGAGCAACATCGGTATCTCGGACCTCGTGCAGGAGCAGGAAGCAGGCGTTGAGGGCAGTCTGATCCGGACGGCAACCGAGATCGCCATCATGCAGAGCGATACGGTCTCGCTCGACGTCATCAACACGCTCGATCTTTACCACAAAGAGCCATTTGCGCAGGTGTTCGTGCGCAACCCGTATACGGGGACGCTGAATCCGAACCAGCGCAAGAACATCCTGCTCATTTTTAAAGGTTCGACAAAGATAGCCACCAAGCCCGGCACAGACCTGGTGGAGATTCACTTCCGGAACCAGAGCCCAGCCGTGGCTGCCGCAGTCGCGAACGCCATTGTGGACCGTTATATGGACCGCAGTTTGCGCGTCCGCTACAACGGCACGACCCGCATCTCGGACTTCCTGGCAAAGCAACTCGACAACCTGAAAAGTCAGGCGACGGAGGCGCAGGACGCTCTGTCTCGGTACCAGAAGCAGAACAACCTGATCGGGGTTGATCCGAACGGGGGCGGCGAGGACCTTACGCTCGATGACCTCCGGCTTGCCAATCAGCAGCTTTCAGAAGCTCAGGCCGACCGCGTGGTCAAAGAAGCGCGCTACCGCATGGCTATGACACGCAATCCGGAACTGCTGCTTTCCGTGGCCCCTTCGGCAACTCTCGCCCAGCTGCAGCAGCAGGATGCAGCACTGACCGTGCAGCAGGCACAGCTGCAATCGAAGTTTGGCCCACAGTGGCCTCGTCTGCGGGAGGTACAGTCTTCCCTGAATCAGGTGAGGAAAGACATCGATGCCGAAATCACCAATATGCAGCAGCGCTTTGAAGCAGAGTTCAAGACCGCAGCCAGCACCGAGGACCTAATGCGAGGACGGCTGGAAGCTGCAAAGCAGCAGGCTTACCAGCAGAACCGGTCAGCGGCCGAGTACCAGATTCTGCGTCACGGCGCCGACGCTGCTTCCGACCTGTATGACGCGCTGCAAACCCGCCTGAAAGAAGCCGGGATTACGGCAGGCCTGAACGCCAATCAGATCGACGTCGTCGATCGCGCGACTACCCCGGCCATGCCGGTCTTCCCGGTAAAGAGAAATGACGCGGGCATCGGGCTGGGTGCCGGGCTGGTACTCGGGCTGGCACTCGCGCTGTTTGCCGAAACCATCGACGACACGATCCGGACCTCTGATGATGCCGAGTCTGTGACCAGCCTCCCTGCGCTGGCGGTCATTCCACACTTCGACCCGGCCCAGAAGAAGGTAGTTTCTGCCCCTGGAACCCCTGCGGCCGAGGCGGAGCGAGAACGGATGTCGCGTGTATCTCCGGACTTGATCTCCTACACCGAGCCGCAGTCCTATGTCGCCGAAGGCTTTCGTACCCTGCGCTCGTCCATCCTGCTTTCGGCTGTGGACCGGGACCCGAAACTTCTGCTCCTCACCAGCTCCTTTGCTACCGAAGGCAAGAGTACCTGCGCTGCCAACCTAGCGATCTCCTTTGCCCGCCGCTCGGCTCGTGTGTTGCTGGTCGATACGGATCTGCGCAAGGGGACTCTTCACATGAAGTTTCGCACCTCCAACCGCTTCGGTCTTTCGACCCTGCTGGTCAGGGAAGGGGAGGGCAGCGCCTACGAGAACCCTCTTCCGGATCTTCCAAACCTGACTCTTGTGACCCGCGGCCCGGTCACGGTAAATCCAGGAGAGGCTCTCGCATCACGCTCGATGGAAGAGCTTATGCAGCGTTGGCGGGATGAATACGACCACATCATCCTGGATACATCGCCGGTGCTGGCTGTTGCCGACACGCTTTCCATTGCCCCACAGGTCGACGCCTGTTTCATCCTGGTGCGCTCAGGCGTAACGCGCAAAAAGGCGCTGCTTCGGGTCCGCGAGCAGATGCGTCGCGTCAATGCGCGCGTACAAGGGATCATTGTCAATGACGTCGACCTGCGCCTGGAGAACTACTACACCTACTCGAAGCGCTATAACTACAGCTATAACTCGACCTATGGAGCGGGGTACGGAGGAGGCATGGATGCTGAACAGTAAGCAGCTTCGTGCCACCACCGTGGCGCTCTTGTTCGCCGTATTCTCCTGTGTTGCGCTGGTGGCTCAGGTGCCTCCTGCGGCAACCCCCGCGCCAAACACTACACAGCGTGCAAACCCGGCGGCACCCGGGCAGGGCTCGTCCGAGCCTGCAGGCGGAGTTGAAGGAGCTCCGGTCATTCTGATCGGGCCAGGAGACTTGCTAAACGTCATCGTTTTTGAAACGCCGGAGTTAAGTACGTCCGTGCGGGTGAACCAGGACGGAGACGCGAACCTGCCGGTGCTGGGCGTAATCCATGTGGCCGGCCTGACTACCGACCAGGCTGCTGCGACACTTGAAGACGCGTATCGCACCCGCGGACTTCTCCTAAACCCGCACGTAACCGTTTCTGAGACTGAGTTCGCTTCGCAAGGGGCTTCGGTTCTCGGCGAAGTGCGTGCGCCCGGAGTCTATCCCACCCTTGGCTCGCGCCGGCTTCTCGACATGATCTCGCTTGCTGGTGGCGTTTCTTCCACTGCCGGTCGCCTGGTTTCCGTTGTGCATCGCGGCGACCCGCAGCATCCTGAGCAGATTGCGCTGCAACCCACACCGGCATCCCTGCACGCCCAGATCAATCCTGTCATCGTTCCAGGGGATACGGTCATCGTCGCCAAAGCTGGAGTGATTTACATCATCGGCGACGTGCTCCGTCCAGGTGGCATCCTGGTCGATAATAACGAGCGCCTTTCCGTGATTGAAGCGCTTTCGCTTGCGGGTGGAATCAACAAGACTGCCGCTCTTTCGCAGACCAAACTCGTGCGGAAGCTGCCGGCCGGACGCGAAGAAGTTGATCTCGATCTCAAACACATTCTTTTCGGTAAGCAGGCTGACGTGCTCGTGTCCGACGGAGATATTCTTTTTATACCGTCCAGCATCGGGAAGACGTTCCTATATCGCGGCATTGAGGCTGCTTTCGGCCTGGCAACCAGCTACGCTCTCTTTGTGCACTAGACGATGTTGAGGCCGAACGGTAAAGCAAACGTATGATCGAGACCCTCCCGATCGCGCAGCAACCTCGTCGCACCCTGGTGCGGTACGCAAGACCGCGTCGCCTCGGTTCTTTGTTTATTCCCCTGCGGCGCGGCTACCTGCTGGTGATGCCGCTGCTTCTGTTCGGTACCGCGATCTTCTGCTGGGCGACTGGTACTGACTTTGCCATGATCACCGGAGCGCTTGTCCTGGCTGGCGTTTCCGGCTTTCTTCTTTTTGATTTGCTCGGCCGGCGCTCGCCCTTGCGCGTGTCCACCGTGCTCGCCCTCACTCTCGGCTTGGCATACGGCCTGGGCACCGCGAACACTTACTTCACGCTGCCTCGGGGAGACGCGACCCTGGGCGAATTTCTCCAGATTAGCCCGATCGATTTATCGCACGCGATGGCTTCCACGCTTACAGCGGTGGCCTTGCTGATCGGGATAGGCGAGCTGCTCGAAAAGCCGCTGTTTGGGGAAGAATTTGAGCTGCGCTTCAACAACCGGGCGATTGTCTTTCTTTCGCTTGGCACCTTCGTGCTGATGCTTTCCTTCGCTCATGGCAGCACAGGCTTTATGGGCGGTTCGGCTGGTGAAGGCGAGGAACTCGGTCACATTGGTGTGCTTGCCAGTGTTGCTCAGTGGCTTTCTGGCCCGCTGCTTGCCCTTTCTGTGTGCGTCGCGCTCAACGTAAGGACTCGCTTCACGAGCCTCTATGCGCGTGGCTTAAGCGTCCTGCTTTTCCTCATGATTTTTCCTCTTGGACGCCGGGTCATGATCTACGCCATCGTCCTCGCTTTGCTTGGTTTGCGTTTGGGTCGCTACAAGGTTCCTTTTTCTCCGCTCAAGAAGACGGTACTTCTCGGCCTGCTCGCGATGGTTCTCTATTTTGCGACTATCGGTTTCTTTTATCTCCGCATTGCCGGCTACGGCTTGCTGCGACCAACCTTGCTGCAACGAGTAAGCGCTGCATTTCGACTCGCGCAAGACAGGAGCTACGCTGATATTAAGCGCGAGTTCGCGGCAAACGTGGAGCGGCGCACCTTTATTCTTGGCTTCCTTGGACAGCTGGAAGGGTATACGGACGTCATGCCTCCCGCGTACGGAGAAGACGTTGTCGACCAGTTCAAGCTTGCCTTGCCCTCCATTCTGTACCCATCTAAGAATGTCTTTTTCACGGAGGAGGGGCTGGCAAACAGCTTGTTTGGTTCCACCTATATCGATGAGGCAAACTCAGTTTTGACAGCTGGAGCGGTTGACTTCGGGGTGTTCGGGATCATTGCTTATCCCCTCCTCTTTGTTCTCATGCTCCGCCTGTTTTTCGAGCTCATCGCGGAATCCATGCCTGTCTTCGCTGCCTGCTTTGTGATCCTGGCTTCCTTGGCTACTGTTCTCGAACCGGAAAACGTGGTCACCGCCTACTTCATCGCCCTGCGCGACGGTATTCTCTTCGGTGGTGTGGTCTGGTTCATCATCTCTCTTCCAGAGTTCCGCATCAAGAACGTGGGTGTCTAATGGCGCTTCTCGAACGCTGGCAGTGTCATCGCATTTCGCTCGCCCTTGTGGTTTGCGCGCTTCTGTCCTGCGCGGTCACCGCGGTGGCGCAGGATGAGCTGTCCCCAAGCCTGAGCGGTTCGCTCGGCGACTCCTACAGTCAAAGTACATCGACCTCAGGCTTCAACGGCACCTTTGACCCGGAGACGAGCAGCTTAACCAACGGCGACTACCACACAGACGTTTCCGATCCGACCCACTCGCAACTGCTTGGCTCGGCACTCACACCGGCAAACAATCCATATGCGTCTTTCTCTGTCGACACGGCTCCCCAAACGGGCATATTGACAGACGCGCAATCGCTTGTGGACGCGGGAGGCTTTTACTTCGGCGGGCGGCGCGCGCGGAGCTTCACCGCGGGGGCAGGCGCCGCGCCACTTACCACCACCGGTGCTGGACAGGCCGCCTCTGCCGGTTTCGGACTCGGGACCATGGGCGCTGCCTTCGCAAATGGAGTCAGTGGACGCGCTGCCTTTTCCGGCCAGACTGCCAGCAGCCCGGGCACGGCCCTCAGCTTTTCAGGTGAGGGTATCCCCGTTCCCATCACCGAGAACGGGGTCGGGGTGAGGCAAACGACCGCGTCTCTGTATGGCGTGCAGCCCAGCACAACCTTTCTCGCGACCGATCCGGTTCTCAGCGGGGACGAGTCAGGGTATGAAGCAGATTTGGAGATCCTGGGGGACGTCGCGCCGCCTCTGGTGCAGGCGGGACAGTTCTTTTCGCCGTCAACACCGACCCTGCCGGCGCGTTTTCAGTACGACGATGGCCAGACTCCGTTGCGCACTCCCCCCGAGATTTCGGGCTTGGTGATCGGCACTCCGCCAGAGTATGGTCCGTCGCCGAGTGGCTTCCCTGATTCGACCAAAGGGCTGGCAGGCTTGTTACCGGAAGCCGCGAACGGCGTCTCCATCTTTGCGCCCCCTGGCGGCGCAGAGGCATCCCCCTTCGCCCCAGTCAGCGAGGGTACCGTGTACGGTCTGCACTTGACGTTGAATCCGAATCTGCACGCGCCCCCGCTCTCCGAACCGGTTGGGGTGTTTCAAATCCTTGAAAGACGCGCCCGCGAGCAACGTATCATCCACGGCATGTCGATCAGCCAGGCATCAACAATTTACCAGGACGATCTTCGCAAGTATCAGCGCAGCCTGGGGCGACAACCGCGCAAGTCGACGCTGGACGTTGGAACACCTGCTTATCCTGGCGCTGAAAGCTTTGTCACGCGCCGTTTGCCGTGAAACAACCAAGTACCTTCCATGAGAGGTCACTGAACGCATGAAGAATCGCATCTGTGTAGCCGTCGTCGGCTCGGGCTACGTGGGCCTGGTAGCAGCCGCGTGTTTTGCTGAGATAGGTCACCTGGTTATCTGCGTCGATAACGACGAGAGCAAAGTGGCGAGCCTCCGGGATGGAGGCGTGCCGATCCACGAAGAATATCTTCGCGAGCTGCTCGATCGCCATCGGCCAGGGTCGATCACTTTCACCTCGGATCTCCGTGCCGCAACCCGCGAAGCAGATGCAATTTTTATCGCGGTTGGCACCCCGCAAAGTGGGACGGGCTCGGCTGACTTGTCCTATGTGGATGCGGTAGCCAGCGAGATCGCTCGTTCCATCGACCGCTACAAGGTCATTGTTGAAAAGAGCACAGTGCCGGTCTACACAAACGAGTGGATACGGCGAGTCATCGAGCGCAACGGTGTTCCTCGCGAGCTATTTGATGTCGCCTCCAATCCGGAGTTTCTGCGCGAAGGAACTGCGGTGGTTGACTTCCTGCACACTGACAGGATTGTGGTTGGAACCGATTCGGTACGGGCCGCCGCACTGATGGATACTATCTATGAGCCGCTTACAAGCGGCAGCTATTACGAAAACGAAAACAGTGTACCCGGGCATCGAACGGCCGCTTCTTCTCCCCCGATCGTCCACGTTTCCACCAAGGCCGCAGAGCTTATCAAGCACGCCTCCAACGCTTTCCTCGCCGTCAAGATATCCTTTATCAACGTGGTTGCGAACATCTGCGAAGCCGTCGGCGCCGACGTCAAACAGGTTGCTCACGGTATCGGTATGGATGATCGCATCGGCCCAAAGTTTCTCCAGGCTGGCATTGGTTATGGCGGTTCCTGTTTTCCCAAGGATGTAGCTGCGTTTCGCTACGTCGCTGAGCAGTGCGGCATCTCGTTTGGCCTGCTCTCCGAGGTCGAGAAAATCAACGTGGAGCAGAAGCGCCGCTTCTTCCAAAAGGTACGTTCCGCGCTGTGGACCTTCCGTGGAAAGAAGCTCGGTGTTCTGGGCCTTGCGTTCAAGGGTGGCACCGACGACATTCGGGATTCACCCGCGATCGAGATCGTGCAGTTGTTGCTTCGGGAAGGCTGCTCGATCGACGCGTTTGATCCGGCAGCGATGGAACGAACCGCAGAGATCATCCCAGCTTCGGACTCCATCCACTATGTAGACGACGCGTATGCCGCAGCGCAGGGCAAGGATGCGCTTCTCATTCTCACGGACTGGCAGGAGTTTGCCGAGCTCGATCTCGAGCGTTTGCACCAGAGTCTTCGCTATCCGATCGTCATCGATGGGCGGAACCTCTACTCCCCCGAGCATCTGCGAGAGCGCGGCTTCACCTATTTGAGCGTTGGGCGGCAAGACGCACTAGCCAGTCCGGGAACGCCTGCGTCTTCACAGAACGGCTTCGGCCAGGAAGCGGGAATCCTGATGTTACGAAGGGCACACGAAGCTTGACGCGGAAGGCGGGGGGCGGGAATACTGAGGCCACTCGTCACGAAACCAGTGCAGCAGCACAACATCCGGGCTGCGCGGGTGTGTTCTGGATGTTCTAAGAGAGCCGGAGGAGCCCTACCATGAAGTTGAAAAACGAGAGGGTGGTTGTTTGTGGCGCGGGCGGCTTTATCGGTGGACATCTGGTGAAGGATCTCCTCGCTAATGGCGTAAACGTCGTCCGCGCGGTAGATGTCAAGCCGCTCCATGAGTGGTACCAGACGTCAAAGGGCGTGGAGAATCTTTCGCTGGATTTGCGGGACCGCGCCAACTGCCAGATCGCGGCCAACCAGACGGACGTCGTTTTCCAGCTGGCGGCCGACATGGGCGGCATGGGCTTTATCGAGAACAATAAAGCGCTGTGCATGCTTTCGGTGCTGACCAACACCCACATGCTGATGGCGGCTCGCCAGGCAGGCGTCGAACGCTTCTTCTTTTCTTCCTCTGCCTGCGTTTACAACGGCGAAAAACAGACCAATCCTGATGTGGTTGCACTGAAGGAAGAGGATGCTTACCCGGCGCTTCCAGAAGATGGCTACGGCTGGGAGAAGCTTTTCTCCGAGCGGATGTGCAGGCACTTCGAGGAAGACTATGGCCTGGTCAGCCGCGTTGCCCGCTACCACAACGTTTACGGGCCACTTGGCACCTACGACGGCGGCCGTGAAAAGGCGCCGGCTGCGATGTGCCGCAAGGTGATTGAGGCCAAGCAGAGCGGCAAGCATGAGATCGAGATCTGGGGCGATGGGCATCAGACGCGTTCGTTCATGTACATCGATGACTGCACCAGGGGAACGCAGGCGATTCTCGAAAGCGACACCATCGATTTTCCGATTAACCTGGGCTCAAGCGAACTGGTCACCATCAATCAACTCGTCGACATCGTTGAAGAGATAGCAGGCATCCGGCTGCAGCGCCGCTACAATCTCCACGCACCGAAGGGAGTCAACGGCCGCAACTCGGACAACACGCTGATTGAGAAGTACCTTGGCTGGGAGCCGTCGATTAAACTGCGAGACGGCATGGCCAGGACATACGCGTGGATCGAAAGCCAGATGCTGGCAACCGTTGGTTCGCGGGCCTGAGCCGTAATCCTGACTAAGCCGGTGTTCGTCCAGACCGCATGCACGTCTTCAAAGCCGGAGCGAGACAGAGTTCGACCTTGACAGACCTCAGTGGATCTTTCGACCCGTCCCGTGTCCGCCGGGTCCTGATCTATCGGCTCGGCTCGCTCGGCGACACGATGGTGGTGCTGCCGGCACTTCATCTGATTGCCCGAGTTTTCCCCCATGCAGACCGGCGTATGCTTTCGAACGAACCGGTGCACGGGAAGGCGCCTGCTGCTTCTGCCATTCTGAACAACTCCGGCCTGATTACCGGGTACATGAGTTATCCGGTAGGCACGCGTAACCCTTTGACGCTTGCCAGAATTGCCCTCAGTGTCCGGCTCTACCGGCCCGACCTGCTGGTGTATCTCACGAAGCCTCGCGGGGAAAAGGTGCTTCGCCGGGATCAGTTGTTTTTCGGCAAGGCCTGCGGGATCCCGAGTATGATCGGTCTCCCGTTCGGCTCCCTCGGGCAGAACCTGCTGCCCAAGCTCCCGGGCGGCTTATGGGAAAGTGAAGCAGAACGCCTGGTGCGCTCGCTCGCGCCGCTCGGCACCGTAGACGTCAAGGACTTGAGGAATTGGAGCTTGGGCCTTAACAGTGAGGAGGAGGCCGCTGCCGAGCAGGCGCTTGCGCCGCTTGCGAGGCGGCCACTGCTCGCCTGCGGACCCGGCACGAAGATGCAAGCGAAAGATTGGGGGACAGCTTCGTGGCAGCGTCTTCTGGATCGCCTTGCCCTCCAGCATCCCGAGCACGGACTTATTCTGCTTGGCGCCCGGGACGATTACGCGGTCAGTGCCGAAGTTTCAAGCGCCTGGTCCGGCCGCGTGCTTAACCTGTGTGGTGCCCTCCCTCCGCGCGTCACCGCGGCGGCGATTGCGCGTGCTGAGTTGTTTCTCGGACCAGATTCCGGACCCATGCACTTTGCCGCGGCGGTCGGCGTTCCCTGCGCCATCGCATTTGCATCGCGCACGGAGCCGGGTGTCTGGTACCCGGCCGGCCAGGGGCACGAAATTGTCTACCACCGCTTGTCCTGTTCCAACTGCGACCTGGAGGTATGCCTCGCGAATGCAAAGCGCTGCCTCGCGACGATCTCACCAGAGGAAATGTTCGTGGCGGCCGAGCGCGCCTGGACTGCAGGGCAGGCTCGCAAGCATCCAGCCGAGGCGGTCTCGTTCCACTGATCGCGCGTACCTTTCGCAATAGCTTCCAAGAAAGAAGAAAGTATGTACATCGTTACTGGCGGCGCAGGCTTTATCGGCAGCAATCTGGTCCACGAGCTGAATCGTGAGGGCATCACGGACATCCTGGTCGTCGACAATCTGGCGGACGCCCGCAAGTCGCTCAACCTCCACGGCGCGCGCTTTGTCGACTACATGGACAAGCATGAGTTCCGTCGCGCTCTCGCCGCCGGTTCACTCGGCCTGCCCAGGGTGGAGGCTATTCTGCATCAAGGTGCCTGTTCCAACACGCTGGTCGACGATGGCGTGTACATGATGGAGAACAATTTCACCTACTCGAAGGAAGTGCTTCGCTACGCGATCGCCATGGACGCGCCCCTGGTTTACGCGTCCACTGCCGCAGTGTATGGGTTAAGCGGGCCCGGCAGGTTTTCGCCCACGCTTGCGAATGAACGACCGCTCAATGTGTACGGTTTTTCAAAGCTCGTCTTTGATCACTATGTTCGCCGCCTGTTTGAGCGCGGCGCGGTGCCCGTCACGGTTGTCGGCCTGCGCTACTTCAACGTGTACGGGCCGCGCGAGCAGCACAAGGGCCGCATGGCGTCGGTGATCCATCACTTTTCAAAGCAGATGCGCGAAAGCGGCAAGGTCCGGCTTTTCGCCGGATCCGGAGGCTACGCTGACGGCGAGCAGCGTCGCGATTTCGTGTACGTGCGCGACCTATGCCGGCTCAATCTCTTCTTCGCAGGGATCGGCTTGCCTGCCGCGGAGCAGAAAACGTACCACGCCATCGTCAACGCTGGGTCTGGAAGCTCGCGAACCTTTAATGAGGTGGCGCGTGCGTTGATGGCTGTGCACGGCGAGGTGCCGGTCGAGTACATCCCCTTTCCGCAGGATCTGGACGCCCGCTACCAGCATTTCACCGAAGCCGACCTCCACGCCCTGCGCCAAACCGGTTGCGATTACCGCTTCACTCCGCTTGAAGAAGGTGTTCGTGAAACTTTCGAGGTGCTCGCGACCAGCTAAGCAACGGGGTCGCACAACCGCGCCGACCTCTGTCGATCGGCGTCGGTCTGTGTCGATCGGCGTCGTACAGTCCGCACGGGCCTAAGCCGTTTCGTCAAGCAGTAGGGTGGCGCGCTTCGGAAGTAGCAGGGAAGGCCTCGCGAAAAGGCCCGCAGCGCTTTGCCGCCGTTCTTTCCGCTTGCACGCCATCAGCGAAGGCTCTGGGCACCGTGAGCTTCTCACGGGTTTTCTGTCGATCGCCGCCGGCGTTGCTCGTCTCCCTTGATGGAAGTGCGCTTCCTTACCGCGCGATCGGAAGCAAACTGCGCAGGGCGTCAGCAGCAACCCGAACGACGCTGCCCAGCTTACGCGGGGACACTCACGGAACGAAGCGTGATGCCCCTCCCTCGTGGGGACCGCCGACCAACGTCAGACCGGCGCCAACCGCTCCGCCGCCCGACCAACGAAGCGGCGCAGCGACCCGTCAAGAGCACGGCTCCTGCCGCTCGCGCCATTCCAAAGCGCGATGCTACTTGCCGATCCTCACAACGATGCCGGAACTTAACTCGATGCGGCCCTCGCGCGGGTTGATCGTTGCTGTGGATTTCTGCGGCGCATAGCGGTATTCGCCATCGGTCGCCCAGTACACTCCACGCGAGATATGAATTTCTTCTCCTACCAGCGCGCCGATCGTAGCGCCGTAATAGTACTGGTGGATGGCGCCCGCCAGTGCTTCGGCATACGCTGTCACTGGCCCGTAGTTTCGAGTAAAGCGAGGGCCTGCCTCAAACGCAAAGGTGTGATTGGAACCGACAAACGTGATGGCAGTGCCCCGTGCCTCCACACCCAGCCAATCGTGCCACTGCGAGTTAGCAAGCACCTTGAAGCCCGCTGAAACGCGCTGCTTGTAGGAGAGCGTTTCGGCTTGTGCAGTGCCGAGTATGCCAAGGCTGCTGACCGGACCGGTTACATCAGGAGTTACTTGCGCTGCAAGGGGAAGAGCAGTCAGCGTGACCGCTGCTGCGAGCATAAGTCGGCGATACATGTTTTCTCCTAAGTGATCGCTCTAAGTTATGAACTATGACTTAGCGCCCCAAGCTCCAAAGGCTCAGGCGTGCGCCAGGGTGGCAGCAGTCCGTGAGCCGCTCTCCCTACGGAGAAGTCAGGCCATCACCGATCTGTCCACTTGTGGACCATATCGGCAGAGTTGACCCGGGCAAGAGGAAGTTTTCTGCTGAAAATGTAAAAACAGGTGTATGTCACCGGCTTCGTGGCGAGCTTTGCCGGCCTTTCTTTGGAACGTCGCGAAGGCGATCAAGCCCAGGCACACCCGGCGGGAGCAGGACGCGCCCTGCCGGCAACTGCCCGGCGTTCACTCCCCGCGCTTGCTGTCCATCAGGAAGCTCGCCGCTTCAAGCAGCGACGTGCAGAATAGTCCGGCGCGCGCGCGCGCCTCCGCTGCACCGGGCTTTTGTGTTTCCGGGTCGCCGTCGATAAAGATGGTGCGCATCCCGAGGCGCGCACCGGCTTCCACATCGGATATGGAGTCGCCGACCATGACGCTTGTTTCCCAGGCGATCTCCGGGTGAAGCGCGCGCGCCTGCTCAAACAAGCCCACTCCCGGCTTCCGGCAGGTGCAGGCATCCCGGTCGTGAGGGCAAACAAAGAAGCCGTCAATCCTCGCGCCGTGGCTCTCGAGTTCGCTGCTCATCCGCGCGTGCAGCGCTTCCACGTCCTCCATGCCGTACAGGCCAAGCGCGACCCCGCGCTGGTTGGTGACGACATACACCCGAAGACCCGCTTCCCGAAGCATGCGCAGTGCGTCGGCTACGCCGGGAAGCGGATGGAACAGGTCCCATCGCGATACGTACTCGCCCTCAGGCGCCTTCCGGTTCAGCACGCCGTCCCGGTCGAGAAACACAGTCCGCACACCTCGGTAACCTCCGGCATCGCTCATACGGGGTATGATAGCGAAACGGTTTCCCCGCCTGCATCGCACGCGAGGACCGCCGGGAGCGAGGCAGCATGACAACGGAGCTGACAGCGGAAGCTATCTTTGCGCGCGCGTTCGCCGAGCACTTACAGGTCATCAATGAGCTCAAGCAACAGCAGCCGGTACTCGAAGCCATTGCGCACAAGATGACCCAGGCGGTGCTTGAAGGGAACAAGATTCTGTGGTGCGGTAATGGTGGCTCCGCAGCCGACGCGCAGCACCTGGCAGCCGAGTTTGTGGGCCGCTTCCGGCGCGAGCGCAAGCCGCTGCCTTCGATCGCACTCACGACCGACACGTCCATCCTCACCGCCATTGGCAACGACTATGGGTACGAGCAGGTGTTTAGCCGGCAGGTGCTGGCACACTGCGACGAGGGCGATATCGTGGTCGGCATCTCCACCTCGGGCAACAGCGCAAACGTGGTCGGGGCGCTGGAGGCCGCGAAGGAGTGCGGCGCCTTTACCGTCGCCTTTACCGGCGAAGGCGGCGGGAAGATGGCCGCCGCCGCCGATGCGGTGGTTTGCGTGCCCACCCGCGACACAGCGCGCGTGCAGGAAGGCCACATCCTGTGCGGACACATGCTGTGCGACTGGGTAGAGCTGGCGTGGTGCCAGCACGCCGCGGCGCCAAGCGGCAGCAAGGCGGGAAGCTAGGGCGGCATGATTCCAGGCATGGAGCATGACCTACACGGCATCGTCACGCGGATCGAAGGCGACTGGCGGGAAACGCGGGTGCTGGTTGTCGGGGATGTCATGCTGGATCGCTACATCTGGGGCGATGTGGAGCGGATTTCGCCGGAGGCTCCGGTCCCCGTCGTGCGCATGGCGCACCGGAGCGAGCAGCCGGGCGGGGCCGCCAATGTCGCGATGAACATTGCCGGGCTGGGCGCCAGGGTCACGCTTGCCGGCTTTGCCGGGCAGGATGAAGAGTGTGGCGCGCTGAAGGCCTGCTTGGCAAAGGCCGGGGTCGACGCGGAGCTCACACTCGTGCCGGGCCACCCCACCACCTCCAAACTGCGTATCCTCGGCGGCCAGCAGCAGATTCTTCGGCTGGATGTAGAACGTACCAAGGGTTATCCGCAGCAGGCCTATGACGCGTTGCTGGCAGGGATCCTCGCGGCGCTGCCTCTTGTGCACGCGGTGGTCCTTTCCGACTACGCCAAGGGGGTTCTTTCCGAGCCGGTCTGCCGCGCCGTCATTGAGGAAGCGCGCCGCCAAGCCATTCCTGTGCTGGTCGACCCGAAGCATCGCGACTTCAGCCGCTACCGCGGCGCAACCACCATCTGCCCCAATCTCCAGGAACTTTCAGCCGCAACCGGGGTGCCGCCGAAGGAGTCGGGGTCGCTGCTTGAGGCAGCCGCCCGGATGCTGCCGGCGCTCGATCTCGAGTACCTGACGGTTACGCTGAGCGAGAAGGGGATCGCCATCGTCCGGCCCGGAGGCACACGGACCTACCCCGCAGTCGCCCGGCAGGTTTTTGACGTTTCCGGTGCGGGCGACACGGTCATTGCGACCCTGGCGCTTTCGCTGGCGAGCGGCCTGCCGATTGAGGCCGCCGCGCCACTTGCGAATCTGGCGGCCGGGGTTGTGGTGAGCAAGGTCGGTACGGTCCCGATTACACGCGACGAACTGATCACCAACCTGATGCCGGAGATCGAACTGCAGGCCTCGGAAAAGCTGCTGCAGCTCGATCGTTTGCGGACGCGCGTCAATGCCTGGCGGTCCAAAGGGCAGCGCATCGTGTTTACCAATGGATGCTTTGACCTGCTGCATGTCGGCCACATCACCTTGATGGAAGATGCGCGGCGCCAGGGCGATCGGTTGATCGTCGCCATCAACAGCGATGCTTCTGTCAGTGGCCTGAAAGGGCCGACGCGGCCCGTGGTCTCGGAGCGCGATCGCGGCCGCGTGCTGGCAGCGCTCGGCGCCGTGGATGCGGTGATCGTTTTTGACGAACCCACGCCGCTTGAACTGATCCGGGCCTTGCGTCCCGATGTGATCGTCAAGGGCGGCGACTATGTCGAGGACACGGTAGTCGGCGCGGCGGAGGTCCGCAGCTGGGGCGGCGTGGTCAAGATCGTACCAACGGTGGAAGGCTTTTCGACGACCAAGCTGATCGCGCGCGCAGCCACGCCGGCACGCGTCTAAGCCGGCGAACCGTCGTCACAGCAGCGCCGGCTCCCGCACGCCATCGCGCGCAAACATCTGGCGCATGCAGCGCAGTGCCTGGCGGGTGCGCTCTTCATTCTCGATGAGCGAGAACCGGACGTGGCCGTCGCCGTACTCGCCGAAGCCGATGCCGGGCGACACGGCCACCTTGGCCTCGCGCAGCAGGCGTGTGGAGAAATCGAGCGAGTGGAACGGCTGCCCGGCGATCTCGCCCGAGCGATACGGCTCCGGGATGGGCGCCCACACAAACATTGTCGCCTTTGGCCGCTGCACCGCCCAGCCCATCTTATTCAGCCCGTTGACCAGGGAATCGCGGCGCCTGCTGTAGGTCGCGCTGATTTCGCCGACGCACTCCTGCGGGCCCTCGAGCGCAAGGATGCTGGCCACCTGGATCGGCGTAAAGGTGCCGTAGTCGGCGTAGCTTTTCAGCCGGGCCAGCGCGGCAACCAGCTTCGGGTTCCCCACCATGAAGCCGACCCGCCAGCCGGGCATGTTGTAGCTCTTGGAAAGCGTAAAAAATTCGACCGCAATCTCCTTCGCACCCGGCACTTCCAGGATGGACGGCGCCCGGTAGCCGTCAAAGACGATGTCGGCGTAGGCCAGATCATGGACCAGGTAAATGCCGTGCTCGCGGCACAGTGCCACGACCCGCTCGAAAAACGGCAGCTCCACGCACTGCGTAGTGGGGTTTGCGGGGAAGTTCAGAATCAGCATCTTTGGCTTGGGATAGATCAGCGGGATGATCGCTTCCAGCTCGGCAAGAAAGGTGTCGGTGTTCTGGACCGGGACCGAACGGATACTTGCGCCGGCGATCACCGGACCGTAGATGTGAATGGGATAACTGGGATTGGGCACCAGCACGATGTCGCCCTTGTCGAGGGTCGCCATGCACAGGTGCGCAATGCCCTCCTTGGAACCGATGGTAACGATGGCTTCTGTATCAGGGTCGATGTCGACGTTGTAGCGCCGGCCATACCAGTTGGCAATGGCCTTGCGCAGGCGCGGAATCCCTTTGGAGAGCGAGTACCGGTGCGTTTCCGGCCGCTGCGCGGCTTCGACCATCTTGTCGACGATGTGCCGCGGCGTGGCCCCATCCGGGTTGCCCATGCCGAAGTCGATGATATCTTCGCCGCGCCGCCGCGCTTCGGCTTTCAGCTCGCCGGTGATGTTGAAGACGTAAGCAGGCAGGCGGCTAAGGCGGGGAAACTCTTCCACAGCAATCTCCGGAGCGCGCGTCCTTTCGCTCGACTCGAACCACAGACTACAGGACGCGCCGTTTAACAGCGCACGATGTTGTTACTCTCGAGTCCCTTGGTGGCGTTGCGGGTGTCGATCACCAGCTGCGCGTCGCGCACGATGGCGGGGTAGTCGTAGTCGGAGTGATCGGTGGCGATCAGCACGCAGTCGTACTGGTGGAGATCAACGAGCGGCGTCGAGCGCATGTTCAGGTCGTAGTGCCGGCCGCGGCCCACCTGCGCGAAGTAAGGGTCGTGGTAGCAGACCTCCGCGCCGCGCGCACGCAGCATTTCAATGATTGGCAGGGAAGGGGATTCGCGCAGGTCGTCGATGTCGCGCTTGTAGGAAAGCCCAAGCACGAGCACACGCGAGCCGTTCAAGGCCTTCCGGCGCTGGTTCAGCGCTTCAATGGTCTGCTCGACCACGTAGTAGGGCATGGCCCCGTTGACCTCGCCCGCGAGTTCGATGAAGCGGGTGCGAAAGTCGAACTGCTTGGCCTTCCACGAAAGATAAAAGGGGTCAATCGGGATGCAGTGGCCGCCCAAACCTGGACCAGGATAGAAAGCCTGGAAACCAAAGGGCTTGGTCTTGGCTGCGTCGATCACTTCAAACAGGTCGATCTCCATGCGCTGGCAAAGCTGCTTAAGCTCGTTGACGAGCGCGATGTTGACGCAGCGGTAGATGTTTTCGAGCAGCTTGGTCATCTCGGCCACGGCTGGTGAGCTGACCGGAACAGTGGTGTTGAAGATGGTGCTGTAAAGCGCGGCCGCGAGCTCGCCGGCCGGCGCGCCATAGGCGCCGATCACCTTGGGGATGTCGCGGCGCGCGACCTGGTCGTTCCCCGGATCTTCGCGCTCGGGCGAAAAGGCAACAAAAAAGCCGGGCTCGGCATCGGTGGTGCGCGCGGCCCGCAGGCCGCCGGGTGCGCCGGCTTCAAGCAGCGGAATAAGCACCTCTTCGGTGGTGCCCGGGTAGGTCGTGCTTTCAAGCACGATCAGCTGCCCCGCACGCAGGTGAGGGGCGATCGCGCGCGCGGTCTGCTCGATGAAGCTGAGGTCCGGCTCGTGGTGCTCGGAAAGAGGCGTGGGCACGCAGATGATGACCGCATCCATCCCGGCAATCGCCTGGAAGTCAGCAGTCGCGCAAAAGCCTGCCCGCTGCGCCTGCGCGATCTCGGTCCCGGGAATGCGAACGATGTACGAACCGGCTGCGTTGAGGGTTTCCACCTTGGCCGGATCGATATCGAAGCCGGTGACCGCAAAGCGCTGCTCAGAAAACAAGAGCGCCAGCGGCAGCCCTACATAGCCCATGCCGATGATGCCGACCCGAGCCGTACGGTCGCCGATGCGCCCGAGCGTTGCGGCGTGGGGGGTGGTGGTGGAGGGAAGGGCAAGCGTAGCGCCGGTATTTGCCATGGGTGGTTCAGAACATGATACTCATCCTGCCGCCCGGGTCCCGGGCCGGAGGAGCGAAAAGGAGCCATGCTCGATCAAAAACCGCGCCGGGCCTTGCAGCACCTGCTCGTTCTCCTCGTACACCAGCACGTCCGCCGCGAGGATGGCGG
>CALMAN010000025.1 GCA_937859835.1 uncultured Acidipila sp. | reverse complement strand
CGTCTACAGGTCGCGCCAGTTCTGGCCTAACTCGGCGTCGGCGACGATCGGAACGCTGAGCTGGATGACGTTTTCCATCTCGTTCTTGACCATTGCGCGGAGTTGCTCGCCCTTGTCTTCCGGCACGTCGAAGAGGAGTTCGTCGTGAACCTGCAACGTCATGCGCGATTGGAGACCCTGCTCACGCAGGCGCGCGTCGATGCGGATCATCGCAACCTTGATGAGGTCGGCGGCCGTGCCCTGCAGGGGAGTGTTGACGGCGGTGCGCTCGGCAAAGCCGCGCAGGTTGGCGTTGCGGCTCGCGATGTCGGGAATGGGGCGCGAGCGACCAAAGAGCGTGCGCACGCGCTGCTCGGCGCGGGTTTCTTCGAGCACGCGATCGATATACGCGCGCACGCCCGCGTAGCGCTCGAAGTAGCGGTCGATGTACACGCGCGCTTCCTTCTGGTCGATGCCCAGGTTTGCAGCGAGCCCGAACGGAGAGATGCCGTACACGATGCCGAAGTTGACGGCCTTGGCGCGGTTGCGTGTTTCCTTGTCCATGGCCTCCGGCGCGACGCCAAACACTTCGCTCGCAGTCAACGTGTGGATGTCGCCGTTGGTCTGGTAGGCGTGGACGAGCAGCGGATCCTGAGAAAAGTGCGCCATCAGCCGCAGCTCAATCTGCGAGTAGTCGGCCGAAAGCAGCAGGTGCCCGGGCGAGGCAATAAAGGCCGCGCGGATCTCGCGCCCCAACTCCGTCTTGATGGGGATGTTTTGGAGGTTCGGGTTGGTCGAGGAAAGCCGCCCCGTCGCCGTGCCCACCTGGTTAAACGTCGTGTGCACGCGGCCTTCGGCGTCCGCGAGCAAGGGGAGCGAATCGACGTAGTTCGACTTGAGCTTGGCCAGCTGGCGGTATTCGAGTACAAGGCGCGGGACGGCGTTATAAGCGGCCAGCTCTTCGAGCACGTCCTGCGCGGTCGAGATCACCTTGCCCTTGCCGTACTTGAGCGGCTTCGGCAGGTCCATTTTATTGAACAGCACATCGCCAAGCTGCTTGGGCGAGTTGATGTTGAAGCGGTGGCCCGACTCCGCATAGATTTCCTCGCTGACGCGGGCCATCTCGCGCGTCAGCTTGGTGTCCATCTCGCGCAGCACGTCGAGGTCGACGCGGACGCCCGCGTGCTCCATGCGCAGCAGCACGGGTACCAGCGGCAGATCGATGCTCTCGTAGATGCCGCGCAGCTCGGCGCGCTCGACATCGGCCCGCAGCACCGGCGCAAGCGTGTGGACTGCGTGCGCGGCTTCCGGGAGAGTTTCTTCGCCCTGCTCCTGCAAGGGGCGATTGCTGAAGCGCGCGGCGACGTCGGCGAGCCGGTGCGTAGCATGGGTCGGGTTCACCAGGTAGGAAAAGAGCATCAGGTCGTCATGCGCCCCGCGCAGCGCCACGCCGTGTGCGTCGAGCGCGCGCAGCGCACCCTTGAGGTCGTGAACCTGCTTGGGCACGGCGGGATCTTCGAGCAGAGAGCGAACGGTCTCGACGTCGACCAGCAGAGCGCGCTCGCCTTCGGCCGCGACGCCCACGCGGAGAGTTTTTTGAGGTACAGCGGCGGGTGCTTCGGCCTGCGCTGGCGCCGGGGCAAAGTCGAGCATCATGGTGCGCAGCTCGGGCTCGCGCTCCTCGGCGGCTTCGGTCTCGCCTTCGCTCACCTGCTCGGCAACCTGCTCAAGCTCGCTCGCCGCGACCGCGACCGAAAAGCCGTGCGCACGCGCCGCGCTCGTGAACAGGCTGATCTGCTCGGGCGTAGGCGCGAGCAGGTACTCGACCGGCACCGCCCGCGCCTGCGGCGCAAGCTCCTTGAGCAGGGTCGTGAACTCCAGCTCCGAAAAGAGCGCGCGGCAGGCTTCAAGGTCCGGCTCGGTGGTGCGCATGCGGTCAAGCTCAAGCTCGACCGGAACTTCGGTGTGGATCGTGACCAACTCTTTGGAAAGCAGCACGGCATCGCGATTGTTCTGAAGCGACTCGCGCTGCCGCTTGCCCTTCACCTCGTCGGCGCGATCCAGCGCTGCCTCCACCGTGCCAAACTGCTGGATCAGGTCGACCGAGCCTTTGTCGCCGATCCCCGGCGCGCCGGGAATGTTGTCGATCGAGTCGCCGCGCAGCGCCATCACGTCGATCACCTGCTCGGGCGGCACGCCAAGCGCTTCCACCACCTTGTCGCGATCGAGGATCAGGTTGTCCTTCATGGGGTTGAGGACCTTGATGTGCTCGTTCACAAGCTGGAGCATGTCCTTGTCGCTTGAAACCACAAACGCCGGGTGGCCCGAAGCGGCCGCCTTGGCGGTCAGGGTGCCGATCACGTCATCAGCCTCAAAGCCCTCGTGCTGCAGGATGGGGATGTGGAAGGCTTCGAGGGCACGGCGGATGTAGGGAAGCTGCTGGGCCAGATCGGGCGGCATGGCGACACGGTTGG
Organism: uncultured Acidipila sp.; assembly: GCA_937859835.1. Taxonomy (GTDB): domain Bacteria; phylum Acidobacteriota; class Terriglobia; order Terriglobales; family Acidobacteriaceae; genus EB88. Next base: position 10,471 of record CALMAN010000025.1, on the reverse strand, counting down.
CCTTGTAGCCGCCGTAGTCGACCTCCTCAAACTGCTGGGTCTTGAGGTTCCACTTACGGATGGTCTTCATGGTGCTGGCGCGCTCGTCGCGAAAGACCGGCGAGCTGACGTCGAAGACCGCGGCGAAGTACTCGGGCGCAAAGTCCCGGCGCAGCTTGTTGATCATGTTGACAAAGACGTAGGTGGCTGCCGTGGGCACGCCGGTGCGCGTCGACATGGGCCGCTGCCGTTGCATGACGTGGTAGGCGCGAAAGATAAACGACATCGCGTCGAGCAAAAAGATGGCCGGCTTGGCGGGGGTCTCGTTTGCGCTGCCCGGGGTAGTCATGAAGCTGAGTTTATCGCCTGGCTACGCGGCCCAGCGCGGCACAGCCTGAAAGTGGAGGGCCTGCCGGCGTCCCTCTCAGCTAAGAAACATGCAGTCGCCGTAGGAGAAGAACCGGTAGCGCGCGCCGACGGCGTGCCGGTAGGCGGAGAGCACAGGTTCCCGGCCGGCAAAGGCTGACACGAGCATCAGCAGCGTACTGCCCGGCAGGTGAAAGTTGGTAAGCAGCGCGCCCACCACCCGGAACGGAAAACCCGGCGAGATAAAAATGTCCGTCGAGCCGGAGTGGGCAGCGAGCGGGGCGCCTGCTGCTTCGCGCGCGCAGTGCTCCAGGGTGCGCACCGTGGTGGTGCCGGCAGCGACGACGCGCTTTCCTTCCCGCAGCGTGCGATTGATCGCGTCGGCAGTCTCGGCGGGCAGCGTATAGCGTTCCCGGTGCAGCCGGATCTCGCTGACGCGCTCGACCCGCACCGGCTGAAACGTCCCCAGGCCGACGTGGAGCGTCAGGTATGCGAGCTCAACCCCCCGCTCGCGGATCTGGTCAAGGATTTCGGGCGTGAAATGGAGGCCCGCCGTGGGCGCGGCCGCCGAGCCGCGCTCGCGCGCATACACGGTCTGGTAGCGCTCGCGGTCGGCGGGCGTGCTTACCCTTTGCGGGCGCCGGATGTAGGGCGGTAACGGCATCTGGCCAAGCGCATCGAGCGCGGCATAAAAGGAGGGGAAAGCGGCACCCGGCGCGAAGCGGAGCGTGCGCTCCCCAAACTCGCCGTGGCCAGTCACCTCGGCTTCCAGAACGGGCCCGGCATCCGGGGCGGCGGCGGTCTCGGCCCAAAAGGTCAGCCGCGCACCCACCTGCACCTTGCGGCCCGGGCGAACCAGCGCGCGCCACTCGCCGGGCGCGAGTTCTTCGGTGAGCAGGACTTCAATCCGTGCCGGCTGGCGCGCAGAAAGCCGGGCGGGCAGCACCTTGCTGTCGTTGAGCACCAGCAGGTCTCCGGGGCCAAGCAGCCCGGGCAACTCGGCAAAGCGGCGATCCGCCACTGCTCCCGTCCTGCGGTCCAGAGTAAGCATCCGCGCGCCCGCGCGCTCTGCCGGAGGCTCCTGCGCAATCAGCTCAGGCGGCAGCGCGAAGTCGTACTCCCCTACCAAGTCCGGGTCCAAAGGTTCAGCCATGAGTTGACTCGCTCCAGCCGCCGGACGCTCCGCCAGCAGCCAGCCAGGACGCCGCCTGCAGCCGTGCGCGTTCAAGCGCCGCATCCAGCGCCTGCCTGCTTGCTTCCAGCTGCCCGGGCGAGGCGCCCAGCTCAGGCGCGGGAATGGGACGTGCCCAGCTGACCGCCACGCGCGACCAGGGCTTAGGGACGAGGAACTGATCCCAGGAGTTGAACCTCCAGGCACGCTCGGGCTGGAGGTGGAAGCAGCCAATCGGGAGGCCGGTGCGCTGGGCCAGCTTTACCGGTCCCAGCTTGGCCTGGTGCCGGGGGCCGCGCGGGCCATCGGCCGTAAAGATGCCCAGGCCGCCGCGCGCTACTTCCTGGCGCAGCGCCAGCAGCCCGCCCACCGCGCCGCGCGAGCTTGACCCCCGCACGCTGCGAAAGCCAAGCAGCCCAAGAGTGCGCGCGATGAGTTCGCCATCGAACGAGCGGCTGATCAGGATGCAAGGGTTGTAGTTGCGGAAGTACCAGCCCGCGCTAAAGGTGCACTGGTGCCAGAAGCAGTAAATCCCGTGCGCGGGAAAGGGTGCGGGCGCGGCACCCTCTTCGGCGAGAACCGTGAACCGGAGCGTCGCGCCGATCAGCGCGACTGAGAGTGCCGCCAGGCGCGAAAGAACGGCCAGCAGGATACGCTGGCGAAGCGAAAACACCTGCTCCGGCTTTGGCTGCGTCGCTACGGGGCCGCTCACTCCCACTATTGTAGGCAGACAGCCAGGCTCGGGAGCGGGTGACGAACCGGCGCGCGGCGCCCGGCGTTCCCCCTCGGCGGGCAGCGCGGAAACCAGCCTAGCTGGCGCGAAGCCAGCGGAAAGCCTCAGGAAGTGTGGGGCGCTTGCCGTACATGAGGATGCCGACGCGGTAGATCCGGGCGGCAAGCCAGATCACCAGCGTGATGGCGGCCACGAGCAGTACCACGGAAAGCGCGAGCTGCCACGCCGGCGGCTGCTGCGCGCAGATGCGCAGGTACATGATGATGGGCGTGAACGGCGGAATCAGCGACATGACGACCGCGGTGGTTCCACCGGGGTTCGCCAGCACATAGCTCATCATGAGGATGGAGATGAGCAGCGGCGCGACCAGAATAAACGAGAACTGCTGCAACTCCTGCTCGGCGCCCATCAGCGCGCCCATGCCCGCGCTGACCCCGCTGTAGAACAGGAAGCCGAGCACGAAGTAGAGGAGGAAAAACACGACCTGCTCGGGCCGGATCCCCAGCGAACCCAGACCGGTAAAGCCGTAACGGGACGCGAGGCTGGTGCCGGCAACTGCGCCAAGCAGAACAAACCAGATGGCGATCTGCGTCAGCCCGGCCGCCCCCACGCCCAGCAGCTTGCCGAGCATGAGCGAGTCGGCGCGCGCGGTCGCGAGCAGCACTTCGTAGATCCGCGAGGTTTTTTCCTGCACGACCGAGCGCGCCACGTTCATGCCGTACACCGTGACCACGACGTAGAGCAGCATCACCAGCGCGTACGCGCCAAGAAAACTGCGCTGGCTGTCGGAGGCGACCGCCGCGCCGTTGCGCAGCTGCTCGGTTGCAACCGGAACCTTTCGGAGCAGCCGGCCGGCTTCGGCCTCCGGGATGCCCCGCTCGAGCATCGCCGCGCGGGTGCTCGCCCGGCCAAGCGCTGCCTCGAGCAGTGCGCCCGAGCCGATGTCGGTCGAAGAGCCTGAAATGTAGGTGGCGCGCGCGATCGCGGTGCCGGGCTGCGGGCGCAACAGCAGGTACCCGTTCAGGTCCTTGGCTTCAACGCGATGGTTGAGCGTGGCCAGCGCCGCGGGTGTTGCCGGGCTTACCACCTCGATGCTTTTGGGGGCATGCTCTTCCGCGCGGAGCTCGGCGGCCACGGCACTGGCCTCCACCCTGTTCTCCGCGACGATGGCGACCCGCTGGCTTGCGGAGGAATGGAGAGCCAGCAGGACCGAGCCGCCCAGCAAGGCGCCCAGGAACAAAGGCGTCAGAATCGTGACCAGCACAAAGGCGCGAGAGCGCACCCGTTCGCGGTACTCGCGCGCGGCAACCAGCCAGGCCTGCTCCAGCAGCAGCGCGCCTTCGCTACGCATCGGCCTCGCCCCCTACGGTGCGGATAAAGATCTCTTCGAGCGAGGGCTCCCGCACCTCCCAGTGCGTGATGGAAGCGCCGCCCTCTACCAGGCTGTGCAGCAGCCGCTGCGGGTCAGCCCCGGGCGCCAAACGCAGCTCGGTGTGCCCGGCGAACTGCCTGCTTTCAACCACCCCGAAGCACCCGTCGAGCCTCGGCGTTTGCCCGTCCACGGCCAGCAGCACCCGCTCGCGCGGATAGCGGCTCTTGAGCTCGCGCATCGTGCCGCCGAGCACCACGCGGCCACGGTCGATCAGCGCGATCGCGTCGCACAGCTTTTCGACCTGGTCCATGCGGTGGGTCGAGAACAGGATAGACCGACCCTCGCGCTTCAACTGCAACAGCGTGTCTTCAAGCAGGATCGCATTGACCGGATCGAGTCCGGAGAACGGTTCGTCCATGATGATCAGCTCGGGCTCATGCAGCAGGGTGGCGATGAACTGGATCTTCTGCTGCATGCCCTTGGACAGCTCGTCGGTCTTCTTGTCGAGCGAGTCGGCGATCTGGAGCCGCGTAGCCCAGCGCAGGGCGCGCGTCCCGGCGTCGGCGCGGCTGAGCCCGTGCATCCGGCCCAGAAAGATGAGCTGGTCCCGTACCACCATCTTGCGGTACAGGCCGCGCTCCTCAGGGAGGTAGCCGACGTGGCGCAGGCTGGTCCGTGCAAACGGCCGGCCAAAGAGCGACACGGTCCCGCTGTCGGGCAGGGTGATGCCCGTCATCATGCGGAGGCTGGAGGTTTTGCCCGCGCCATTCGGTCCCAGCAGCCCAAACATGGTTCCGGATGCGATGCGGAGCGACAAAGCCTCCACGGCCACTTTACTGCCGTAGTGCTTGGAGATGCGATCGAGCTCTACGGTCGCCGGCATGGGTCGGCGTCAGTGTAGCAGGGGCGTTCTTCAGCCGCGCAGCCTGCCTTCCGGGTTACGCTCCGGCAAGGGACGCTTGTTTCGGGGGCAAGCGGTGTGCAGCAGCCCCGACAAGCAGCCTGCGCGCCGGCACCCCGGCAGGACCTCGGCGGAGGCGCAGTACGGTACGATCAGGCTAGGCATGCCCGCCCCCAGCCTTTCCCTCCAGACCTCCCTGCAGTACGTCAAGGGCATTGGTCCCCGTATCGCCGACTCGCTCAAGGCCAAGGACATCCTTACCGTTGAGGACCTGCTCTACCGGCTTCCGTTTCGCTATGAGGACCGTGCCCATCCGCTGCTTTTTTCGCAGCTGAAAGCAGGGGAAACCGCAAGCGTGATTGGCGAAGTGCGCGGCGCGGCGCTGCTGCAAACCCGGCGCATGCCCATCTTTGAACTCACGGTCGGGCAGAATGCGGGGACCCTGAAGTGTATGTGGTTCGGTGGCGCCTACCTGAAGGACAAGTACAAGGTGGGCGACTGGCTGGTGGTCTACGGCAAGGTCGAGGCGTCGCGCTCAGGCTCGGGCTTCAAGATGATCAATCCCCAGGTGGAGCCGCTGCCCGAGCCGGCTGCCGAAGCGCCGGGCGGCAACGGAGAACTGCTGGAGGTGGGCCGGATCACGCCCGTCTACGAGTCGCTGGGCGGCAACCGGCTCCATACGCGCTGGCTCCGCCGCGTCATGCATACGATCCTTAACGAGCTTGGCGAAAACGTTGCCGAAACCCTGCCCGCTTCCCTGCTCACGCGCCTGGCACTGCCTCCCCGTTCGCGTGCCCTCCAGGAAGTGCATTTTCCCGCCCCGGGCACGCCGATGCATGCCCTGCAGGCGGCGCGCACCCCGGCCCAGCAGCGGCTCATCTTTGAGGAGCTTTTCTTTCTCGAGCTGGGTCTCGAACTGAAGCGCCGCAAGGCGCGCGAGCAGACCGGCATCGCCTTTGTGACCGACGAACCAGTGCGCCGGGCGCTGCGGGGCGTGCTGCCCTTCCATCCAACCGCGGCTCAAAAGCGAGCGCTCGCCGAGATCGCCGAAGACATGCGCAGCCCCAAGCCCATGCGCCGCCTGCTGCAGGGCGACGTGGGCTCGGGCAAAACCATCGTCGCGGTGCAGAGCATGCTGATCGCCATAGAAAACGGCTACCAGGCCGCCTTGATGGCCCCGACCGAGATCCTGGCCACGCAGCACTACCTGGCCGCACGCAAACTGCTTGAGCGCGCAAGCGAGGCGGGGGGACGGCCGTACCGGACGGTGCTGCTGACGGGCTCGCTTGACGGAGCCCAGAAGCGGTGGAACCAGCAGCGTATTGCGAACGGAGATGCCGACCTGGTCATCGGCACCCATGCGCTGATCGAAGACAAGGTCGACTTCGCGAAGCTCGGCCTGGTGGTGGTGGACGAGCAGCACCGCTTCGGCGTGCAGCAGCGCTTTCGGCTCATGAAGAAGCCGGGCGCGGCCGAGCCCGATCTGCTGGCCATGACGGCGACCCCGATCCCGCGCACGCTCGCGCTCACGCTCTACGGGGATCTGGAGGTGAGCGTGCTCGATGAGCTGCCTCCGGGCCGCGCGCCCATTGTGACGCGGCAGCTCCCGGATGAGCGCGCGGAGGAAGTGTGGGCATTTGTCCGCAGGGAGGTGGCGCGCGGGCACCAGGCCTACGTTGTGTACCCTGTCATCGAAGGGGTCAAGGACGACCAGCCAGGCCTCGATTTCCCAGCCGAGAACGCCCCGGCAGAGGTTCCCGCCCGGACGAAAAAGGCGGCAAAACCAAAGGCCGGCACCTTGTTTGCCGGGGTAGCTGGAGCAGCCCCCGCGGCCCCCGCGCCTGCACCCGAGGATGGCAGGAGCACCCTGAAATCGGCAACCGCGATGTACGACGAGCTGCGCCATGGCCCGCTCGCCGGGCTGCGGCTGGGCCTGCTGCACGGCCGCCTGCGCGCCGATGACAAGGACGTGATCATGCGCCGCTTCGCCCGGGGCGAGATCGACGTGCTGGTCGCGACCACAGTGATCGAGGTCGGTGTGGACGTGCCGAACGCAACCACCATGGTCATCGAGCATGCGGAGCGCTTCGGCCTGGCGCAGATGCACCAGCTGCGTGGGCGCGTGGGCCGGGGCAGCGCGAAATCCTGCTGCATCCTGATGACCGGCGGGCGTATCTCCGAGCTTTCGGCCGAGCGGCTGGCCGCCATGGTGCGGACCCAGGACGGTTTTGCGCTGGCCGAGCTCGACCTGGAGCTCCGCGGGCCGGGCGAGTTTTTCGGGACCAAGCAGTCTGGGCTGCCGGATTTTCGCGTCGCTTCGCTGATCCGCGACCGCGACCTGCTGGAACAGGCAAAGCGGGAAGCGCAAGGATTCGCCGCCAACGCCGACCGGGACGCGACCCCGGAAGAAAGAGCTGCCGTGTGGACGACCCTGCGGGAAACCTGGCAGCGCCGCTACGGGCTGGTCAACGCGGGGTAGCCCTGCACCTCGGGGGCGGGCTCAGAACCTGGCCCGCCCGCCGGGCGGGTGCTACGCGGCTTCGGTCCGCGAGCCCATGGTTTGCCCCAGAAAGCTTTCGCTTCCCTCGCCCGCGTACACCGACAGGTACACACGCGCCGGGGCGCTTTGGCCACCCTCGTTCAACTGCATGGTGCAGTGGCACAGCTCGGCCAGCTGCTGGTGAGCTTCCTGGCTCAGCTCGACCCCGGTAGCCACCAGCAGGCTGTACACCTCCATACAGCGCGCCCTGGGGAACTCGAAATCGATGTCGGCGCACCGGGCGCTCACTTTGCCTTGGCTCAGGACCCAGCCGCCGCTCGTGGTCACCCCGTTCCGAAGCGTTTCCAGCAACGGGGCAGGCTCGCGCTCGCTTGTTGCTACCAGCATCAGGTTCCAGTCTTGTGCTTGTTTGGTCCGCTCGGCTTTCATACCTGCTTCATCGTCCTTCCCGGCGAAAGCAAGAGCCGATCCGGGCGAATCTTTGGTTCCGGCTCGTATCACTTTGGTATGCGGCAAGTCACCAGGGCTGTTGCGGAACAGGGCAGGCCCGGGGCGAAGCCGGGAACGCCGAGTCGCCCCCGCCCCATCCGGAGAGTGCCTTAGCATGGGAGCTATGGTGATCGGATTGGGGATCGATCTGGTGGAGGTTGGACGCGTCGAGGCCTCGGTCCAGCGCTACGGCGACCGCTTTCTTGAGCGCGTCTTTACCGAGGAAGAGCGCCGCTACGCGGCCGGGAAGCGCCACCCGGCCCAAAGCCTTGCCGGCCGCTTTGCCGCCAAGGAGGCGGGGGCCAAGGCGCTTGGCACCGGCATCAGCCAGGGGCTCAGCTGGCACGAGTTCGCGGTGCGGCGCGAGCCCGGGCAGCCGCCGCAGCTTCTGCTCCGCGGACGCGCCCGCGCCCGCGCCGACGCGCTCGGCGTCACCCGCACCGCCCTTTCGATGAGCCACACCGGCAGCTACGCCACGGCCATTGTGCTCCTTGAAGGCGAGCCACAAGTGGAGCCCAGCGCACTCGAAGGCACCCTCCGGTGAGCGCGGGTGCGGCCGCCGCGACCTCCGCGGCCGGGAGCGACCCGTGCACGGCCGAAGTGTTGCGAACGGCTCATGAGCTCGAAGCGCTCGCAGGGGAGTGGGTCGCGCTGTGGGAAGCAGACCCCCGGGCGACGCCCTTTCAAAGGCCGGAGTGGCTGCTGCCCTGGTGGCGGCAGTTCGGGCAGCCAGGCCTGCGCGCCGTTACGGTCCGGCGCGGCGGCAAGCTGGTCGGGCTGCTTCCGCTCTACATCTACCACCACCCCGGCGGCGAGCGTCAGCTGCTGCTGGTAGGCGCTGGGACTTCTGACTACCTGGACGGCGTGTTTGCCCCCGAGTGCGAGGCCGATGCGGTCGACCGGGCGCTCGCGCTGCTGGCCCGGGAGCCCGACTGGGACGTTGCGCAGCTTACCCAGCTGCTTCCGCACTCGCCCGTGTATGCAGCCTTGCAGCGGCGGAAGGAGGCTGTTGCCTACAGCGGGGACAGATGCCTGCGCTGCCCGGCGGTGCCGGTGGCGGGCTTGCCCCCCAAGGTGCGGGCCGAGGTGCGCTACTGCCGCAACTACGCGCGCGCCGGGGGGCCGCTTACCCTCGAAGTAGCCGACGGGGGTACGTGCGCGAGCCTGCTGGAGGAGCTGGTGCGCCTCCACACCGGGCGCTGGCAGCAGGCGGGCGAACCCGGAGTCCTCGCCGACCCGCGCGTGCTTGCCGCCCATCGCGAGGCCGTGCCTTTGCTCCAGCAGAGCGGCCTGCTGCGGCTCCTGGCCCTGCGCAGCAGCGGGGAGGCGATCGCGGTTCTGTATTCGCTCCTCGACCCGCCAGGCCGGAGCCCGCGTGTCCAGTACTTTTATCTCTCCGGCTTTTCGCCGGCGCACGCCCGCTGGAAGCCGGGCACGCTGCTGACCGCCCTGGCCATGGAGCACGCCGTCGGGCAGGGCGTCGCAACCGTTGACATGCTGCGCGGGAGCGAGCCGTACAAGAAGTTCTGGCACGCGGTCCCGGTCCCGACCTATGGATTCGCTCTCCCCCGCACTTCCCTGGCAGAACCTGGCCGCAAGCGTCCTCTAGAATGAGGTGCAGGGCGGCGCTGCCGTCAAGCGCTCTGACCGGTCTGCCGTCGCAAGCAGCCACCGGACGAGCCACACCGAACACCGATCCCGAGGGGAGCCCGTGCCCAGTCAAGAGGAAGTGAAGTGGTCGCAGCTGAAAGTGGGCGTGCTGGTGTTTGCCGCGCTGGTCGCGCTCACGGCGCTGGTGTTCTTGATGTCAGGCACCACCGGTGGCCTCTTCTCGAAAAAGCTCACGGTGCACTCGTACTTTGAAAACTCGGCCGGCTTGAAGCTGGGCGCGCAGGTCAACCTCGAAGGGGTGACGATCGGCACGGTGAAGGCCATCCGCATCGCGCCCGAGCGCAAGCTCACGCCGGTCGAGGTGGTGATGAAGATTTCCGGCAAGTTCGCCGGCAACATTCGCCAGGACTCGCAGGCGAGCCTGGAAACCATTGGCGTGCTTGGCGACACAGTGATCGATATCAGCAGCAAGTCCGCGCAAAAAGGGCCGATCGCTGAGAATGGCGAGCTGCCCACCAACGAAACCCCCTCGCTGAGCGACGTCATCAAGTCCAGCCAGGGAACCATTGAGCAGCTCAACACCATCCTCGCGAAGCTCGACAACGTGGTCGACTCCTTGAACTCCGGCCGTGGCTCGATTGGTCAGCTCATCAATGATCCGGCCCTGTACAACCGGGCTGTGGCGACGGTTGGCCAGCTGCAAGGGCTGGTCGAGCAGATTTCAAGCGGCAAAGGCTCCATCGGCAAGCTGGTGAGCGATACCACGCTCTACGACCGCGCCAATGACGCCATCGGCCACCTTGACGCCGTTTCCGCGCAGATCGATGCCGGGCAGGGCTCGGTGGGCAAGCTCATCAAGGATCCATCGCTGTACAACAATCTCCAGCAGTCAACGGCCAGCCTCAATCAGCTGCTCGCCGACGTAAACGCCGGCCGCGGCGGACTGGGGCTGATCGTCAAGGACCCGCAGTTCGCCAATAAGCTGAGCGACACGGTAACGCGGCTCGATTCGATTCTGTCGCGCGCCGACAACGGGGAAGGCACGATCGGGCAGCTGGTCCGCAATCCTTCTCTGTACAACCACGCCGACGAGACCATCGCCAACGCCAACCATCTGGTGACGGCTATTCGCGAAAACCCGAAAACCTACCTGACCTTCCACGTCAAGATCTTCTAGGAGGCTCCAGGAGCTCGCGTTTTTCCGTTTTCGGTGGCCTGCATAGAGGGCCGCTACCAGCTGTGAAAAACCGCCGCTTCGAGCCGGCAAAGCTCCGCGGGGCAAAACCCGTCCGGGCTGCTGCCGGGCAGCAGGGACGCCCCACACAAGCAGTGGGCGGGTTGGGGACGAA
>CALMAN010000024.1 GCA_937859835.1 uncultured Acidipila sp. | reverse complement strand
CCCTACCAGCTGCGTGCCTGCCGCGTTGAACTTGAGCAGGCGCACACCGTCGTGACAACCACCCCGGACCTTTCGCAGCTCTCGCTGTCTGACCGTGAGTTTGTACTGGCAAATGGCTCAACGGATGATGCAGAGAAGGTTTGGGCGGTGATGAAGGGGAAGACCTTTGCCATCCCCGGCAAGGTGGTCACGGCAACGGCCGACTCCATCCAGCTGGCTGTGTCCGACGACGCCAAGCAGTCGAACAAGGCTGAGCTCACCATTAATATGAAAGAGCCGCTCAAGACTGTACCGGCGACCGGGGCAGATGTGACCTACGTGGGGACCTTTGACTCCTACACGCAAAACCCGGTGATGATCACCCTGAAGGATGGCGGTCCCAAGCCGGCGGCAGCTCCAGCACACCATGCGCCGGTACGTCGCAAGTCCTAGAAAGGCGCTCCCTGTTCCAGTTCGGGAAAGGAAAGGAGGGACGGCTCGGTTTGGCCGTTCCTTTTCCTTTGTCCGGGAGCCGGCGATGCTACATTGGAGGGGATGCGGACTCTCCCTGCACTCTGTCTGAGCATGCTTTGCCTGGGAACAGCCCTTGCGCAGCAGCCCGCGCCCCGGCCCACGGAGCCAGGTACGGGAAGCGCTCAGGTGGCTCCGGCCAGCAAGGCGCCCGCGCCGGTGCAGCAGCCCGACGTTCGCCTCGATTCAAAGCCGCATACCGACCTCGACTACACCCTCGACTCTTCACCGGAGCCCATGGACCTGGGTTTGGGTTCGAACGCCAACATCGATCTGGGGCACGACATCGTGGCTACCACACCGCCGGGGATGGTTGCGCACAGCATCCAGGACAACCCGCGGATGGTCTATTTCTCCCTGCCCGGGCTTGCGGCGGGTGAGGTTTCGGCAGCTGACCGGTCGATTCTCGCGGCCCGACAAGGAGACCTGAACAGCGCAGCGGCCCGGCACAAGGCAGATCTGCAGGCCGGCTGGAGCTACCGGCAGAGTATCTGCCCGGCAGCGCAGCCGGATGCCCAGGCTTTGGTCGGCGTGCCTGCGGCCGGGGACGGCGCGATCCTGCTTCGGTTCACCCGCGAAGACAGCGGCCGCGTGCTGACGGCGGTGGTCCCGCGAAACAGCGCGGCGCCGGTCCGCGTGGTTGTGGTGCCTGATCGGCGCAGAAAAGACGGCCGCGAAATCAAGAGTGCGAAACGGGATCGCGCCGCTGTCAACGATCTCCTGCCTCCAGAAACCCTATACAGCAATCTCGAGCCAGTACAAAGCTGGATTGCTGCTTCGGCTTGCGTCGCCGAGGTGGAAGGCGCATCCCCGTCCATTCCCAACGAGCCTTTCCTGAGCGAGGACATCCTTACCGCGCCGCCGCCTCTGCTGCGGCTCTTGCTAAACGGCGAGCGGAAGATCGTGTTTACGGACCGGATTGGAGAGAATCGATACGCCATCTGGGATGAACACGTTTCTCACGTTGGGCGCATGCTGGATACCGAGCACGAGGTGCTCAAAATAGAGGCCCGTCCGGTGACCAATCCACCGGTCCCGCCAACGCACATGATCGCCAACCTTCCTGAGCCCCCAAGCCATGTCGGGCCAGAGCCGCCCAGTCCGCTTGCCGGCACCAAGCAGTAGGGGCGGCAACGTCGGCACTCCGTGACTTGCTGCGTGGTCGTACCCTGCCCAGGGTGCGGCGAGACTCGCGAGAAAGCCGGACCTGTCCCGGGACGGTTCTTGCAGGGAGGAACCCCGCGCCTAGTGACTGCGCCAGGTTTTGTCGGGCGCCCAGCAGGTGGTTTCGAGCGGACAAGCAGCGCAGCGTGGCTTTCTCGCGACGCAGATGGAACGCCCATGAAGGATCAGCTCGTGTGAGAACGCGATCCAGCGCTCGCGCGGGATGATGCGCATCAGGTCGCGCTCAATCTTCTTCGGCTCCCCGTGCCGGGTCAGACCCAACCGCCGGGACAGCCGCTGCACATGCGTATCGACCACCACCCCTTCGGCCAGCCCGTACGCCACGCCAAGCACCACGTTGGCGGTTTTGCGCGCCGCACCGGGTACCGTGATCAGCTCCGCGAGCGTTCTCGGCACCTCGCCTCCAAACTGCTCGTGAATGACCTTGCCGGCGCCTTGTATCGACTTGGACTTCGCTCGAAAAAAGCCGGTCGTGCGTACCAGCTCTTCCAGCTCCGGAAGCGACGCCTGCGCCATGGCAGCCGGGGTAGGAAAGGTGCGGAACAGTGCCGGCGTGACCAGATTGACGCGTTTGTCGGTGCACTGTGCCGAAAGAATGGTCGCCACCAGCAGCTCCCAGGCGTTGCGATGGTGGAGCGCGCACTCGGCATTCGGCTGCGCTACGGCAAGCCGCGCGAGCAGGTCCGCAATGCGTGCCGGAGCCAGGTCGCGCCGTGGGCGTGGGCTAGGCGGGTCCAGTTTTCCGGTGGGCGGGCCTGAGGGACCGCTCTTAGCTCGAGCAGGTTTCCGCAGTGCCTCGGGAGCTGCCCCGGCAGCGCGCAGTGGGCTGCGTCCGGAGACGGCACGAGCGGGAGGGAGGCGGCGAGCCGTCGAACTCATTTCCTGATGGTATTCGATCCACGGGTTCGGGCCACACAAGGCCTTGAGCTGCCTGTGGTCCGGCTGCCTCTGAACCCTTGAGGTTCGCCTCGCGCCCGCTTCGCGGTCCACTCCGGCCGCCCTCCTCCGCGCATCTCTGCGCAGCGTGGAGGAGGGAAGCACGTACTAAGGCTGGGCTCCCGCCGTTCTTTGTCCGGCGGCGGCATCCAGCTGTGCCCGGGTTTTCGACGCCCTGTCTAGCTCGCGGTAGATTTCCTCGTTGCGCATGATGGCCTGCACGTAATCGCGCGTCTGCGTAAAGGGAATTGACTCGACCCACTCGTCGATGCCGGTGTACTCGCCCGCAGCCTGCCAATCCGTCACGCGGCTGTCTCCGGCGTTGTAGGCCGCAAAGGCGTACTCCTGGCGGTCGCCGAACTTGTCGAGCATCTGCTTCAGGTACGCGGTCCCGAGCTTGATATTGATGTCCGGATCGAGCAGGGCATCCGGAGGCAGGTGGTTGCTGTAGCCGGTTTTGCGCGCCATCTCGCTGCCGACTCGGGGCAGCAACTGCATCAGCCCATACGCATTCGCGTACGAGATGACGCGCGGGTTGAACTCCGACTCCTGCCGGATCAGCGAGGCGACCATGTAAGGATCCAGCCCGTTGCGTGCCGACTCAGCCTGGATGGTCGACCAGTACTCTTCCGGAAAGAGAATGCGCCAGTAATCCAGCGGCAACTCGTCGATCGGCGCCGAGGTGTAAAAGGGGATGGCTTTTTTCAGCGAACGCATGGCCCGGTAGGCTTCGCCAAAGCTTGCGTACACTTTTGCCTCGGCAAGCGAGCCCCACTCGTCCGAGCCTTCGGCCGCGTGGATCTCCTGCGAAAGATAGTCGTTCAACCCGGCGTTGGCCAGCAGGCGAGCCTTGGCCAGATGCGGGTCGTCCTCGGGCACATCCTCGGTAAGGGTCGGGATCTGCTCGGGCCGCATCGCATCGAGCGCCGGGACCGCGGCAGGCGTTACGCCCGGCCCGAGGGACTGGAGGCGCTGCTCGGCGATAGCGGCGTAGTAGTAGTGGCGAAAGACGCGCGTTTCCGTCGCAAAGTACGCGGCGGCTTGCGCGGAGTCATGCTGCTGGTCCAGGTACAGGCGGCCGCGCCAGTACAGCGCCGCGGGCACGTTCTTGCCGTCATGAAAGAGCGTAAGCTGCTCATCCATCATGCGCTCGGCTTCGGGAAAGTTGCGCAACCGGTAGGTGAGCCAGGTGGCGCGCCAGTGCGCATCGTCGGCATATTTCGATTGCGGAAACTGCCGCGCCAACTCTGTGTAGTAGGGGATGGCCGACGGGTAATCGTGGCGCAGCATGTACAGGTTGCCGCTTGAGAGCAGAGCCTCGGCCAGCCACGGACTCGTGGAAAAGCGGGTTCGGAGATCGGCAACAAGCTGCTGCTGCGTCGCGAGATCATTGTTGGATCGCGCGAGTTCCATCATCAGGTACAGCCGGTGAGCCCCGTTCTCGTCGTTGCTGTCAGAAACAGCGGACAGCGAGCCGGCGGTCAGCCGCTTCAGCTTCAGGTCGCAGGTAGCCGCCGAAAGCAGCAGGCTGTCGCGCTCGTTCTGGTTCAGGCTTGGGTCCGTCGCCAGGGTGTGAAACTCAAGCGCCGCATCGTTGAAGCGGCCGCCGCTGAACAGGGCATCGGCGTGGTGGCGCCGGTCAGCTACGGAGAGCGCCAGCCACTGCCCCGTGCTTTCGAGTCGCGTTTGCGCTGTAGCCGCTTCCGGGCTCAGGGGCGCATCGTTAAGGATGCGCCGGTACAGCGCCAGAGCTTCCGTGTTTTCGCCGTTCCCGGCATCGGCTTTGGCCAACGCCAGCAGGTAGTCGGGTTTGGCGGCAAGCGCTTCCCCGGCGTGCGCGGCCAGGGTACGCGAGGCTGCCGCTGGCTGGTTCTGCTGCAATTGCAGGTTTGCCTCGAGGACCGGGATCTGCACCGTGAAGATGCTGTCCGGGTGCCGGGCCGCAAAGTTGGACAGGATCAGATCAGCAGCCGAGAGCTGATTCGATTGCAGGTCTGCTTGGGCTGCGAAATAGTCTGTGTAGTCGTCGAGCGAGTTGCCCTGCGCTCCGGCGCTGGCCAGGGCAGAAAGCGCTTCCGGGTAGCGGTGGTCGAGCAGATAGGCGTGCCCCAGCGCGAGATACGCCGCGGAAGCGGCAGGGCCCGTATGGGTGCGGGCATAGCTTTCTACCCCCGCGTAGGCTGCGGGACTGCGGTAGTTGCCGAGCTGCTGCGCCATCGGCCGCAGCTGGGCTGAGGCCACAAAGGCATGCTGCAGCTGCTGTGTTCGGGCCGACTCCCTTTGCGAAAGCACGCGGTGCCGCCCGCGCCGTTTGACGATGACGACCCGGTGCAGGGCGCCCTTGCCGCCGCGGCGCCTTCCACCGGGAACAGCGCGCGCGGGCTGTGCAGCATGCGCAGGCTTGTGCTTGCGGACTGCCGACGGGGCAGCCAGGCAGGACAAGGCTGAAAGGAGCAGGACTCCCAGCAGTGCGGCGCGAACGGAAGACAAACGGGTACAGCTCACAGGCATGAAACTCCTTCTCTTGAGAGTAAGCGAGCACACCCTCCAGCCGCGCCTCCAAACCGCCTGGCCATAACACCGTCGTACCCCGAAGCGCACGTCTTTTCGGTCAACGCGGTACCATGGATGCTTGCAGCAGTGCTGGGCTCCCTCCATCGAGCGAAAGGTGCGAACAAGCTGAAACCGACCCCCATGGCGACCATCCAATCCAGTAGAGAAGAGCCGGAAAACGCCGGACTCGCGCCTGTGCCCGAGGAACATCCAGATGTCCGTCTGGTTAACCTGGCAAAAGGGGGCGACGTCCATGCATTTGAAACTTTGGTGAAGCAGTACGACCGGCAGGTTTTCCGCATCGCGCAGCACATCACGCAGAACCGGGAAGACGCCGAAGACGTGGTACAGGACGCGTTTCTCAAGGCGTACGAGAAGTTGAATCAGTTCCAGGGGAATTCAAAGTTCTATACCTGGCTGGTGCGTATCGCGGTGAACGAGAGCCTGATGCGTCTGCGCAAGCGGCGCACCGGCCGCATGGTTTCCATCGACGAGGATGTGGAAACCGAAGAAGGCTCGATGCCGCGCGAGCTGGCCGACTGGGGACCCAGCCCGGAACAGCAGTATGGGCAGTCCGAGCTGGCCGAAATCCTCAAGAAAACGATCAACGGACTTCCCCCGGGATTCCGGGTTGTGTTTGTGTTGCGAGACGTGGAAGGGTTATCGACCGAGGAGACCGCCGAGTCGCTCGGTCTAAGCGTGCCGGCGGTGAAGTCAAGATTGCTCCGGGCGCGTTTACAACTGCGAGAGCGGCTAAATCGCTACTTCAGCAACCGGGTGACCGAGAGCGCGACTAACCACAGGGACGGTGTGCAAAAGTGATTTGCTCTGAATTTATGCTTCACCTGGACGACATGCTCGACGGTACGCTTGACCCTACGTTGCGGTCGGCGCTTGAAGCGCACCTCGGTGATTGCGAGCACTGCGCCATCACGGTGACGACGACGCGGAAGACCATCGAGGTGTATCGCTCCAACGTGCTCTACGAGCTCCCGGATTCCCTGCGCGTACGCCTGCAGGCAGCCATCTTCGCGAAGTGTAAGAAATGTTAAGGCTCTTGATCGTTGCGCTTGCGCTCGTCATCATCCTGCGCATGATCGGTGGTCGACGTAGCTAGCAGGCGCGCTCTAGTGCAGGTGGTCCCCGGAGCCGCCGTCAAACTCCAGGTAGTTGTCCAGGTGGTTCTTGATGATGCGGTAACACTCGCACGAGCGTTGTTCCAGGCGCTCCCGGTCAAGGATTTGGACCACGCCGCGCGTGTACTCGATGAGTCCATCGTCTCGGAGCAGGCCGGCCGCGATGGAAACTGCCGGACGGGTGTTCCCGAGCATATCGGCGAGAAACTCGTGCGGCATGCGAAAGGTCAGGCTCCCCACCCGGTCCGCGCAGAGCAGCAGCCAGCGGGCCAGCCGCTGTTCGACCTCATGCTTTGCATTGCACCCCGCGGACTGCATCGCCTGAACAAGCTGCGTCTGGACGTAGCGCAGCGTCAGCGATTGAAAGGTACCGCCCCGCAGAAACTCCCGGCGCGCCGCCTCCAGCGGCGAAGACTGTCCGCTGCCGGCAATCTGGGTGTACACGCGGTTCAAACTCCTCCGGGTGCCCATCAATGCGGAGGCCCCAATCACGGATTCGTGCCCGAACATACCCACTTCTACCTGGGAGCCGTCCTCAAAGGTGTTGGTCATCGAGGCCATGCCCTCTTCAACGAAAAATAGGTTGTCAATGGCATTGCCGGGAAACTCGATCTCGCGCCGCAGTGCAAATTGCACGGGCTTTAGCTGCAGCCGCAGGACGCTGTCTGCGTCCAGCGAGCGCAAGATAGAGTTCTTAAACCTGCTCGATTCCACCATGGTCCTCGTGTACCGCTGCCCCAGTATGCACTTGTTCCCGCTGGATGAGCATTTTATTCCTGGACTTCTCCTAGAACGGGACCCCTGCTGTTGACCCTGCAATCTGCGCACTTCCACCTTCGCTGAGCACCAGGGTCGGGGCGTAGGAGCCCAGGAGCTTCCGGCGCCACCAGAGTCCGCCCTTCTTCTTTTCGGCCGGGGTGGTGAACCAGTACTGCCAAAGAACAGCGCGCACGTAGCGTGGCGGCGCAGCCGAAAAGGGGTTGCCGGCAAACAGGGCAAGCACGGCAGGGTCGTTTCGAAGCAGCAACTCTTCGGTCCGCAGGACAAGGGGATTGTCGGTCCACGTGCCGAGTGAAGCGAACCAGAGATTCCAGTCAAAGCGGGGCTGGTAGGGAGCGTAGATGCCGGGCGCTTTGGCTGGGTCCTGCGGCTTGTACCGGAACGGGTAGGGTGTCCAGCTCTGGCCGTCGTTGGAGCCCTGGAACTCGATCTCGTAGCGATGGGGCGTCATGACCGCGAACAGGCCGTAGCCGTTTGCAATCCGAAAGGGTTCAAGCGCGAGCGCAGGGGCCGTAGGCAGAGGTGCGCCCGGCGCAAGCATCTGCACCAGCGGCAGCAGCGTGGCATAGAAGACCCAAAGCAACAGGCAACCGGCCGTAGCCTGCCGCGCCAGGGCGAACCGGCTTCGGCCATGGACGAGCTTTCCAGCCCGTCCCGACGCTCCCCGAGGCCCTGGGGTGCAAAGGCCGGCATCAACCGGCGCAGCAGCTGGTCGTCGAGCAGCAGGAACCCGAGCGCAAGCACCAGGTAGTTAAGGAAGCAGTAGTTCGCGGTAAGGATGACGCCCGCCTGCCAGACCGTCACCAGGAGGAAGCAGGCGATGCGGCAGGGACGGGGCAAAAACGCGAGGAAGACCAGCCCTAGCTCCATCAGGAGAGTCAGCGCGGCCGTGCCGATGTGAAACGCGTGCGGCAGTTGCTCGAGGTACCAGCCGATCCAGGTCGGCAGGGGACCATTCTGGTAGTACTCATCCAGCGCGGAAAGATTGCGCCACGTGGGGTCGCCGCTCCGCAGCTTGACGATGCCCGACTCGAAGTAGATGCGGAACCACTCCCACAGCAGCAGCAGGCAGCTGGCACGGGAGGGCAGGGAAGCGGCGCCCCAGCCGGGCAGGACGCCAGCGGGCGCGAAAAACAGTGCAAGGAAGCCCGCTTCCAGCAGCATGCCGTCCGACTGGTAGCCTGCGAACTCCTGGGCTGCGCTGACAAAGGAGAGAAAACAGACGAAACACACGGCCAGCATGGCACGCGGCAGCACGTTCGCCACGACCAGCAATGCAGCCAGCATGCCTGCCCAGCAAAGCCCCAGCAGCAGAGGCGTGTCCGTGGACAGCCACAGCACGCTCGGCGCGTACCAGAACCGCAGGGCACCGGGAAGGCTTGTTGCGACCCGCTCGAGGTAGGAGCCGGCAGGCAGGATACCCTGCGGCCCGATCAGCCCATTGATCTGGAAAACGAGCGAAAAGAAGGCGGAAAAGTAGATGAGGCCGAGGGCGCGGAGAAAGAGCCAGCGGCTGAGAAGGGAGTGTTCCTCGCGACCAAAAAGCCAGGCCGCCAGCTTTGGAGGTCGCGAGAACACGGTTGTTGCCCGGTGGCGTTAGTTGCTGCTGCTGTCATCTCGCTTATGCAGCGTGGGCCGGTCGTCGCCATTCCCGTTCGCGTTTGGATCATTCGCGTTGGGGCTGGTGCTGGCCTTGCGCAGCGTCGGCTGGTTTCCGTTCTTCTTGTCTTCCAGCTTGCGCTTGTTTTCAATGCGCGCGAGGCGCGTCTTCACGTCGTCGAACTCCGAAGTGGTTTCGAGGTACTGCGCGCGCGGGGGAAGCAGGGTGGCTATCTCGTCCTGGGTACGCCCGATCCTGTCCGGAGTCGCCGGATGGGTTTCAAACGCCTTTGCGATCGCGCCCGGCTTGCGCTTTTCGAGCAGCTCGATCTTTTCAAAGAAGTTCACCAGCGCCTGCGGATCGTAGCCGGCCCGGTACAGGTACTGCGTCCCAAGGAAGTCGGCCTGCGCCTCGAAGTCGCGCGAAAACTGCAGAAAGGTAAGCGGGATGCCGATGTTTGCCGCTTCGTACAAGCCGTAACCCAGGCCGCCGCCAACCATGATGAGCGGAATGGTGCCGATCTGCGCGTAGTTCATCCGGGTCTGCTCACGGACAGCGTGATGGGCGGCTACGTGCGCGATCTCGTGCGCCATCACCCCGGCCACCTCGGCTTCGGTGTCCGCGTTGAGGATCAAGCCTGAGTTGACGTAAAAGAACCCGCCGGGAAGCGCCATCGCGTTCACAACGTCCGAATCGATAACCCGGACCGTGAAGGGAACCCGGGCGTCGGAGTTCTTGACGATGTTCTGCGCGATGCGGTTCACGTACTCGGTCACGACCGGGTCATTGATGAACTTCGTACTCTTTTCAAGCTCCATGGAGTACTGCTTGCCCATGCCGATCTCGGTGTTGGTCGAGTACCAGTTCCCGATACCCCGGCCGCCGATGTTGCGATTGCCCACGGCGCTCACATCATCGTCACTGCCCGGCTTGACGCCCTGCACAACACCGTTGGCGCCCACCTTGGCCTCGAGGGGGACGGGCTTGTCCTCGCCGGGAGCAGGCGCGGCGGTCTTCGCGTTCTTGTCGGAAGGAGCAGGCGCGGTCGGTGGGGTCTGCGGGGGCGTCGTGCCGGGTACCGTGCTCGGCGTCGTGCCGGGCGTAGTACCGGGCGTCGTGCTTTGGGGCACCGGCGCAGGAGTCTGTGCCGGCGCCGCCACGGACGCTAGGAGCAGGAGGGATGGCCAAAAAAGCGCGCGCTTAAGCATGGAAACCTCGAATGGGAAGCGCAGACCTCCCTCTCGGGAGCCGCCTACGCCCTTGTTAGACGTAGTATGAACCCCGGCAGCTTCACCCGTCGCGCTATTTCCGTCCGGCTACAAGCAGGTGTTTGACGCCCGGGTCACTTTCCTTTACGCGGGTGTGCGCACAATCTGGGGTAAAGCATCTACACTGAGACGCGTATGGATTTCATGCCTGAAGCGCAGCCCAGCACCAACGCGCAAGCATCCTCCACTCCACCCATCACGCTGGCCATTGACATCGGTGGCACGGGCTTGAAGATGATGGCGCTCGACAAGGATGCCAAGCCGGTTACCGGACGGGTCCGGTCGGACACACCCATCAAACCCACGCCCGCCCGCGTGCTCGAGGTGCTTGAGTCGCTCCGTACGCAGATCCCTTCCTTTGATCGCATCTCGGCCGGCTTTCCGGGCGTGATCAAGGACGGCCACACCATGACCGCGGCGAACCTCCATCCGGACTGGGTTGGCTTTGACCTGGAGGGCGAGCTTGAGAAGCGCTGGGGCAAGCCCGTCCGGGTCGCCAACGATGCAGCCGTACAGGGCTACGGCGCCATCGCAGGCGTGGGGGTCGAGCTGGTGATTACCCTCGGCACGGGGATGGGCTCGGCTTTGTTCACCCGTGGACGCTTGTGCCCGGGGCTCGAACTGGGGCACCACCCCTTTCGGAAGAAGCGTGAGTACGAGGACTTTCTCGGGCGCCGCGGATTGAAGGAGTTCGGCCCCAAGAAGTGGAACAAGTACGTCCTCAAGGCGATTGAGCAGACCGCCCACACCTTTAACTGGGACCATCTCTATATCGGCGGGGGCAATGCCAAGCTGGTCAGCTTTACGCTTCCGGAGCACGTCAGCCTGGTCTCGAACCAGGACGGGCTGCTGGGCGGAATCAAGCTTTGGGGCGACCAGGCATAGCAGATGATCCGGGTGATGATCGCCGAGGACCAGGCCATGCTGCTCGGCGCGCTTGCTGCCCTGCTGGAACTGGAGCCGGACATTACCGTGTGCGGCCGCGCCGGAAACGGCCGGGAAGCGCTGGGGCTGGTCGCAAAGATGACGCCCGACGTCCTGGTGACCGATATCGAGATGCCCGAGCTGAGCGGCCTTTCGCTGGCCGTTGAAGTGCGCGACCGCTACCCGGCCACCCGCGTCATTGTGCTGACCACCTTTGCCCGCCCCGGCTACCTGCGCCGGGCTTTGGATGCCGGAGCCAAAGGGTACCTGCTCAAGGACCGCCCTGCGGCCGAGCTTGCCAACGCTGTCCGGCAGGTGCATGCCGGCAGGCGTGTGTTCGATCCCGAGCTGGCAGCGGAGGCGTGGGCCGAAGCGGACCCCCTGAGCGAGCGCGAGCGGCAGATCCTGCGCCTGGCCGGCGAGGGCCGGTCGTCCTCCGAGATAGCAGCCGCGTTTCGACTTTCGGAAGGCACCGTGCGCAACTACCTGTCGGAAGCCTCCAGCAAGCTGGGGGCGGCAAACCGCATCGAAGCAGCGCGGATCGCGCGCACCAAAGGCTGGCTGTAAGTTTTCGCCGGGCGGGCTTCGGTTCACCGGGGATCCCGCAAGCGGCGGAACTGCTTCGCACAGCCAGCCTCGGAGCGGGCTCAGGAGATCAGGGCCGGTGCACAGGCCGCTGCGCACCGCTTGACGTGCCGGGCAGCGATTTTTAGATGATGCCCGGAGGGGGACTTGAACCCCCACAGCCCTTGCGGGCCTGCGGATTTTAAGTCCGCTGCGTCTGCCGATTTCGCCATCCGGGCACTTCAGGC
>CALMAN010000023.1:472-4135 GCA_937859835.1 uncultured Acidipila sp. | reverse complement strand
TCCTCGAGCGGGCCCAGCGTGTACCCGAGGGTAGGCAGCAGCCGTGTGCCGCCGCGCTGCGCTTCCCCGTCGGTGGTGGAGATGAACTGGGTCGCGGCATAGTAAAGCTTCTGCGGGGCCCAGGGCTGTAGCCCCTCTCCATTGCGGGAAGCAAGCTGCTCGGGAAAAAAGCCTGACCGGCCGGCCCAGTGGAACGCGGCCGTGCCGGCAAGCGAAACCATGGTGTGGTCGCGATGAAGATTCACGCCGCCCTCGCCGCCAAAGGTAAGCACCACGTGGGGGCGAAAGCGCCGCAGCGCCGCGGTCAGCACACCCACGAGGGGCAAAAACGGTTCCTGCCACAATCGTCCGTCCGGGTAGCTGAGCAGCTCGGCCTGCTCGACCCGCAGGGCGGCGCAAGCTTCGGCAAACTCGGCCCGGCGCAGCGCGGCAAGTTCCGCGTCGGTCTGCCCGGACGCCCGGTACGAGCCGGCAGCGCCTTCGGTCAGGCACAGGACGGCAGTGCGGGCGCCGTGCTCGGCGGCCAGCAGCAGTGCCCCACCAAAGGCGCCGGCTTCATCGTCAGGGTGAGCGGTCAAACACATGAGGCGCAGCGGCAACAAGACTCCTTCATTTCGGGGTGAACGGGACGCGCAATCAGCAGCCTGGCGGCCGCCTGCAAACAAGGGAACTCAGCCTAGGGCGCGCCCTCGCTGCGGTCCGGGTCAGCCGGGCTCAGGGCGTCCCACGGCAAGCCAGCCTCCCACACCGGGCGGAAACTGCGCCGGTGCAGCCGCGAAGGTCCGTGCCGCAGCAGCGCCCGCTGGTGCTCGGGGGTGCTGTAGCCCTTGTGCTCGTGGAGGCCGTAGGCGGGGAACTCCTGGTGCAGGGCACACATGCGCGCATCCCGGTACACCTTGGCCACCACGGACGCGGCGGCGATCGAAAGGGAACGCGCATCACCGTACACGATGCTGGTCTGGCGGCAAGGATGATTGAGCTTGAGCGCGTCAATCAGCAGGTGGTCGGGCGCGGGCGCAAGTCCTTCCACGGCGCGCAGCATGGCCAGCTTGGTCGCCTGGTAGATGTTGATTCGGTCGATGGTCGCGGCGTCCACTTCCTGAATGGCCACCGCCACCGCGCAGCCGCGCACCAGGTGGGCAAGCCGTTCGCGGTCTTCCGGTTCCAATTGCTTTGAGTCGCGCAGGCCCGCGGCCTGGAGCGCTTCCCGGTTGCAGTCTTGGGGGAGGATCACCGCCGCGGCGACGACCGGGCCAAACAGGGCGCCACGCCCCACTTCGTCGATCCCGGCAACGCGCTGCGCGCCCTCTTCGCGTGCCGCCCGCTCAAAGCTTTCGTCGCAGAGGAGGGAACGGAGCATCCGAAGCTTGCGCGTGGCTTTCGTGACTTCGGCGTCGGGCAAGGGAAGGTGTCGTGCAGAGGCGGACATAATCTTTGAGTGGGATGCTGTCGCTTCGCGCAGTCGTCAGGGCACCGGGGCAAGCGCACTGGCTGGCGGCCACGCTCGCGCGCAGCGACCCGGGCTAGGAGCGCTCGACTTCCTTGAGCCGTGCCGCTTTGCCCCGCAAACCGCGCAGGTAGAAAAGCTTGGAGCGGCGGATCTTGGCGGAGCGCAGCTTTTCGACCTTGTCGACGACCTTTGAGTTAAACGGGAAGATACGCTCGACACCCTGGCCGAAGCTGATCTTGCGGACGGTGAAAGAGCCCTGCGGGCCGCGCTTGTACGCAATCACCAGGCCCTCAAAGGCCTGCAGCCGTTCCTTGTCGCCTTCCTTGATCTTGACTTGGACGCGCACGGTATCGCCGGTGGCAAACGGCGGGAGGTCGGTACGCTGTAGTTTTTCGGCAAGCCGCTGCATGACTGGGTGAATCGACATGACTTCATATCCTGGGACTGGTATTTTCAGCTGCAGCGCAAAGGGGACAACGCGGAATGGAGTTGCCGGGCGCGAACCGAACCCTCAGTATACAGCAGCGCGCCCAAGCCCAGCAGGCTTTCCAATCAGCTCCGGACGCGGCGTAAGCGCCCGTTAGCCCCCTGGAACGCCCTTTGTCGCGCCCTTCAAGCTCCCCTGATAACTCCCAAATTGGGATGCGGGTTCAGCCTTTCGGAGGCCGCCCTTCCCTTTGGACCAGACCGGCAAGAAACGCCAAGTCCCGGTCGCTCAGTGCGGCCTCCTCAAGCAGGTCCGGCCGGTTGCGCCAGGTTTTCTCCAGCGCCCGCTCGCGCCGCCAGGCCCGGACGTGCTCGTGGTTGCCGTTAAGAAGCACGGCCGGCACCGCCGCGTCTTCGAATACAGCCGGGCGCGTGTACTGCGGGTAGTCCAGCAGTCCGCCCGCCCCGTAGGTCGCCCGCGGCGGCTCGCCCACTTGTCTTTGCGGAACCATGGGATCCGCGGCCCCAAAGCTTTCAAACGTGTGCGAGGCAGCATTGCCCAGCACTCCGGGCAGCAGCCGGGTGACCGCGTCCAGGACCACGGCCGCGGGGAGTTCGCCGCCGGTCAGCACGTAGTCGCCGACAGAAAGCTCCTGGTCGGCGAGCAGTTCGGCCACACGCTCGTCTACCCCTTCGTAGCGGCCGCACAGCAGCACCATGCGCTTGAGACCCGCAAGCCGGCGTGCCCACGCCTGCGTAAACGGCCGCCCCTGCGCGGAAAGCAGGATTACGCTTTCTGCCGAAGGGTCGCGCTCTGGCTTTGCCGTCACTCCGAGCGCAACGAGCGCCGCTTTGAAAGGCTCCGGCTTGAGCACCATGCCTTCACCGCCGCCGAACGGCCGGTCATCCGCGGTTCCGTGCTTGCCGAGGGCAAAGTCGCGGAGGTTGTGCACCCGCGCTTCCACCTGCCCTGCGGCCAGCGCTCGCCGCAGCATCCCCGATCCGAAAATGCCTACGCCCTCCGCGCTTGAAGGAGCGGGTGCGCCAAAAAAGCGCGGGAAAAGGGTGAGGATGTCAACGCGCATGGCTCGGGGTAGTGTACGGTGAGCCAAGCCCCGGCGGCAGACTGCTGCGCCCGGGTCGAGCGGGCAGGATCAGTGCGCGAACACCGCTCCCATCACCTTGGACTCGGTCGCATTGATGCGGCTCAGGGCCGACTCCATGGCAGGGCGGTCATCGATCGAAGACGCCAGCATCGCCGCCTTCAACCGAAACGCGCTTTCCCGCAGCAGGATCTCTGCGTCTTTCAACTTCTTGGCGTCCTTGGCCACCTTGGGAGCCTGCTGGGCAGCCTTCTCAGCCTCCTTGGCCACCTTTGGGGCAGCTTTCTCTGCCTGCTTGGTGGCAGCCCCCGCTCCTGCCTTGATGGTCTTTGTTCCCTGGCTCAGGGAGTCTGCGCTCTCCTTCACAGCCTTGTCCAGCTGCAGCCCAGCATTGAGCAGCAGGAGTCAGTAGAGTGCAGCAGCAGCAGGACAGATGTAGAGAGCTCTGCCGGCTCTGCTCCGTCTGGGATACAAAGACAGCACTATGCAGTGATGGCATGTTGCTGCCTACACAAGACAATGGTGCAAATCATCAGATCACCTGCCTGGAGCTGATCAAGCCCAGAGCACAGCTGTTTGCCACATGGCGGAGGGAACCTGCAGGCTCAGGTCCTTGAGACCCCAAGTTTCAGTATACCTGCTTGGAGCTAATCTCCCCACGAGAGAACCTGTCGGCCACGTTGC
>CALMAN010000023.1:0-462 GCA_937859835.1 uncultured Acidipila sp. | reverse complement strand
GTCCTTCACCAGCTTCCTGCAGGCATATGAATGTGCTTGTTCAGGCAAAGTACTCAAGCCACAGAAACAGCAGCAACTTTCGCATTTGGACAGCAGGGCACATCTGCAAACAAGAAGGCAGCTTTTAGCATAAGAGCAGCAGAACCGTCTTAAGCTATTGATAGCCATCGTGCTTTGCCAAGGGCATCAATGCTGGGCGGATCAACGTGGATACGCGACGACAGCCCACACATAGGCAGCCAGTGCAACGCAGTAGGCTGGACGGACCACTTTGCATGTATGAGGATGACAGGCCGCACACAGGCTGCCAGTGCACCGCCGATTGGTGGCAGCTGCAAAGGGACTCACTTGATCTCAGTGAATGTCTTTTCCCTGTCCTGGGCAAACAGCAGCCGCTTGAGTGCAAAGTTGCCAGCTGCTGCAGCACCCAGCACCTCCAGCACAATCTCTGCCTCCTGGAAC
>CALMAN010000022.1:8464-10607 GCA_937859835.1 uncultured Acidipila sp. | reverse complement strand
AAGCAGTCGACCCTGCCGACGGCGACCGCGGGTACCGGGCCGGCCAGGGTGCGCGGCACGGTCTCGCCGAGCGAGATCGCTCGAAACGCGCTTACCGGCTCTCCCCGCACCAGCTCCCTGGACGGCGCGGCGGCCAGCGCGCGGTTTAGCCAGCCGTCGGTCGTCGCCTTCACCCCGGGCGTGCCGCTTTCCATATAGTCCTGCGCGTCAAAGTGCGAGCGGGTCGGGTCCGGCGAGCCGCAGGCATGCACGATGGCCAGCTCCCGGGCATCCCAAAAGGGCTTGAGCGAGCTCATCGCCGGGTGCAGGCCGAAAAAGCCGTCCAGGTCGAGCACCTCGTTCGGCTGCACGGCGATCGACGATCGCATGGCGTAATAGCTCGCTTCCCGGTACGGCACCACGATGTTTAAGCCGTCGGCAGCACCGCGCTGGAAAACCACGACCAGGCGCTTGCCCCCACGCCGCAACCCTTCTGTTTGCGCGAGCACCGCCCGCGTCAGGAGGCCGGGCACCATCGCCGTGCCGACTACCGCCATCGCCCCGCCCCGCAGAAACACACGCCGCGTCACTGCCATCGCTCACCCCGCTGAGGGTGAAGACGCAAGCCGGAGGGGGAAGTTGTGGTCCGCGGAGGAGGAAACGCGGCGAGGGTCACGCCGGTCAGCTCCCGTCGTCTACAACCGGATCGAAGCCGCAGCTTTCCCGTGCAAGACGACGCGCGAAAACCTGCGCGGTTGGGGCTTTGGATCGCCGCGAACAGGCCACGCCAGCTGCTAGGGGGGAGCTAGTACTTCGCCAGGGACTCGATGGCCTGGAAGATGCGCTCCGGTTGCGGCAAAATCGCGTCTTCGAGCAGCGGCTGGTAGGCAACAAAGGTGTCCATGCCGCCTACCCGGCGGACCGGCGCATCTAGCTCGTCGAACAGCTCATCGGCGATCCGGGCCGCGATCTCGGCCCCGTAGCCCCAGCTTTGCATGTCCTCGTGCGCGAGGAGCACGCGGCTGGTTTTCGCTACGGAGGCAGCGATGGCTTCCCAGTCGTAGGGGCTCAGCGTCCGCAGGTCCAGCAGCTCGACCTGCAGCCCTAACTCGCGCTCGGCCCGCTGGGCCGCCTGCAGGGCACGCGGCACCACGGCGCCGTAGGTCACGACCGTCAGGTCGGTGCCGGCGCGCACGGTCGCCGCCTTGCCAAAGGGGATCGTATAGTCCGGCCCAGGATCGGCAGCCCGGCCGTAGGGCTCCCGGTACAAGCGCTTGTGCTCCAAAAAGAGCACCGGATCATCGCAGCGGATGGCCGTACGCAGCAGTCCATTCGCGTCCAGCGCGTTGGACGGCATGACCACCCGGATGCCGGGGGTGTGCGTAAACATGACTTCCCCGGACTGCGAGTGGTAGATGGAGCCCCCGGTCAGGTAGCCGCCGATCGGGCAGCGGATGACGAGCGGCGCCGAAAAGGTGCCGTTCGAGCGCCAGCGCAGCGTGGCCAGTTCATTGCGCATCTGGTGGAGCGCCGGCCAGATGTAATCGAAGAACTGGATTTCGACCACCGGCTTCATTCCCCGGACCGCATAGCCGAGCGCCCGGCCTACAATGTTTGCTTCCGCGAGCGGCGAATTGAATACGCGTTCCGAGCCGAACTCTGTTTGCAGCCCGGCCGTAACTTTGAAGACCCCGCCCTTGCCTTTGACCTCGCCGGCCCGCAGCGCTCCATCCCGGCTCGCGTCGGCCACATCCTCGCCGTACACAACGATGCGCTCATCCCGCCGCATCTCCGTGTGGAGGCAGCTGTTGATCA
The DNA here is from genome assembly GCA_937859835.1 of uncultured Acidipila sp. Taxonomy (GTDB): domain Bacteria; phylum Acidobacteriota; class Terriglobia; order Terriglobales; family Acidobacteriaceae; genus EB88. The sequence goes on along the minus strand of CALMAN010000022.1, from coordinate 8,813 downwards.
GGTCGAGCATCGTCCGTGGCTTGCTGTCCGGCGCCGATGCCGGCTCGCGGCTCAGGGCATGGGCCGCCGGGTTGAAGTCCTCCGAGTACACATGGAGCGGAATCGTCGCGACCTCGGGCGCGGCAGCAAGGAGGGCACGCTCTGACGCGGCCATCACCTCGGCATCGACTGCCCGCTCCAGATCAAGGAGGCCGCTTTCCTCCGCGAGCCCTTCGCGGAGGAGATACTCGCGAAAGCGCGGCAGCGGGTCACGCAGCGTGTCGGCCTCGATCTCGGCAGCGGAGCGGTAAAGCCGTTCATCATCGGACTCGGAATGCGAATAGGGCCGCACCACGTGCCCATGCACAAA
>CALMAN010000022.1:0-8454 GCA_937859835.1 uncultured Acidipila sp. | reverse complement strand
ACGCTACTGCCTCGGTCATGGCAGCATAGCTGGCGATGGGATCGGTGCCGTCGACCTCGGCGAAAAAGAAACTGGGGAAGTTGCGCACCAGCCGCGAAATGGACCCGCCCGGGGTGTTTACCTCAACCGGCGTCGAGATCGCGTAGCCGTTGTCCTCGATGACGTAAACGACCGGCAGCTTTTGATTTGAAGCAGTGTTCAGCGACTCCCAGAACTCGCCCTGCGAGGTGGCGCCCTCGCCAATGGACAGGTACACCACCTCATCGCCGTGGAAGGCGACTTCCTTGAACGCCCGGTAATCTCCCGTTTGCCTGAGGGCAGCTTCGGGATGCCGGGCCAGGTAGCGGCCGGCCTCTGCGCAGCCGATCGCGTGGAGGCACTGCGTCGCCGTCACAGACGAAGCCGAAACGATATTCAGCCGCCGGTTGCCCCAGTGACAGGGCATCTGGCGGCCTCCACTCGATGGGTCGCTGGCCGCGCCGACTGCCTGCAGCAGCAGCTCCTCGACCGTGGAACCCAGGGTCAGGCACAGCGCGCGGTCACGGTAGTAGGGGAAAAACCAGTCATACCCGGGCTTGAGCGCCATCCCGGCGGCAACCAGCAGCGCTTCGTGCCCCGCGCAGGAGATTTGAAAGAAGACCTTTTGCTGCCGTTTCAGCTGGATCTCCCGGTCGTCGGTCCGCCGGGAAAGCAGCATCAACCGGTAGATCTCCAGCAGCCGGGGGCGGTCCAGTCCCGCCCACCGGGCCCCGGCCGGCTCCTGCCTGGTCTCTGCTAATTGACCCGCCGCCATCCGAGATCCTCCCGCTGCCAAGGGTTTCAGTGTAAACCGGCCGCTCCGGGCCACTGTCCCAGAAGCGGTCTCCCTGCGTTGCTTTGACGAAGGCTCGAGCTCAAAAGGTCGCTCCCCTTCAGCCGGTGCGCCGTGCTCCCGGGGCGCTAGTAGCCGCGCATTCTTTCCTTGACCGCGCGCGCCAGCTTTTCGATCTCCTCACTGCGCTTGACCACGGGGACGGAAAGCTGCTCCTTGTTGCTCCGCGCCACTTCGGCGCGCAGCTCGGAGGCAAGCTGGTAAAGCTTTTCCGTGTCCGCAACCAGCTGCTTTTGCCGCTCCGAGTTGCGCCGGTCGGCCATTTGCTCCTGCATCTGGGCGCTCACCGTTGTTTGTTCCCGCTCACCAAACGGAGCGCGCCCACCCGTCCCGGCGCCCGGTGGAGCGCCCGGGTCGGTTTGCTGCGCCCAGGCGGCCAGGGTCGCCAGCAGCACAGTGGTCAGCAGGGGGCTGCGGTACGATCGCATAGCATTGAGGAGGCGCCTTACCCGGCACGCACCGCCGCGACTCGAAGCGCCACCGCTCAGCCGAAAACTTCCTGTCGCCTTCATCTCCTGCCCCAGAAAGGAAGAAACAACCGCATGCTACTCCTTTTTGCCGGGACGCCGGTAGTCGCCCACCACCACGATTGGCGCACGCTGCTCTCGCCCGACGAACTCTTTGACGACCTCCATCGGCTCGTCATCGAGGTCCTTCCCAGGGTGCTCATCATCCTGGTCATTTCCTGGGCAGCGATCAGGGTCCTGACCTACTTCACGGACCGGATGGCGCGGGTGGCAGAAAGACACGCCGCAGCCAAAAGCCGTATCTCCCAGACGCGCACGCTGTCCTCCGTGTTGCGTGCCCGCGGAATCGGGATCGCCGGCTTCCTCGCCGTACTGCAAATCCTTCCCTTGATCGGGTTCAACCTGGGACCGCTGCTGGCCTCGGCCGGGGTGGCCGGGGTGGCCATCGGCCTGGCCTGCCAGACGGTGGTCAAGGACTGCCTGAACGGCATGCTGATCCTGGTCGAAGACCAGTACGACGTGGGCGACGTGATCCGCGTCGCCGGCCTCACGGGCCAGGTGGAAGCGATGAGCTTGAGGAAGACCACCATGCGCGATGGCGATGGAACGCTGTACATCGTGCCCAACTCGCAGGTCACCACGGTGGCCAACCTCACCCGGGATTTCTCGGTCGCTACGGTAAACGTCGACATTGATTTCTCGGCCAATCCGGACGAGGTGATCAAGGTCCTGCGCGAAATCGCGATGAGCGTGCGCGAGGATCCGGCCTTTAAGGACGCTTTTCTCGAAGACCCGACGCTGCTTGGGGTCGACGCCATCAAGGGGTCGCAGGTGACCTACCCGATCATCCTGAAAACACGCGCAAACGAGCAGTGGGCGCCAAAGCGTGAGCTGCAGCGCCGCATCCGCATCGCCCTTGAAGAACACCGGATGCTCCCCGGCGACCCGCTTCGGGTGTTTACGACGAGCGGGCCGCTGTCCCTTGGGGCTCACGCTCTGGAACCTGCCGGCAAGCCGCCCGCAGCCCCGGACCCGACCGCGGCCCACGCGCCGGACATCAATCCGTTCTCGGGAGAAGGCATGTAGGGAGGAGCCTGCCGCCGGGGTCAGGCGCGCAAGCCGCGCCCATGCTTTGCAAGCGTCCGCGGCAAGCCGTACTCTCGTGCTTTACCTTTCCTGGCAGGTACCGATCCCTTGAACTTCCGCACCGCTTCTTCCCGCACGCTGTTTGCCGCACTTTCCCTTTCGCTTCCCGCGTTCGCGCAGGCTCCCCATGCGCTTACCCCGGCCGAAGAGAAAAAGATCGACTCGCTTGTGCAAGCAATGACGCTGGAGCAGAAGCTCGCGTACATCGGCGGCACCGGCTTCGCGATCCGCGCTGTTCCCGCGCTCAACCTGCCGGCACTGGAAATGTCGGACGGGCCCTACGGCACGCGCTCGAACGAGGGCTTCCCTTCCACCACCTACGCGGCCGGCATCGGCCTGGCGGCATCCTGGGACCGGGAGCTGGCCTCGCGCGTGGGCGGCGGCATCGGCCGCGATGCACGCGCCCGCGGCGTCCACTTCATGCTGGGGCCAGGGGTCAACATCTATCGCTCGCCGCGCAACGGGCGCAACTTCGAGTACTTCGGAGAAGACCCGTTCCTTGCCGCGCAGATCACCGTCGGCTACATCACGGGCATGCAGCAGCAAGGGGTCAGCGCCACCGTGAAGCATTTCCTCGGCAACAACTCCGAGTATCTGCGCCACGACTCGGATTCGATCATTGAGGAGCGCGCGCTGTGGGAGATCTACCTGCCGACGTTTGAGGCAGCGGTCAAGCAGGCGCACGTCGGGGCCATCATGGACTCCTACAACCTGATCAACGGCGCGCACTCGACGCAAAACCCCTTCTTCAACATCGACGTGGTGCGCAAGCAGTGGGGCTTCCCCGGCATCATGATGTCGGACTGGGACGCGACCTACAGCGCAGTCGGCGCGGCCAACGGTGGACTCGACCTCGAGATGCCGACCGGCAAGTTCATGAACCCGGCCAACCTCACCGCTGCCGTGCAGTCTGGCGCCATGACCGCGAACACCATCGACGACAAGATTCGCCACATCCTGCCCACTACCATGCAGTTCGGCGGGCTGGATCGACCGCAGGCGGACCCCACGATCTCGTACCTGGACGCGCAGAACCGGGCCGCCGCGCTCGACTCGGCGCGCGAGTCGGCAGTGCTGCTCAAAAACGAGCGCTCCCTGCTGCCGCTCGACAAGTCCAAAGTCCGAACCATTCTGGTGGTGGGGCCGAACGCGTACCCGGGCGAGGCGGTTGGCGGTGGAAGCGCGGGCGTAGTGCCGTTCCAGCTGGTCAGCCCGCTCCAGGGCATGGAAAACGCGCTGCCCGGGGCGAAGGTCTTCTACGATCGCGGCCTCCCGAGCCTGGCCAGCCTAGCGCGCGCCACGGAGTTCTCCACGGCGGCCACGAACGGCAAGCCCGGCCTCACGGTTGAGGTTTTTGCCAATGACGAGCTGTCCGGCACCCCTGTTGCCACCAGCAGCGCTGCCCACATCAACAGCCTGCATGGACGGGGCGGCTCCGGCGACGAGACGCCGGCTCTTCTGGCGCTTGCGAACGCCGGGGCAAAGCACGCTTCCCGTCGCTACTCCGGCTACTACAACGCCCCTGCCGCGGGCCGCTACCTGGTTGCGCTGGGGGGCGGCGGCGAAAACTCCGGCAACCGCGTGCTGATCGATGACAAGGAGGTGATCGACGACTGGAAGCTGGTGCGCGCCGATCAACCCGTGGTCGCGCTTGATCTCGCAGCCGGCCCCCACAAGGTCGTTGTTGAGTACTGGACCAGCAATCCCTTTGACGCGCGCCTGGAGTTGGCCATCGCTCCGCAGGACGGGATCGTCAGCCAGCGCGCGGTCGAGCTTGCCCGCCACGCGGACGCGGTCCTGGTGGCCGTCGGCTTCGACCACGAAAGCGAGAGCGAAGGCGGAGACCGCACGTTTTCGCTTCCTTTCGGGCAGGACGCGCTGATCAACGCCATGGCCGCGGCCAACCCGAAGACCATTGTCAGCGTGACCGCAGGGGGCAATGTCGACTCCCGCACCTGGCTCGACCATGTTCCGGCTCTGCTTGCAAGCTGGTACGGCGGGCAGGAAGGCGGCACGGCTTTGGCCGAAATCATTTTTGGCGATGTGAACCCTTCGGGCCACCTGCCCGTGACCTTTGAGCGCCGCGCCGAAGATAACCCCACCTACACCAACTACTACCCTGAAGCCGGCGGCAACCGCGTTGTCTACAAGGAAGGCATCTTTGTCGGCTACCGGGGGTACGAGCACAACCATGTCACGCCGCTGTTTCCTTTTGGCTTCGGATTGTCGTACACCACCTTTAAGTTCGCGAACCTGGCGGTCAGCCCTGCGTCGCTCGGCGCAAACCCGCACGTCACCGTCACCTTCGACCTGACAAACAGCGGCTCCCGGGCCGGCGCCGACGTGGCGCAGGTGTATGTTTCGGACGACCACGCCAGCTTTCCCCATCCGGATCGCCAGCTGAAAGGCTTCGAACGAGTCCAGCTTGCGCCGGGCGAAACCCGCCACGTTTCGGTTGAACTCGACCCGCGCGCCTTTGCCCACTACGACACCACCCGCAAGAAGTGGGCCATCGACCCCGGCCGGTTCACCATCCACGCCGGCGATTCGGTCGATGCGCTGCCGCTCCAGGCCCCGGTCGAGCTGAACGCGCAGGCTGCATCCACCGCGTTCTGACCGCTTCCGCCTGAGGCAGCAAACGGGGCAGCAGACGGGGGACGGTTCAGCGCAGAACAGGGCCTGAAGCAGTGCAGGAGATGCTCAGGCCCGCAGGCTAAACTCCGCTCAGCGCGCGCAGCAGGGCTTCGGCGTCCTGCACCGGCGGCAGGCAGACCGCGCCCCGGCAGACCACGGCAAAGCTGCCCGGCTCCCCGAGCTGCGGCAGGTGCGGCAGCGTTTCGGCCAGCACGGGCGGCAACGCTGCGGCCCGCACCTCCTCCTGCCGCAGGCGCAGCAGGCTTCGGTTCACCGCGTAGCGCGCACGCGCGGTTGCGGCCAGCGCCTGCGCTGTGTCGTCGCTCGGGCCGTCCTTCTCAAGAACCACCACCTGCACGGGCGGAAGCAGCAGGCGCTCGAGCGCCAGCCCGTAGCTGGCCGCGTACAGCCCGAACTGCGCGACCACACCCCCGAAACACTCCAGCGTGTCTTCGGCCAGCTCGCGCAGCTCCTCGTCGCCGTTAAGGGCGAACAGCCTGAGGAGCGCCGCGGCAGCAGTCGGGTTTCCGGCCGGGGTCGGCGCGTCCTGGAGCGGTTTGCGCCGTGCGCCCAGCACGCCCAGCAAGGGCTGCTGCTGGTCCGATGGCTTGCCGGAAGCCTGTTCCGTATCAAAAAAGCCGCCCGCCGTGCGATCCGCGAAGCGCTCCACCATGGCTCGCGCAATCTGCTCGCCGGCCGTGTAGTACCTCAGCTCGGCCGTTGCCTGCCAGCCATCGAGACATGCGTGGACCATAAAGGCATAGTCCTCGAGCACCCCGGGCGCCGCAGTTGCAGGCGTATGCCCATCGGAATAGGCGATGACGTGACGCAGCCGGCCCGAGCCGGCGTCCCAACCCTCGCGCAGGAGGCGATCGAGGGTCCGGAGCGCAAAGGCGCGCGGCTCTGCCCGCTCCAGCGCTTCGGCCGCGGCCAGGTAGCCTGACACCCCCATCGCGTTCCAGCCGGTATAGATAGTCCGGTCGATAAACGGCGTGAGCCGCTTTTCGCGTGCGGCCAGCAGTCTGGCGTGCGCCCCGCGCAGCAGCTCGGCGGCCTGCTCCTGGCTGCAGCCGGCCGCATGCGCAACCTCCGCGAAAGGCCGTTCCACGTGCAGCACGCACTTCGCGGGGTTATGGTGCATGTCGCCCTGCTCCCGGACATTCCAGTACGCGACCGCGAGCCGCAGCTCGTCCGGCGCATCCCGGAGCGCGACCTGCACCTCGCCGAGGGTCCAGGTGAAGTAGTCGCCATCGTCATCAAGCGAAATGTCGGCATCCTGCGACGCGTAAAAGCCGCCCCGCTCCCGGTCACTCAGCACGCCGTCCATCCAGCGAAGGATGTCGAGGGTCACGCGCGCGAACTCCGGCTCAACAAAGGTTTGAAAGCCGTGCGCGTAGTTGGCCAGCAGGGCCGCGTTGTCGTAGAGCATCTTCTCGAAATGCGGAACCAGCCAGCGCTCGTCGACCGAGTAGCGGTGAAACCCGCCGCCCAGCTGGTCGTACATGCCCCCGCGGGCCATCGCCTCAAGCGTTCTGGTCGCTGCCTCGCGGGCCTGGGCCGCCCCTGTGCGTCCCGCGACGTCAATCAACAGATCGACCGCCGCCGGGTGCGGGAACTTCGGCGCTGTTCCAAACCCGCCGTAGGTCTGGTCAAAGTTCCCCAGGGCGCTGGCAACGAGCGCGTCCACGATCTCTGGCCCCAGCGAGCCGGAGCGGCCTGAAAAGCTTTCTCCGTGATCGATCGCGGCCACTACCTGGCCGGCTGTTCGATCGAGCTCTGCCCGGCGCTCGCGCCATACCCCGGCCATGGTTTCGAGCACGCGCCGGAAGCTGGGCCGCCCATAGCGCTCGTCGGGCGGAAAGTAGGTTCCGCCGAAGAACGGCCGCCCGTCAGAAGTCAGGATCGCGGTCAACGGCCACCCACCCTGCCCGGCCATCGCCTGCACTGCCGCCTGGTAGCGCGCATCCACGTCGGGCCGCTCATCGCGATCCACTTTCACCGCGATGTAACTCGCATTGACAACCGCCGCCAGGGCGGGGTCCTCGTACGACTCGCGGTCCATCACGTGACACCAGTGGCACCACACGGCGCCGATGTCGAGCAGAATCGGCTTGTCCTGCGCCGCGGCCAGGGCAAACGCTTCCGGGCCCCACTCGTGCCACTGGACGGGCTGGTGCATGGCCGAGCGCAGGTAGGCAGAAGCAGCGGAGGCAAGGGCGTTGGCGTGGGCAACAGCAGAATCGGTCATGAGTTTACGGGTCCTTACGGGAGTCGGATGCGCCTTCGCCACACCGGGCCTCGCGCGGCGCGCCCCCGGGCGGTTCGGTCGCTTCAGCCAAGCAAGCGTTTCAGCCAAGACCCGCGCCGGCCAGCGGCTTCCCGACGCCGCGGCCAAGGGGATCTAGTCAGTGCCGCGAGGGCCCGGTACTTCGTGCGTTTGGGCAAACGCATCGAGCTGGGCCGTGAACGCCCGCCACAGCTTCACGGTGTCCACGGCATCAATGCGCTCGATGGTGGCTCCGGGCGCGCCCGGGCGCAGGGTCATGCTGTCGTCCAGCTCGGGGCGCGGTACCGTCGTGGCGGTCGCGAGCCCGCGCACATAGGCCAGGGTGATCAGGTCCCAGATGACCCAGGGGCGTGAAAAGTCCGCCACGCGCAGCGGCTTGACGTTGCGGTAGTACCAGGCCCGGTACTCGCTCCAAAGCCAGTCTGCGATCGGCCCGTGCTCGGCAAGCAGCTGCTGCGCCTCGGCGTAGTTGAGCGAAAGGTAGCGCTGGCACACATTGGCCGAGCCGACCGCCACCGGCACCCGCGAGCTGAGAAGAACCTGCCAGGCACGGGGATCGTTCTGCTCGTTGTACTCATGGGCTCCGTCCGGGGCAAGATCGCGAAAGGCCATGGCCACAATGCGGATGCGGTCGGCAAGCGTCGGATCAGCCAGCAGCGCGGAGGCCACGTCGGTAGCCGCGCCGATGACCAGGACGGTGAGCCGGTTCGCGGGCGTAAACCCCGCCGCTTGCGCAAGCAGGAAGGTGGTCGCGGCGCTTGGCTGCGGCGTCGCGCGGTCCGCGAGCGGCAGGCTCGAGCCCTCAAGTAGCGGCGGATGCGTTTCAAGCCCCATCCGGTGCTCGACCACGTCCTCGAGGATCATGAAGCTGGCGTGCGCCGAAGGGTCGGGAAGGCTGGGTGCGTGGGCCGATAGGATGCCGCGCACGTCCAAAGCAGGGTCGGTCAGCAGGGACACAATCGCCCACTGGGCATCAATCTCGTTGCCGACGTCGGGGGAAAGAATGACGGCCGATCTGGCCGAAGCGACCGTACCCATCCCGATAAGAG
>CALMAN010000021.1 GCA_937859835.1 uncultured Acidipila sp. | reverse complement strand
TCCGGCGTGAGCCCGGCCTCGGGGAGCACAACCGCAGCCCCGTGGCCGGCCAGCACCTCGGCATTGCGGCGCTGGTGATCGTCGGCCGCCAGGGGAAAGGGCACCAGCAGCGACGGCTTGCCGGCCGCGCACAGCTCGGCCACCGTGCTCGCGCCGGAGCGCGCCAGCACGAGATCGGCGGCAGCAAAGCGGGCCGGCATGTCGGCCACGAAGGCCTCCACCCTCCAGCGCCCGGGGTCCGCCCCGGTCGCGGCAAACGCCGCGCGGGTTTCCTCTGCGGCCCGCGCGCCTGCCTGGTGCAGCACCGTGAGTCCGGGCACTGCCTCGAGCAACGGGGGCAAAACCTGCGGAACCATCCCGTTGAACACCCGCGCTCCCTGGCTGCCGCCAAACACCAGCAGGTGCGGCGGCGCAGCCGGGGCACGCGGGGCGAGCGAGAAAAATGCTTCCCTGACCGGAATGCCCGTAACCTGCGCCCCCCGGAAAAAGCGCGCGGCCGGCGCGAAGTTGACCGCGGCAGCCGAAACCCGCCGCCCTACCATGCGGTTGGCCAGCCCCGGCACCGCATTGGGCTCAAAGGCCAGCGTGGGTACGCCGGCCAGGATGGCTGCCGCCATGGCCGGGCCTGATGCGTAGCCGCCCACGCCCACCACCGCGTCCGGACCGAAGCTCCGAAGCAGCGCCCGCGCCCGCAACACCGCCCGGGGCAGGTCCAGGAGCGTGCGCGCGCGGGTGGCGAGCGGCACGTTGTTGAGCTGGCCGACCTCGATCAGCTCCAGGCGGTAGCCTCCCTCGGGCACCAGCCTCGACTCGAGCCCGCGCGGGGTGCCCAGGAACAGGAGCTCTGCCCCGCCCGGCCCTGCCTCGAGCGCGTGCGCAATCGCAAGCGCCGGGATGATGTGGCCGCCGGTCCCCCCTCCGGCGATCAACACCCTCACTCAAGCTCCCGCGTGATATTCAAGAGAACCCCGACCGAAGCCAGGGTAATGAACAGGGAGGTGCCTCCGTAGGAGACAAAAGGGAGCGTAATGCCCTTGGTCGGCAGCAGCGCGATCACCACGCTGATGTTGAAGAACGCCTGGATCAGCACCGTCGCCGTAATGCCAAATGCAAGAAAGCGCGCAAACGGGTCGGTCGAGAGAATGGCTGCGCGGATGCCCCGGTACCCGAAGCCCACAAACAGCAGCAGGATGGCCACCGCGCCGATCAGGCCGAGCTCCTCGGCGACGTTGGCAAAGATGTAGTCGGTGTGCGGCTCGGGCAGGTAGAAGAGTTTTTGCCGCCCTTCCATGTAGCCGACCCCGTGGAAGCCGCCGGTGCCGACCGCGATGAGCGACTGGATGATGTGGAAGCCCTTGCCGAGCGGGTCGGCATCGGGGTTCAGAAAGGCGAAGATGCGGTCGCGCCGGAACTTGACCCGGAACAGCAGGAAGTACAAGGGCAGGGCGGCCGCCAGGAGGCCGTACCACAGGAACTTCAGCTGCATGCCGGCCAGGTACAGGAGCAGCGCCGTGACCGCGGCGCACACCATGGCCGTGCCCAGGTCCGGCTCCTTCACGATCAGCAGAATAAACAGGAGGCTCGGGATCGCCGCGGGCAGGATGGTTCCGCGGATCTCCTCCATGCGGCTCATGCGGTCCTGGAGCCACCAGGCGAGGAACAGCACCAGGGCGGGCTTGGCCAGCTCCGAAGGCTGAAACTGCACCGGCCCGAGCCGGATCCACCGGTGGGCGCCGTGCGAGTCGTGGCCAAAAAAAGCCACAATCAGCAGGATGACCGTGATCGCCACCGCCGGAAACACGACCGTGGGGCTGTTCAGCTTGCGGTAGTTGACGTGCATCAACGCCCACATGGCGGCGAGGCCGGCTATCGCGTACACCGCCTGGTGCCCGACAAAGTTGTAAGGGGAGCCGTAGCGCGCCTGCGCCATCACGGCCGAAGCCGAAAAGATCATCAGCAGGCCCCCGACCACCAGCAGCAGGGTGATGCAGAAGATCCACTTGTCGACCCCGACCCGCTTGGCCATCGGCTAGGCGCTCTGTCCGGCGCCGCTCTTGAGCAGGTGGTGCTCGGCGGCGGCATCGCGCAGTGCATGCACCAGCTCCTTGAAGCGCTCCCCGCGCTGCTGGTAATCCCGGAACTGGTCAAAGGACGAGCACGCCGGCGCCAGCAGCACCGTATCGCCGGGCTCGGCCGCGGCCGCGGCCTGCTCCACAGCGGCCGCCAGCGTTCCGGCGCGGCGGATCGGCGCCGCCGCTCCCCCTGCCTGCAGGTGCGCCTCGATCTTGGCTGCCGCCGCGCCGATCAGGTACACGGCGCGCACCCGCCCGGCAAGCAACGGCGCCAGCGTCCGGTAGTCCGAGTCCTTGTCCTTGCCCCCGAGGATCAGGTGAACGCCGCCATCAAAGGACGCGATGGCCTTGGCCGCAGCATCGACATTGGTCGCCTTTGAGTCGTTGTAGAAGCGCGTGCCGCCTACCTCCGCGACAAACTCCAGCCGGTGCTCGACCGCCTGGAAGCGCCGGACCGCCGCGTGGATCACCTCGGCCTCGACCCCGGCGAGCCGCGTTGCCGCAACCGCCGCGAGGACGTTTTCCAGGTTGTGCGCGCCCTTGAGCGGGATCGCCGCCACGGGCAGCACCGGCTCGGCGCCGCCCTGCTCCGACTCACGGAACATCACCGTCCCGTTGTGCACAAAAGTCCCCTGGCGGACCACGCGGGTCCGCGAAAACCAGAACACACGCCCCCGCGCCCGCGCCGCCGCACGGGCAGCTACCTCATCGTCCGCGTTGAGCAGGAGAAAGTCGTCCCCGGTCTGGAAGCGAAAAATGCGCTCCTTCACCTCGCGGTAGTTTTCAAACGAGCCATGCCGGTCCAGGTGGTCGGGCGTCACGTTCAGCAGCACGGCAATGCGCGGCCGAAAGGTTTCCGTGGTTTCGAGCTGAAACGACGAAACCTCCAGGACATTCCAGCCATCCTCGCGCGACACCCCAGTCAGGGCCACCACCGGGATCCCGATGTTGCCCCCCACCAGCGTGGGCGCCCCGGAAGCGGCCAGAATGGCCCCGCACAGGGTGGTGGTCGTGGTTTTGCCGTTCGAGCCGGTGATCGCGAGCGTTTGCCCTTTCAGGAAGCGCGACGCCAGCTCCAACTCGCCAAGAATGGTTTGCCCAAAGCTGCGGACCAGCCGGATCTCCGGCGTGTCGAGCGGCACCCCCGGGCTGACGACCAGCAGATCCTGCCGCCGAAAGGTCAGCAGGCCGTGGCCGCCGGCTTCTACCGCGATCCCTTCTTCCAGCAGCTTGGGGATCTCCTTTTCAAGCGCCTCGGCGCTGCGCACGTCCGAAACCGTGACCAGCGCCCCCCGGCTGCGCAGAAACAGGGCCGCCGCCAACCCCGCCCGGCCCAGCCCCACAACCAGCACGCGTTTGCCCTTCAGATCCATGCGGTTTCCAGCCCATTGTGGCACGGGGGTGCGGAGAAGCGATAGGGCGGCGCCACTCGCCTACCGCAGCTTCAACGTCGTCAGCGCAAACAGCGCAAACACCAGCGACCCGATCCAGAACCGCGCGATCACCTTCGACTCCGACCAGCCCTGCAATTCAAAATGATGATGGAGCGGCGCCATCTTGAAAATGCGCTTTTTGCGCAGCTTGTACGAGCCGACCTGCAGGATCACGGACACTGCTTCCAGCACAAAAATCCCGCCGATAAAGGGCAGCAGCAGCTCCTGCCGGATCGCGACGGCCACCGTGCCGATCGCGCCGCCCAGCGCCAGCGAGCCGACGTCGCCCATAAAGACCTCGGCCGGATGGGCGTTGTACCAGAGAAAGCCAATGCTCGCGCCCACCATGGCCCCGCAAAAGATCGCCAGTTCGCTGATCAGCGGCATGCGCTCCAGCTCCAGGTAGTCGGCAAACACCACGTGGCCGCTCACATAGGTGAGCACCGTCAGCGCCGCGGCCGCCACAATGGTGCAGCCGATCGCCAGGCCGTCCAGCCCGTCGGTCAGGTTCACGGCGTTGCTCGACCCAACAATGACGAGGATCGTAAACGCGATAAACGGCAAAAAGGCCAGCAGCGCCAGGTGCGGCACGCCGGCCAGCGCCGGGATACTCAGGCCCGGGTGCAGCCGCTTCAAAAACGGAACCACCAGCTCGGTCGAATAGCTGCCCTGCGCCTGCATCGAAAGCAGCGCCACCGCGACGCCCGCGCTCACCAGCACCTGGTAGCCGGTTTTGGCTCGCGCCGTCAGCCCCAGGTTCCTCCGGTGCACAACCTTGATGTAGTCGTCGGCAAAGCCGATCGCCCCAAAGGCGAGCGTCGACAGCATCACCAGCCATACAAACGGGTCCGACAGGTCGGCCCAGAGCAGGGTCGGCAGCAGGATGGCGATGCAGATCAGGACGCCCCCCATGGTCGGCGTGCCGGCCTTTTTCTGGTGCGCCTGCGGCCCATCCTCGCGGATATACTGCCCGATCTGAAACTCACGCAGCTTTTCAATCACAAACGGGCCAATCAGCAGAGCGATCAGAAGCGCGGTCAGCGAAGCAAAGGCGGTGCGAAAGGTCAGGTAGCGGAACACGCGAAACGGCGACACATACGGAAAAAGCTTCTGGTACAGCAGCCAGTAAAGCAAGAGGTCTCCGAGCAGAAATGCCGGGACGGAAGTCCGCAGCCCGCCTTGATCTTACAGACCGGCGGCGAGCCGCTACGGGTCGAAATGCCGGGGGTATCCGCTCAGTGCTGCACCCCTTGGAGGCCGCCCCCCGGGTGCCTCCCGGACAGCGGGTTCTCCGTCCGGTGCGCTCCGGGAGGACGGGTTCTCCGTCCGGTTCGCTCCGTGACGACGGGTTCTACGTCCGGCTCGCTCCGTGAGGACGGGTTCTACCTCCGGCTGCGCTCCGTGAGGCCGGGATTCACGCCGGGTGCGCTCCGGCCGGACAAGATCTTGTTCGGCTCGTTCCGGGAGCGCGGGACTTACGTCCGGCTCGCTCCGTGAGGACGGGCCCTACCTCCGGCTGCGTCCCGGGAGGGGCGGGGTTCTATCTCCGGCTCGCTCCGCCCTCTGCTCCCCGCAGCTCCTGGAGCGCCCCTTCCAGTCCTACCCCCCGCGAGCCTTCACAAGCACCGCGTCCCCGGCGCGCAGCTCCCGGCCAAGCCACTGGCCCGCCTCCGCCGCGGTCTCGAAAAACAGCGCGGGCACGCCTAGCTTCGCGGCCTCCTCGGCCAGCGCCAGCGCCGCCCCTTGCACCCCGAGCACCCAGTCCACCCCGGCCCGCACAGCCTGCTCGCCGGCTGCGGCGTGGAGCGCGCCGGTCTCGGGCCCGCGCTCC
>CALMAN010000020.1 GCA_937859835.1 uncultured Acidipila sp. | reverse complement strand
CTGCTCGCGGAAGTGCTGCTGCTGATCGGCGTTGCCCCGGCAATGCTGCCGGTCGCGCTGCCGCCGGCAAGCGGCTGGCCAAAAAAGCCCAGCGGCCGTACATGCGCTTCGCCCATGTGGATCAGCTTCCAGTCGTCCTTTCCGGTCAGCGGGTCCAGGTAGCGGCGGCGCAGAAACCGTATGTCGTTGGTCTTGACCAGCTGGTCGATGGAGGTCGGGTAGCTGCCGAACTTCTTGTAGTACATCCGGATCGCCCGCTTGTACTGCAGGCCCCGCTGCACCGCTTCGAGCTCGCGGTCATGCTGGATGGATGCCGCGATGCGGGGCGCAGCCAGGGCCAGAGACATGGTGAGCAGCGCCGCCAGCAGAACAACCGCGATCAGGACGTAGCCGTCCTCGCCCGATGCTGCACGAGCTGGATGGTTTTCCATGGGGCGCATCGCTCCGGGGCTCAATTCTGCAACTGCAGAGTTTGCGTGTGGTGATAGGGAAGATCTTCGATCTCGATCGAAAGCGGGGTGATCTGGACGACCCGGTAACGATGGCTGACCACATCCCCTTCCGCAGCGACAAACACATCCTCTCCATGGGCAAGAAACGCGCTGCGCGTGCCGTTTTTGCGGGCGGCATAGCCAAAAAAGCGCAGATCGATGGCCGGCGGCGGAGGCGGCCCGGTGTTGACCGCTGCTTGCACGGCAGACGGCCGCACCGGCGCTGTCAGCTTGGGAATGGAGGCTACCGCGGGCGCGCTTGACTCTTGCGAGAAGATGTTGCGGCCGGTGCCCGTGTATACGTACTGCTCATTTTCGGCCATTAGTTCAGGGTGCAGCGCGGGATCGAGCGACACGGGCGTTGCGGGAGCGAGCGGCGCCTCGGCGGCAGAGCGGCGCGGGGTTGGCGCGACCGCGATGCTGGCCGGGCGCACCGGAACCGACGGGGGCGGTGGCGTCGGCTCCGGCCCGCCAAAGATGGTATGGAAGGCAAGGGCGAGCACCACGACGCCAAGCCCTGCCGCGACCGCGACTTTTCGCTTGTCGTCGGCGCCAACGCCTTTAAGGCGCGCCACTATTGCACCTCTCCACCCGAGCTGCCCGAGGCCCGGCCCGCCGCTTCGACCAGCGCCGCGCTGGCTGCGTCGGCGTGGATATAGGTCGTCATGCGCAGCCGAAGGTTGACCACGCCGCCCTGCTGGCCGGTCAGGGTGACCGAACGGATGATAAAGAAGGCGTGGTCCTTGTCCCGCTCAATGTCGTTGATCAGGTGCATGACGGGCGTGTACTCGCCGGTGATGTTGGCCTCGATCCGCAGCTCGAGCAGCCCCGGGATGGCCGGAGCCGGGGTGTAGCTGGCGCGGCTCAGCCGCACATGGTCGCGCACGGTAAGCGAGCCCAGCTCCGCCAGCACAGCACTGTCACTGGCCGCGATGCGTTCGCCAAGAAAGGCGTCTGCCTGCTGCCGTGAGCTTGCGAGCAGCGCCGGGAGGGAGCGGAGGTGATTGTTCTGCGCCTGCAGCTGCCCGTAGGTGGCCAGGTCGGCGTTGTACTGCGCCGACTGGTCGCTGCGGCTGTCGTGCCAGGCCACCAGCAGCTTGGTGCCGAGGACCAGGTCAAAGAGCAGCAGCAGCGCCACCACGGCGATGTGGGCATTGAGGGGAGTAAGCACCGATTGGCGGCGCATCAGCGCGTCCCTCCCGGCAAGGCAGCCGGCGCGGCAACGCCGGCAAAGGGCTTGGGAGCCGGCCGCCGCCCGGCCGTGTGTCGGACCGGCGCTGCGGTCGAGGGGTCCGGGTTTGTGAGCTCCGCCGTGCCCATCCTGCTCGCAGCGTTCCGTGGAGGGACGGCGCGGATCCCGGCTTTGTCATGCGAGTTCGGCAAGGGCCGGTAGTCGGCCACGATGTCGAAGTTCACATCCGTCAGGTTGGTCACCACCCCTACCGATCGCGCCTGGCCCCCGTTACTCTGGTTGGCCAGCGCTTCGGCTACCAGCCGCGGCGCCATGAAGTGGCGCGAGTGCTCCAGATTCCTCACCACGTCCACGGTGCGATCCCGCGCGCCGGTCACCCGCATGCGAATCGTGACATGGCCGTCCGGGGCCACCACCGGGTCGATAAAGGACACCTGAACCCCGGTCGGCAGCGTGGTTTCAAGGTCGCTCATGGTGGCCGTCCAGGAAAAGGCCTTGCGATGGAACAGGTCGTTGAGGAAGGCGGCCTCGGTCAGCACGTTCGCATTGGGCCCTTCCCTGGCCAGGGTTTGCGCCGTGGCGGCCTGCCGCCGGAGCAGCGCGATGTTGCTTTCCAACTGAGCCACGCGCGCCCGCGCCAGCCCGGCCTTGGTTTGCTCGACACGGAGCACCAGCAGCATGGGAAGAGCGAGCACCGCCAGCGCTACGGCGACCACGCGCAAGCGCGCGTACACCGGGCGTAGCTCGATATACGGGCGGGTCGCCAGATTAACGGTGATATTCATGCGTTCAGCAGGGCTCCGGTAACCGGCGCCAGCAGCGATCGCGGCACCGTGCGCGAAGGCAATTCGGGCGCCGGGCCCAGGTTGCGCACGGCAACGCCCGTGTCGCCAAGCATGGACTGGAAAGCCTCCACCGTGCCGGCGCCGATGTAGAACAGCTCGGTTGCGACCGTCGCCAGGGTGTCTTCAAAGTAGGCGAGCGCCACGGAAACGCTTTGGCGGATGTCTTCGGCCTCTTCCCGGGCACGGAGCTCGCTCGAGCGGGGCAGCCGCGCCAGGGTAGACGGCAGGTTAGGCGCGAGGGTAGACGGCATGCCGGCCTCCACCGCCGATGTTTCGCCATCCAGGCCGCTGAAGTCGAGCGCGCGATGGAGCAGCAGCTCCGGCCCGCGCAGAATGGCCGTGGTCAGGGTGGTGCCGTTGTGGTTGACCACCAGCGTCGGTTCAGCGCCCACGAGCGGCGTGGCGGCAAGCGTGCTCGGCAGCACAACACCCGGGATAAAGCCGGCCTCGCGCACTAGCCCTTCGTACTCGAGCAGCACCTCACGCGGCATGATCACGGTAAGCACCCGCACCCCTTCGGGCCCCGTACCCATGGTCTGCCAGGTCACGTTTGCTTCTTCGGTTTCAAAGGGCACCAGCTTGCGCAGCCGGAAGCGCAGGATCGACAACGCTTCCGCGCGCTTGGACGGCAGGGCATCGAAGTCGAGCAGCAGCACCCGCACGGTGGCGTCCGGCACGATCAGGGTCAGCGCGCGATTGGCCGGGAGGTTGCGGCCCCCGGGCAAGGGCCGGCCGCGCTCGGCAACCGCGCTGATGGCCGCGCGCAGGGCAGCAGCCACTTGGGCCCGGTCCAGGACGTTGGGTGTTTTCACGCTTGGCTGCAAGGCCGTGCTCGTGAGCGGCGCAAACTGTGTGGCCAGACCCACGGTCGAGTCCTGCCGTGCCGCCAGCACGCCATAGGGCGTGATCTCGCAGGCCAGCGCCGGGCGCAGCGTGATGCCGGGAAACACGCGCGGCAGCCATTCAAGCATGAGAGGCGCTCCGTTGGGGATGGAAAGCGCCGGCCACTAGCGGTTTGCCTCGATAAAGGTGACCTTGTTGATCTCCTTGAGGGTCGTCAAGCCCCGTCGCACCCGGTCCAGCGCTGACTCGCGAAGAAACTGCATCCCTTCGGCCGCGGCCAGCTTGCGCACCTCCGAAGACGGCTTTTTGTCGAGGATCATCTCGCGGATCGGGTCGGTCAGATCGAGCAGCTCGTGGATCGCGGTGCGCCCGCGGTAGCCCGTACCCCCACACTCGATACAGCCGCGGCCCTCCTTGAACTGGAAGCCGCGCCACTCCGCCGGATCAAGCCCGGAAAGCTCCAACATGTCGTCCGGGTAGGTGGTCGAGTAGATACAGTGGTCGCAGATCATGCGCACCAGGCGCTGGGCAAGGATGCAGTTGAGCGCCGACACAAAGTTGTAGGCTTCCACGCCCATATTCAGGAACCGTCCCAGCACATCGACCACGTTGTTTGCGTGCACGGTGGTAAAGACAAGGTGGCCGGTTAGCGCCGAGTTGATCGCGATCTGCGCGGTTTCCTGGTCGCGGATCTCGCCGACCAGGATCTTGTCCGGGTCGTGGCGCAGGATGGAGCGCAAGCCGCGCGCGAAGGTCAACCCTTTTTTCTCATTAACGGGGATCTGCGTGATCCCGCGGATCTGGTACTCGACCGGGTCCTCAATGGTGATGATCTTGTCTTCGTCGGACTTGATCTCGTTCAGCGCGGCATACAGCGTCGTCGTCTTGCCCGAGCCGGTCGGCCCCGTGACCAGCACCATCCCGTAGGGCTCGCGGATGTAGCGGCGAAAGCGCCGCAGGTCGTCCTCGGCAAAGCCAACCACATCGAGGGTAAGCGAGCGAAACTTTTCGCTCATCGATTCCTTGTCCAGTACGCGCAGAACGGCGTTTTCGCCGTGCACGGTCGGCATGATGGACACCCGGAAATCGATCAGGCGCCCCTTGTAGCGCACGCGAAAGCGCCCGTCCTGGGGCACGCGACGCTCGGCGATATCGAGCTCGCTCATGACCTTGATCCGCGACAGGATGGTCTGGTGGTGCTCGCGGGCGATCGGCGCCATGGCCGGGTGCAGCACGCCGTCGATGCGGTACTTGACCAGCAACTGGTCGTCGTAGGTTTCAATGTGGATGTCGGAAGCGCGCCGCTCCAGCGCGGTGAAGATGGTCGTATCGACCAGCCGGATGATGGGGCTGATGTCCTCTTCCGAGGTCAGCTTCTCGATCGTGATTGACTCGTCATCCTGGTCGTTGACCGAGATCACATCAAAGGTCAGCCCTTCGGTCGCTTCGTCGAGCACGCGCTGCGACTGCTCGGTCTTCTTGAGCAGCTCGTTGATCTGCGAAAGCGTGGCGACGCGGGTAAGCAGCCGCTGCCCCAGCAGGCTCGCGATTTCATCCAGCACCATGAGCCGGCTTGGGTCCGAGACCGCGATCACTAGGCGGTCTTCGCGCTGCTCAATGGGCACAAAGTTGTAGCGAAACATCATGTCGACCGGCACCGAGCGGAACAGGTCGTGCTGGATCCGGAAGTTGCCGAGGTCGACAAACTCGCACCGGTACCGGCGCGCCAGCATCTGTGCCTGCGCGGCTTCGTCAAGTTCGACGGGAACGGGGAGAACGGGAGCTTCTGCCATGGGTCTGTGTCCGTGCCTTACTGTAGCGCGCCGCCCGGAGGCGGCAACAGGCTAGTGTGCTTGCTGGAAGTTACTTGCGTTTCCAAGCGAAAAGATCGGCAGGTAGAGCGCGATCAGGATGACAACGACCACCACGCCCATCACGATCAGGATAGCCGGTTCAATCAGCGCAAGCGAGGCGGTGAGCGCGGTCTGGACGTCCTCCTCAAAGAACTCGGCGACCGAATTGAGCATCTGGGGCAGGGCGCCGGTCGACTCGCCAACCTCAATCATCTCGGTCGAGAGCGCGGGAAACACGCCGGTCTTGTTCAGGCTGGTGGACAAGCCCTTGCCTTCGCGGACGCTGGTGACCGAGGCAAACACCGACCGCGAGATACGGGAAGACGAGATGGAGCGGGCCGCGGTTTCGAGCGAGGGCACCAGCGGCAGCCCGCCCGTCAGCAGGGTAGACAGCGTCCGTGCAAAGAGCGCGACCTGGTACTTGAGCCAGATCGGACCGAAGACCGGCAGCTTGATGCGGATCGCGTCGAGGACGTCGGCGCCCTTGGGGCCCTTGCTCCAGCGGTAAAGCAGGTAGCCGGCAATGAGCACCACCGGCAGGACGTAAAAGAAGTCATGCTGGGCGGCCTTGCCGAAGGCAAGCAGGCCGAGGGTAAGCGCGGGCAGCTTGGTGCCGACCTGGTCATACAGGGTCGCGAACTGCGGAACCACAAAGGTAATCAGAAACACAAACAGTCCGAAGACGAGCGAGATGAGCAGCGCCGGGTAGATGAGCGAGGCCTGCAGCTTTTTGCGGAAGGTGAGCGAGATGCGCTGAAAGGCGAGGTACCGGCCCAACACTTCTTCCAGATTGCCCGAGCGCTCGCCCGCAAGCAGGGTGACCGTATAGATGAGCGGGAAGCCGCCCTGCGCTTCAAAGGCCGCCGAGATCGACTCGCCCTGGCGCACCCGCTCGGACACGTTCTGGAGCTGCGCCGCGAAGGCCGGATTCTTCTGGCTCTTGCTGAGCATGTCGAGCGAGCCCAGAATGGGCAGGCCGGCGCGGATCAGGGTGAGAAACTGCTGGTTAAAGATCAGAAACGTTTCCAGCCTGGCTTTGCGCTGGCTGCCGACCCCGCCCAGCCCGCCTTTGGAGCGAACCGACAGCACGTGGTAGCCGGCCTGCGTGTAGCGGGCGCGAAGCTCTTCGGCGGTCGCGGCGGCCTGCGTCTGCTCCTGCATGCGTCCGCGCTCGTCCGCCAGTTTGACGAGAAACTCTGCCATTGACCCACATGCGCCGCGTATGCCCGCCGCGGAGCGATCTCCTGTTCCGTTGCCGCTAGGGTACCAGTTTGCGTTACGGGTTAGACGGGTGGCGGGCGGTTCCGGCTTGCGCCCGCTCCAACAAAGCTCCCCTGCCGGCCATCCCGGGTGCAAGCGGTTGCGTTACATCGGTACCGTTGGCCGGAGTTTCTAGAAGCCCCTGGTGCCGAGCGCACCCAGGTTGAGCTTGCCGATGCGCCCGTGCGGCCCTACCGCCCAGGGGAGGCTCAGCGCGTTCCACTCGCCGCCGCGCGCCGTGCCCGCGGGGGCGTGCTCGATCGGCTCCCAGGTGCGGCCATTGTCGTGCGAAAGGTCTGACCCGTTCGGCCCGGCTGCGACCCACACCCCCAGCTCGGCGTCCCAGCCGACCGCCGACCGGTACCCCCCGGGGAGCGTGGCGGAAGCCGCCCAGTGCAGGCCGCCATCGGCGGTCCAGGCCGCGCTTCCCGCCCGCTCGTCAGGCTTGCTGTAGTCGCCGCCGACCGCCACCATCGCGTTCTTGTCCCGGGCGGCGAGCGAGAAAATGCCGGCCGTGTCTGCTCCAGAAGCTAGCGGAACGGCGACCGACCGGCAGGGCTTGTTCGCGTCGCCATAGGCGAGCAGGGGCGAAAGCAACACCCGGGGACCGCCCTTGCCGCCGGTGCCAAAAAGAAACCGGCGCCAGCCCAGCACGACGGCCGAAGAGTTGCTGGCGGCAAAGGCGCCCTCGCCCGCCACGGAGGGGCAAGCGTCCTGGGGCGCAAGCCAGCCCGAGGCTCCCACGGTGCCGGCCGCAAAGAACCTGCCCCCTACCGGATCGCCCAGCAGCAGCCCGGCGTCCTTGCCGCCCAGCAGGCCAAAGTCGCCCTGCTCGAAAACCAGAGCGTCCCAGAAGCCTTTCGGGTCTGCATTGGTGCGCAGCAGCGACCAGTGCGCGCAACCGTCCGTGGTTTTGTAGAGCCGCGACCCGGTGCCGGGGCCGCTTGACAGCACCAGCGCCGTCTGGTCATCCCAGGCCCAGATCGCTCGAAAGTCCAGCTTTTCCGCTCCGGGCGGGGTGGCACATTGCTGCCACTCGAAGCCTGAGTCCTGCGAGCGGAGCACGGTTCCGCCGGTTCCTGAAGCCCAAACCACGCCGCCGCCCACAGCATGGATCCCCCGCAGGTCGGCTGTGGTCTCGCTTGGCTCCATCTGCCAGGGCCCAAGCTGGGCCTGCGCCCACAGCGGCGCGGCGAACAAACACGCAAGAAGAACCCGCATGGGCTTGAGCTTACTCCGGGGCCGGGGACGCGGGCGAGCGCGCGCGGGTTAGATGGGCGGGATGCCCGCGACGACATGGGTGCCGGCTGGGGCGCGAAAGGTAAACGCCGAAGCCGGCGCGGGCACATCTGCCTGCTCGCCGAGAAAGGTGAAACGGTTCCGTGCCCCGTCGACTTCTTCCACAACCAGTTCGCGAATGACCCCTCCCGGGCCGGCCGTGACACTCAGGCGCGCAACCCGGCGCTCCAGCCCCCTGGGTACGCCCGACAGCACGGCGTCGCCGCCCGGGGTACCAGAGTAGGTGAGGTCGCCGAGCTGCCTGGCCAGCTCGGCATGGCCGAGCAGCAGCGCCAGCGGGGAGTGGAGGTCGTCCAGCTGCCCGGCCGGCACGCGGGGGATCTCGCTTTGGCCCGGCGTGTAGAAGTAGCCATTTTTCCCGTCAAAGACAAACAGCTTTCCCGCGGGCTCCGTGTAGGTCCAGCGCATCCGGCCCGCGCCCAGCCGGCCGCCTTTTCGAAGCAGCAGCGTTCCCCGCTCTTCCCGGTGCAAGCCCATCCCGTCGTAGCTTTGCGTGAACTGGACGGCAAGTGAGTGCAGGGCGTTGTAGTGCGTATCAATGCTCGCCGCCAGGGCTGCGGCGGCCGCTTGCTGGCCCGCGGCTTCGCGCCCAAGCGGCAGGAGCAAAAGCAGCCCGCTCAGCACCAAACGGCTACACCATGGCGCCGGGACGAGCCGGCCTGCGCCGCTTACTGCATGCTTTGTGTGCAGTTGGTTCCGCCGGCCGGGTCGACCTTGATCTCGCCACCCTGATCGATGCAGAAGCCACGATGGCCGGTCTTGCCGACCGCTTGCGGCACGGCCGTTGCCTCGTAGCTGGTGTACTGGTCCTGGTTGTTGACGTTCACTTTGGTGCAGTTGACGATTGAAAAGGTGTAGCCGCTCTTCTGCCCGCTCGCCAGGTCCCCCTGCAATACCTGCGCCTGGGTCGGCGAAGGAGCGCCGGAGCTGGCCGCCCCGCCAAGCGCGGGCAGCGAACAGGCAAAGCCCTGTGCCGGGTAGTTGGTCTCGTACTGGATTTCGGCCTGGGCGATGGCGCGTAAAGACTGTGCCGCCGAGGTTTCATTCGCCTGCATCTTCATGCCGGAAAAGTTGGGAATCGCGATCAACATCAGGATCAGCATGATGGAAATGACGATCAGCAGCTCCATCAAGGTGAAGCCGGACTCCCTTCGGGAGTGCTCCGCACTACGGATAGTTAAACGAAGAGAGAAGAACCTCATGTGCATGCGACTCCAGGCGAGCCTGTCTGGTGAGCAGGCTTTGCGCTTACAAAAAATGCTACCGCGAGCGCGGCCCGGATGCCAGCCGCAGATTGCCCGGGAGAAGACTCGAAAGTTTGCCCGGACTGGAAGTTTCTTCGCTACGGCCGCGCCACGCCTTTGCGGATCAGGCAGACGCTGTCCGCCCCGGGGATCGGTACCGGGCACGGCACCCATTCGGAGGCAAGGTAGCCGGGCGGGAGCTGCTTGGCGAGCATGCTCGGCCAGTCGACCAGGACCGTGACGCCTTCGCTGTCGAGAAACGCGGGCATCCGGTGCTGCTCAAGGGCTTTGAGCGCCCCCAGGTTCAGCTTGCCGTCCAGGTTCTCGACATTGCGATTGAAGTACCCGATCACCCCGCTTTGAAACGCGCCAAGGTGCGCGGTGGGGTAGTAGGTCCGGACGTAGCCGGCTTCTACCGTGTGGCTGTTGCCGAGGTGCCCGGTATGGAGCGCGCCGATGGTCCACACCGTGAAGGGGCAAAACAGGAGAACAGCGCAAGGGATCAGCTGCCGGCGAACAGGCTCGAAGCTGGCCAGCAGCATGGCCAGGACCGGCACGGTGACGACCACCAGGGGCGACGTGTAGCGGTCATAAAACCAAACAGAAAAGAAGAACAGGAGATAGATCAGGGTGAGCAGGGCCAGGCCGGGCAGCCACACGGCGGCTAGGCGAAAGAGTTGCGGCGCTTCCGCACGCGCACGCCGGCCGGCGGCTGAGAAGAACAGGGCAACCACCAGCGCCATGCTCACCAGCGCTTCTGCTGCGGTCCTGGGCGAAAGACCGTAGGACCAGGGCGCGACCTGCGAGGCCACCGCCAGCAGAAGCGTTTTCAAGCGCACGGAAGCGGTCGCGTCGGCGATCCAGGCCGACTCGGCCTTGCCGGAGGTCGGCATCCAGGCTCCGGTCACACGGTGAAGAAAAAGGAACCAGGGGCTCACCAGGAGCAGCGCAAGGGCCCCGCTTGCCAGCGCCCACACCGGGCTGATCCACCGGCGGAAGAGCAGGGTCCCGAGCAGCACGGCAAACAGGATGCCGAAGTCGATGCGCGCCAGCCCCGCCATCCCCGCCGCCAGGCCCAGCCACACTGCCTCGCGCGCCCCCGTGCGCCCCCGTGCGCCGATACGCTCGACCACCCGGAAGCAGAGCGCGATCAGGCAAAGATAAAGCCCCGTTTCGAGCCCGTAGGTAAACAAACGGAACAGGGTGTAGTCCGTGAGTACCAGCAGAAACGCGAGCGCGCTTGCCGCATCGGCCCAGGGCGCAGGCGCCAGAGCACCCGTGATGGCGGCGAGCTGGGCGGCAAAGAGCACCAGCAATCCCGCCTCCAGCACCAGGATCCAGCGCAGGAGGTCCCACTCGGTGCCGCCCAGCCGGTGCACGCCCCAGTCCACCCCGGCGAACACAAAGGTCGCGAGCGGCTGGATCCCTGTGGTTTCCTCGCCCCGGTTATAGGCGATCTTGCCTTGGGTCGCGATGTTGTCGGCGACCACAAGCATGTAGTAGGCGTCCTCGCCGATGAGTTTGTCGGCCAGGTAGGGCATGTGCCCGTGGTAGTTGCGCTGCTGGGGAAAGCCGGCGGGCGACCACCAGGCCAGAAAAACGATATAGCTTGTCACCAGAACTGCCGCGATCGAGCAAAGCAGGCGAGTCCGGGCGCGCGAGCTCCCTTGAAGTCCGGTGCCCATGCTCCTCCGCTACTGTGTGTGGGGAATGGCTACACCTTACCACGGCCACGTAAACAGGAGGGTGGAGGCTGCGCGGACGCGCGTCCGAGCGTGCGACGGGCAGGGAAGACCGTCGAGCAGGGCGGTCGAGCAGGACGGTTGAGTGGAAAAGTTACGGGGGAGCTAGCAGGCGAGCTGCTCCCGCCCTACCGTGACGCCTTCCAGCCGGCCCAGCATGGTCAGGGCGACGCGCTCCGGCTCGAAAAGCGACTGCGCCATCGCCTGGAGGTCCTCGACCCGCACCTCTTCCACTCGCGCCAGGATTTCGTTGGGCCCGAAGAAATGGTCGAAGTACATCTGCTGCCGCGCCAGGTTCGACATGCGGGCGCCGGAACTCTCCAGCGACAACAGCAGGTTGCCCTTGAGCTGGTCCTTGGCCCGGCGCAGCTCGTCCGCGTCGACGGGCGCTTCCTTGAGCCGGCGGAACTCCAGCATGACCAGGCGGATCAGCTCCGCGGCCTTGTCGGCCGAGGTACCGGCGAACACACACAGCGAGCCCGTGTCGCGGTAGGGGCTCAGGTCTGAGTAGATCGAGTAAGCCAGGCCATGCTCTTCGCGCACGGTTTGAAAGAGCCGTGAGCTCATCCCTCCGCCGAGGATCGTGTTGAGCAGGAGTGAGATGTAGCGCGACTCGTCGGCCAGGGGACGCGCCGGAACGCCCAGGCAGAGCTGTACCTGCTCAAGCGACTTTTTGCTGCGCAGGATGATCTTGGCCGCAGTCTTCGGCGGCGCCTCCACGGTCAAGGGCGTCCCGGCGGGCAGCGCGGCAAACTTTTCCGTGACCATCGCGACAAAGCGCTCGTGGTCGATGTGCCCGGCTGCTGAAAAGACAATGTTGCCGCCGTGAAAGCGTGAGCCGTAAAAGTCGAGGATCTTTCCCCGGTCAAAGCTGCCGACTGTTTTTTCCGTGACCAGGATCGGCTTGCCGAGCGCATGGCCGTGCCAGAAGTTCTGGGTAAAGATCTCGTGGACCAGGTAATCGGGGTTGTCCTCGTCCATCTTGATCTCTTCGAGGATCACGCCGCGCTCCCGCCGGATTTCCTCGTCGGCAAAGGTGGGGTGCAGCACCAGGTCCGACAGAATGTCGAGCGCCTTAGGGGTGTGCTCGTCCAGTACCTTCATGTTGAAGCAGACGGTTTCCTTGCCGGTAAACGCATCG
Source organism: uncultured Acidipila sp. (assembly GCA_937859835.1). GTDB lineage: Bacteria > Acidobacteriota > Terriglobia > Terriglobales > Acidobacteriaceae > EB88. The sequence goes on along the minus strand of CALMAN010000020.1, from coordinate 2,359 downwards.
AGGTTGCCGCCGATCGCGTCGACTTCCCGTGCGATCCGCTGTGCCGAGCGCGTTTCCGTGCCCTTGAAGACCATGTGTTCGACAAAGTGCGAAATGCCGTTGACCTCCGGCGCCTCATGCCGCGAACCGGCGCGGATCCAGGCGCCCATGGCAACGGAGCGCACATGCGGCATCTCCTCGGTCAGGATGATCATGCCATTAGGCAGGGTGGTGCGGCGAATATTGCGGTCCTGTGCTTCGTACCTGGGGGCGGGCGTGGCTTCGTTCATGCGTATCCTTCACCGGGATCTCCGCGCGCTGCCACAGGTCCCGCCGGAGTATTCTGGGGTTTAAGGACCATGGCAGCGACGCTTGAAACCAGACTTCTGCCCATTGTATCTGGGCAGCAACAGCCGGGAACCGCCGCCGTCACGCGGAGCGTTCCTCTCTTCGGCCTCCATGCCGAAGCGCTTGCCGCGGTCAACGCGCGCTTGGGCGGCCCCCGGTTTCGTGCCGGGCAGCTTGAGCAGGCCCTGTACCGGCAGTGGGCTGTCTCGCTCGACGAGATGACCGCGCTGCCCAAGCCCTTTCGCGAGCAGTTGCACGCTGCCGGCTACACCGTTGGCCTCCCGGAGATCACCGAGACATTCCGCTCAACAGACGGAACCGAGCGCTACCTGATCGCCGGGCTGGATGGCCAAACCGTGGAAACGGTGTGGATGCCGGGCGGCGACGGCCGGGAAGAGGGCCGGGAAGACGATGAGGGCAGCGGGAGCGCCGACGCGCCGCCGGCAGCCGGAGCGCCCGGGGACACACGCGGGCGTAACGCACCGCAGCGCCGCGCGACCATCTGCGTTTCTTCGCAGATCGGCTGCGCGGTCAACTGCCAGTTCTGCCTGACCGCGAAGATGGGCATCGTGCGGAACCTGACTCCCGGGGAGATCGCGGGCCAGGTCGTCGCCGTGCTCAAGCGGCAAGGGGTACACCTCGGCCGCGACCGGATCAACCTTGTCTTTATGGGCATGGGCGAGCCTTTTTTGAATTACGACGCCTGGGTGGGCGCTTTCCGTTTGTTGACCGGGCCCATCGGACTGCAGCCCTCGCGCATGACGGTGTCCACCTCCGGCATCGTGCCCGGCATCCTGCGCTTTGCCGAAGAACCGGTCCGGCCAAAGCTCGCCATCTCGCTCAATGCCTCAAATGACGCGGTGCGCGAAGCCATCATGCCGGTTACGCGCAAGTGGGACATCGCTGCCATTCTCGAGGCCGTGCGTGCGGTGCCGCTGCGTCCCCGGGAAAAGATCACCTTTGAGTACGTGCTGCTCGGCGGCGTCAACGACCACCCCCACCACGCCGACGAGTTGGTGCGCCTGGTCAGGACGGCCGGCTTCCCCTCCTACGTCAACCTGATCGTTTGGAACCCCGGGCCCGGCACCTCTTTTGCGGAGCCGGCGCAGGCGGAGGTCGACGCCTTCCAAAACCGGTTGATCAGCCGGGGGATCACGGCCTACATCCGCCGCCCGCGCGGCCGCGACATCTACGCTGCCTGCGGCCAGCTCAAGCGCACCACGCGCTGACCGAACAACGGTTCTCCCGCGCCGCGGGCCCGGCTTTCGGTTCTCGATCAAAGTGCGAAATGCCCTAGCGCAGGAGCCCGGCCGAAACCTTTTCAGCAGCCATCAGCGCAGTGATCCCGTTCCAGGCAATCTGCGCGCCGATGCACAGCACAGTAAAGGCCATGACTCGAAGCACGCCGTTGACCGTGGAGGGCGAAAATGCCCTGGTCAGCCGCGGAGCATAGGCGTAGCAGAAGTACACAAGCGCGCTGATCGCGACAATGGCGAGCAGCAGCCCAACGTGCGCAAGCAGGTCTGTGGTGATCAGCCGGTTCGACGCGTGGGCGCTCAACGTCAGTGTCACCACCAGGGTCCCGGGGCCTGATGTGATGGGAAAGGTGAGCGGGTAAAAGGATCTGTCTTCATACGCAGCGGCGCTCTGCAGGGTGCGCGCTTGGGCCATCGCGTCCCCTTTGTTTTGGGTGCCGGTATGGGCATCCTTGTCGTTCAGCATCGACCAGCCGATCCCGGTAATGACAAAGCCGCCTGCTACCTGCACGATGGGCAGCGAGATCCCGAAAAACTTCAGCAGCGACGAGCCGAGCAGCTCGATCACCGCGAGAAAGATGATGTTATTGAGGGCGACCCGTCGCGCCAGCGCGCGGTACACCGCAATGGGCGCTTCCCCCACAAGGCCGAGGAAGATAAGCGCCGAACCGGGCGGGTTGACCAGCGGCAGGAGCGCGGTAAAGGAAAGAAAAAACGTAGTCCAAAGACGCAACGGGATCTCCTGCTGGCATCGAGGCCAGCATACATCGGCTCCC
>CALMAN010000019.1 GCA_937859835.1 uncultured Acidipila sp. | reverse complement strand
GGACAAGAAGAATCAGTATCTGATGCTCGATTCCACCATCGTCCGCGCTCACCAGCAGGCGGCCGCGGGCCGCAAAAAGGGGGCTCCGGGGACAAGGCTCTGGGGCGTTCCCGAGGTGGACTGAGCACCAAGATCCACCTGCTGACGGACGAAGATGGTCTGCCGGTGGACTTCCGCATCAGCCCTGGACAGGCCGCCGAGTACGCTCAGGCCGTCGACCTTCTCCAAGCACAGCGCGCCGATGTCGTGATCGCCGACAAGGGCTACGACTCAGCCGAGATCGTCGCTGCCATCGAAGCGCTCGGCGCCGTCGCGGTCATCCCGCCACGGCGGCACTCGAAACAACCGCGCGGCTACGACCGAATCCTCTACAAACAACGCAACCGCATCGAACGCTGCTTCAACAGACTCAAACACTTCCGTCGCTTCAGCACACGGTACTGCAGAACCATCGAAGCCTTCCGCTCCTGCACCGCGCTCGCCTGCGCCTGGATCAGACTCCAGCTCTATGTCGATACCCGCCTCGCACCGCTTCCTTGGTGGTCGGAGGGTGTGGCAGCGGCGGGTGATACTCACCTAGGGAGCCGCGGCGGTCGCGCACCCATGCACCATGGCTTGCTTTCCCCTTAAGCAGCGTCCCGGCGCCGATAGAGGGCAGAATGGACCAGGCGGCCGTATTCAGCTCGAGTGACGCTGGTCGCGGAAGCGCCCGGCGCTCTTACTGGCCGTTCAGGGCTCGGAACGGCTTGCTTCCCCTCGCCACCGTTTGCGAATTGCCGTTCGGGCCCGCTATGCCCCCTGGTGCTCGCCTTTGCGCTGCAGCTTGTTCGCAGGCGGACGTGGCTTGCTTCAAGCCGGGCCGGGCATCGCGTTTGAGTTAGCACAGGAGTGATTGCAAGCCGATTCGAAAACCTCGCGATTGGAGTCCCCCTTCCCTTCGCGCTCATGACCGCCACCGGGATTCGCTCTTGCTCGCGATGCCGCGCGACGGGGCTGTGCGCCAGGGCTGGAATCCCTCACGCGCGGAGCAGCAGCAGATACACACACAGCCCTACCCCCACGAGCGCCAGAAACAGCGAAAGCGCTACCGCATTCCGTGCAATGCCTGGCTTCCAGGTACCAGCCCGGAGCGCTCCCACCAGCCGGATATGGTGAAACACCGTCGCGAAGTTCACCAGGACTCCCAGGGCCACAATGGCGATGCCCGAGTAGAGCGAGGCGCCGTTTCCAGGAGCCGGCTGATGGATTTCGTCGGCCCGCAGCTCCCGAAGAAACAGCCCAAAGCGAGCCAGGGCAAAGCCAACCCCCATCAAGCCGAGACCGGTTCGGATCCAGGCGAGAAACGTCCGTTCGGCAGCGAGGTAGACTCTGGGGTCGTCCGAGGCTTCCGGCATAGTGCGATCATCTCTGGGCCCGAGCTCGCGCGCAAGTTCCCGATGACCGTCGCCGGCAGGGCGCGCTCTACCCGGCTCGCCATCCTCTTCAAAGCGCTGGCCCCTGGCACGGTCTGCCTGCACTGGCGTCAGCGCGCTCCACAGCCGGCTCGCACATCGCAGCCGGCATCCGTCTTCTTCAGCTTGCGATCGCCACAAGCCTCAAGCCGCAAGCCTCGAGATCACCGCTCACCTGCTCCCCGGCTACCACCACGACAAACAACTTACTTGAGGTAATCGAGCAGGGACGTCGGGAGCACCTTTGCCGCGGCTGCGAGTACCGCGGAGTTTTGGTTTTCAGCCTGCGCCAGGTTCTCGGCCGCTGTAGCCGTATCCACGCCAATCAAGTTTGTTGCCTCGCTGCTCAGCGTTATCTTTTCCTGTGAAAGAAAGCTTTCCTGCGTGTTTAGCTGGTTGATGGAGTTGCCGAACACTGCATGCTGCGACGAGATGAAGTGGATCGCGCTGGTTACGGCGCTGGTGGCCGTGCCAACGCCGGCGACGGAGCCGCTGTTGAGTGCAGCTGCCAGCTGGCTCAAGGAACCCAGCACGTTTCCGCTTGCGTTGGTGAAAAGCACGTTCCCGGGCACGCTTACCTGGACCTGCAGTGAGTCGCCGACCTGCACCTGGTTCGACTCACTGTTGCCCTGGTAGGTGTATCCGCTGGTGGGACTGCCTGTAAATGCGGTGGGCGTATCTACTGTGCCTGCAAAGAGCGGCGCTCCTGCGTAGCTCGTGTTTGCTTCAGAAACCACGCTTCCAAGGATTCCCTGAATCTGTGTAGCAATCGTTTGACGGTCGGCCGCGGTGGTGGTTGAGGACGCCCCTTCAGTCCCAAGGGAGACCGCTTGCGTCAGCAGGGAAACGACCGAAGTCAGTACGGAATCCGCTGTTTGCACCTGCCCCAAAGCAGAACTCGCGTTTTCTGTGTACTGGTCGTTGTTGTTGCTTTCGGCTAAGTTCTGCACCATGGCGGCCGAAGCAGCTGGGTCATCCCCCGGCACGTTGACCCGTTGGCCAGTGGACACCTCTTGCAGCGCCTTCTGTAGATCCGCCTGGCTTTGCTGCATTCCGGCAAGAACGTCTGGTTCCAGATTGGGAGATACGCGCATGTCAGTCAGGCTCCGCTCACCATGTTGATGGTGGTGCTAAAAAGCGATTGGATGGTTGATACAACTTCGGCCGCGGCCTGGTAGGCCTGCTGGTAACGGATCAGGTTGGACGATTCCTCGTCGATGGAAACTCCAGAAACCGCGCTTTGCTGGTTGGTCAACTGCGTCAGGCTGGCCTGGATCGCCGTCGACTGGGTTGCAGCTTCTGAAACAGCGTTGCCTACCGAATCCACAAGGGCCGCGAAACTGCCGGTCGGCGATAAGCCTCCCGCAAGGGGGCTATTCTGAACCCCGGTCAGCGTCGTCAAGTTGCCGTTGCTGTTTGCACTGCCATCAGAGCTGACCGCGAGCGCGCTTCCATCTGCGCTGATGAGCCCGATGGACGCTGCCGATCCGCTCACCGTCGCCGGGATGCTGAACAGCGCGCTGCCTGGCGCGCCGGTCAGATCGTAACCGCTTGCCTGCGCACTGTTGAAGGCGCTCGCAAAACCGTTTGCCAGGGAATCGATCTGAGACAAAAAGCTCGGAATGGCCTGGTCGCGAACCTGCAGCAGTCCGCCAAGGTCTCCGCCTGTCAGCGAGGCAGTGATGTCCCGTCCGTTGCTGTCACTGATCTGCAGCAAGCCGCTGCCTTGTTTTGCCGCAGACAGGGCAAAGCTCTCGTTTGCCTCCACCAGAGGCGATCCATTGCTTGTGGTCACAGTGTCGCCGGCTGCCGTCGTTGTGATCGCGATCCCGGTCAGCCCTGCCAGCTGCTGCTCCAGCGCACTACGCTGATCCAGGTAGCTGCCGCCATCCTGCCCCTGCGCCGTAGCCGCTGCAACCTGCGAGTTGAGCGAAGCGATCCGGCTCGTGAGCGAGTTGATGGTGGTCACGTCTCCGGCAATCTGCGTGTCAAGGCCGGTCTGGACCGAGGTCAGTCCGCTGCTGGTCGCGTGGAACTGTTGCACAAGATTCTGCGCGTTGCCGATCGCTGTTTGCCGCGCCGCCGTGCTCGACGGATTGGCGGACAGCGCGGAAAGGCTGGAGAAGAAGGTAGATAGATCCGAGCCGATCGTTCCGCTGGTCCCGGAAAAGTACGTTTGCACCGGAGCCAAAGCATTGCTCTGCGCCGCCACAGCGGACTGCTCCGACGTTTGCTGCTGGATGCGCAAACTAAGCAACTGATCGCGCACGCTGGTGACACCATCCAACTCGACGCCATCGCCAATTGCGACACCGGTGCCGTTGTCCGTGCTCCCTGCTGAAGACAGGTCCACAATCTCGCGGCTGTACCCGGGTGTTGTTGCGTTCGCAATATTGTTATTGACCGTTTCGATCGCAGCTTCCTGCGCCGACAAGGCGCACGAGGCTACGGTAAGCGCAGTATTCAGTCCGCCCATCTGTTTTTCCTCGTTAACCTTTCCAGGACCACGTCTGACTTTGCTCCCCGCCTGCTGCAAGGCGTAAGCCGTTGCTCGCCGCGGGCGCCCGCCCATACAAAGCACTTAACATGCGCATGGAACGGCCGGCATGCTCGAGCAGCGCGGAATACTGCTCGTTCAGCTTCAGTAACTCTCGTGCCGCTACCCGCAAGCGTCCGTCGAGCTCGGCTGGCCCCGCCACGTTCGCCGGCTTCGACGCGGCGTCCTCGACTTGCGCCTGAGCGGCCGACTCGTTTGCGACGCCCTCCCGTTGCGCGGGAAGGCTTGCCTCGAAGGACGGCAGCGAATTGGCAGCGATGGCGCCCATCGCTTTCCTGAGCTCGCGGGCGAGCGCATCCATTTGCCGGAGGCACTGCTGCACGGCCTGCTCCCTCGCTCTGTCCCCTACGCCTGTCATGCTGAGTTCCTCGCCGCCGTCCTACATCCATTCGTTGATCATTGCTTGGGCAATGCGATTCGGATCAAGGGTGTATGTAGAGGTCGCCACTGCCTGCCGCAGTGTTTCGACCTTTTCAGCTCGCGTGTCCGCCGACGCCAGCGCTCCTGCGGTCAGCGCCGGCACCGAAAGGCTGTGCGCAGACAAGGACGCTGTGTCCATCGGCACTGAGGACGCGTCGCTTTCCGGGCGAACCGGAGGCTTCGCGCTCGCCACAGGCTCCAAGCCAAGTTCCCCTGTTGCCCCCCAAAGGTCGATTCGCATGATGGCTCCTCCTTGGAACGAGTGCCATATCGGCACAATTCCCCATTCCGTTCAGTACAGGACGCCACTTTTGTTTCCCTGCATACCTAGCGAGTTCCGGCCGCACCTTCCTCGGCTGGGGCGCTCCCACCCGAGGCAGCCTGGAGATGACTCGCGATCATGCGGCCGATGCCGATCCCTCCTGAGGAAGCGAGCGTACCCGCAAGCTGCTGCATGGCCATGCTCATGAACTGCTCCCCACCTCCGTCCTCCTCGTCGTCGCTGTCGCCTCCTGGCGCCGCGGCGAAGCTCTTCTCGGCGCCTTGCAGCCAGCTCCCCAGCAAGATCGCTTCAAAGTCGTGACCCGCCTTTTCAATCTTTGCCTTTTCCTTGGAGGTGGCGGCGCCCTGCGCCTGCTCAAGAAGCAGGTCGCTCTGCGCACGCGTCCCTTCCGCGCCGTAGCTGTGTTCCCCAGAAACCTGCATACCCTAGATCACCTCCAGATCGGCCTGCAGACCGCCCGCGGCCTTTACCGCCTGCAGGATGGCAACGATATCGTGCGAGGTCGCGCCGATGGCATGCAGGCCGCGAACCAGCTCATCCACGTTGGCGCCGTTGTCGAGCCGGATAGACTGCGCGGGCGGGTCTTTCACGGCAAGCGTTGTTTCAGGAACAGTGCTCGTGGTTCCGTTGCTGAGCGGCCCCGGCTGCGACACCGCGATCGTTGTTGCGACCTCGATGGTGAGGCTGCCGTGCAGCAGCGACACGGGCGAAAGTTGCACATCGCCGCCGAGTACGATGGTTCCGGTGCGCTCGTTTACAACCACCTTGGCCGGCTCGTGAAAGAGAATGGACAGGTTTTGCACGCGGGAGATGAGCAGCGGCACCGAAGTCTCGCCAGACTGCGCGACATCAATGGTGATCTTGCGGCTGTTGATCGCGGTGGCAACAGGACCACCCAGGCTACGGTTGATCGCGTCGGCCGCATCGCGAGCGGCAGTAAAGTCATCATTGCGCAGGAGCAAGGAGACGCTCCGCATGCGGGACAGGTCGACCGACGCTCCTTGTTCCACAATCGCACCATTTGGAATGCGCGCGGTGGTCGGCAGATTCACCTGCCGGATGTTTCCGGCAATGCCCTCGGTGTAGCCGCCCAGAACCAGCGGTCCCTGCCCTTCCCCGTAGACGCGCCCATCCGGACCGCGAAGCGAGGTGAGCAGGAGCACGCCGCCCTCGAGACTCTTGGCGTCGCCGACTGAAGACACGGTCACGTCGAGCTTCATCCCGGGGCTTGCAAATGCCGGCAGCGTAGCCGTAACAAACACGGCCGCGACGTTTTTCACCACCACCTGCGCCGGGTTGATCTGCACGCCCATGCGCAGCAGCGCATTGGCCAGGGTTTGCACCGTGAAAAAGGTTTGCTGGCGGTCGCCGGTGCCGTGCAAACCGACGACCAGGCCGTAACCGACCAGCTGGTTGTCGCGTACCCCTTCAACGTCCGTGATGTCGCGCAAAAGCACGGTGCGGTTCGGGCCGGCCAGCGCTGCCGGCGCCGCGGCGAGCAGCAGCAATGCCAGCAAGGAGGCGTAGTGCAGTCGCAGGCGAGAGAGAAAGGGAGGCATGGGATCAGAATCCAAAGAGCCAAAGGACAGCCCGGGTCAGGGGGTTCGGCGAACGGACACTGTCGGAGATGATGCCCTTGCCCTTCATCTCAATTTCAAGATTGCTGAGCGAGCTGGACGCAATGCTGTTCGCGGAAGAAATATCGCCAGGCCTGGCGACGCCGCGGATCACGATGTTTTCGTGCTGGTTATTCATAAAGATCTGCCGCTCGGCTTCGACGACCAGGTTGCCGTTGGGCAGCACCGCAATCACCTGGCCGGTAAGGCTCGTGGCAAAGGTCGTGTTAGAGGCAGTGGCTCCCTGGCCCTTGAGCGCGGTATTGCTTTGTGCGTTCAAAAGCGGGTTGGTGCCGTGGGTAGCGATCCCGCCGGCGATGCCGGAGATCCCGGAGGTGGTTGAGAACTGCCGCTGGCTGTTGACCGAGCCGCTCTGGGCGGCGGTGGTCTGCACGGAAACCTGGACCACGATGACGTCGTTCAGATTGCGCGCCTTGTAGTCGGTGGAAAGATCACCGAGCGAAGCGCCGGGAACCCAAAGACTTCCGACCGAACCGCTATCCTGAGCCGGCAGTTCGCGCTCCTGCAAGCGGCTGATGTAGTCGGCGCGGAGCTGCGCGGGATCCAGCTTTTTGGGCTGCAGCTTCCTGGGAAGCAACTTGGCCAGGTCTTCGACTTCCTGGCTGCATGCACGGGGCGCAAGAGCCGCGGTCCAGCAAAAGCAGAGCAACAGCACCGTCCACACGCTTGATGGGCGCGGTCTCATAGGGTCCCCCGGACTGTGGAGCCATCCACAACAGCTGCCTGGTACACAATGCCGCGGGCCGAGCCGGAAACGCGGATCGTGTTGCCAACTTCTCCGCTTTCGAGGCAGGTGACGGGGATCCGGAGGTGAAGCCGGCCGCTGTCAATCAGCAAGGACGCGCGCTGCCCGGGGCGCACGGCCCGGGCGGGCAAGCCACCACCCGTGCGCACAACAGAACTCTCTCGGGCAGGCGAAGGGGGGAGCGTTGCTTCGGGATGCGACCCCGGTTCGGACCCGCGAACGAGCACATAGAACGGCAAACACGCATCCTTTTCCTCGCAATGGAGGAGCACTCGGCCAGAGGGCGCGCCTGCCGACTTGCTTCCGGTCCACGGCTGGAGCGGCCCGGCCAGCAAGGCCGGGGCCGCTTCATGCGATGGGACCGATGCCGGGAGCTCGAGGACGGCTCCGGCGAGCTCTGGATGCGCGGCCACGACGGCCTGCCGCACAGCCGCCGTGTCAATCAAGTGGGCATGCACGCGCAGCGGTTCACTGGCGCGGCAGGGGGAAGCCAGCGACGCCAGGCCGGCCAGGCAAACGAGGGTACGCGTCATGGAGTTGCAGTCCTTTCTTCGGGGTTGCAGCGGCATTACTGCGACAGCTGGTTGATCTGCTGCATCATCTCGTCCGCTGCTTTCACGACACGCGAGTTGGACTCGTAGCCGCGCTGCGCCACGATCATCTGCACAAACTGATCCACGACGCTTACGTTGGACTGCTCCAGCATTCCCTGCTGGAGGCTGCCGATCCCATCGGTGCCGCCGGGGGCGCCCACGATCGGATCGCCCGATGCAGTGGTCTGGAGGTAGATATTGTTGCCCGCGCTGTTGAGCCCGCCCGGATTGACAAACAACGCCAGCTGAATCGAGCCGACCTGCTGGGCCTGCGTTTGCCCTGGCTGGGTGACTGAGACCGTCCCATCCGCGCCCACCGTGATCGCCGTCGCGTCGGGAGGGATGGTGATGCCCGGCTGCAGCGGGTCCCCATTCGGCGTTACCACATTGCCTTGCGCGTCGAGCTGCAGCGAGCCCGACCGTGTGTACCCGGTTTGGCCGCTCGGCAGCAGAATCTGAAAAAATCCCTGGCCGGAGATCGCGAGGTCGAGCTGGTTGCCGGTCGAAGAAAGCTGGCCCTGCGTTTGGATGATCTCGGTCGAGGTGGGACGCGAGCCGAGGCCCACCTGCAGCCCTGAGGCAACCGTGGTCTGCTGCGAAGCTGCTGCCCCGGGGGCGATCTCGTTCTGGTACAGCAGGTCCGAAAACTGCACTGTTCGCTGCTGGAACCCTGCTGTGCTCGAGTTCGCCAGATTGTTGGCGATCGCGTCGAGGTTCATCTGCTGTGCGTTCATGCCGCTGGCTGCTGTGTAGAGTGCGCGAATCATGGTGTACCTGCTCCTTACGCCTGAGGTGTGCTGCTAGGTGGTTACGCGCGGCAGATCCTGCGCGGCCGTCTTGTTCATTTCGGTGTCAAAAAGGGAGAGCGCGTGCCGCATGGTTTCGGCCGAACGCTGCGCATCGATCAACTGCACCACGCCCGCGACCGGGTTGACGTTGGAGTTTTCGAGCATTCCCTGCTGAACGGTGGTGTTGGCCGCCGCAACGACGTTGCCGGCAGGCGCCGTGTAGAAGTTATTGCCTGCTCCCTGCAACTCCGTGCCCGGCGCAAACTCGACCACTTTCAGCCGCCCGGCGATTGCCCCGTTGGACGAGATGGTGCCGTCCGGGCTGACCGATACCGGCCCGGGCAGCAACTGGACGACGCCGTTCTGTCCAAGTACGGCTTCGCCGGTCTGCGTCGTAAGCTGGCCTTGCGGAGACACCCGGAAAGCTCCGTTGCGGGTGTACTGTGTGCCGTTGGCCGTCTGCACCGCGAAGTAACCGGGCCCTTGCACTGCAAAGTCCATGCTGTTGCCGGTGGCGGTCAGCGAGCCCTGCACCTGGTCCATGCGCGTCGAACCCAGCACCCCATAATTGTTCGTCACCTGGTTGAGCACGGAGCCGAGCGGGTGCCTGCCAGACTCGGCAAGCACTGCGCTGAACGATCCTTGCCGCGCCCGGTAGCCGGCGGTACTGGCGTTGGCCAGGTTGTTTGCGATTGCATCGAGCGAATCCGTGCGTGCTACCAAGCCCGCGCAAGCGGCGTACAGTCCACTGTCCATCACTCTGTCCTCACGCTGCCTTAGTGCACGAGCGTTGCCACTTGTACCCGGCAAAGCTTGCCGGGTTTCTGGCTCGTTGCGGGGCAGCAGGGGCGAAAAGGCGAGCGGGCGGTGAGAGGACCATGAGAGCCGGCCTGGTTCGTGAGCAAATCCTTAGTTCCAGACGCGAAGCACCGCTGCATCCATCCAAGGGGACGGGGGGTGGTCAGGCGGTGTGATCGAGCAGACAGGAGTCGCCGCGTGACCAGAAATGCGCCGTCCGGAGCATCTCCTTGCACAGAGGGGACTCCTGCGGGGCGGCGAGGGAAACCTGCAGGTACTCGGGAAGTTGCCAGTGAAAGGCGAGCTGGGCGGCCGCCGTCTTTGACCAGGGCACCGGCAAATCCCCAACGCAGCTGGCCTCGCTCCAGGCAAGCAGAGCCGGGAGAGTCGCAGCCTCATGCAGCAGGCCCACGAGGTAGGCTTCCTCCGGGCAAACAAGCTCGCTTTGTTCGGCGATCAGCCAGCAGGCGTAGGCGATCTGCCGCCCGTGCTCCCAAAAGGCAGTAAGCTCGCCGAGCTTTCCACTGCTTGGCGCTACGCGCTCCACGGTGTTGGCGCAGAGGGTTTCCATCCAGACGTCTGTGCCGAGGCTGGCCAAACAATCAACAAGACGGGTATGCACCCCTGACTCTTCCCCGGCGCGGCGGAAAATTTCAAGCGTGGCGCCCAGGTCGTTCCCAATGATGCCGGCAGCTTCGCGAAGGTCTACCGAGCATCCGGAAAGCAGCATTTCCAGCTGCAGCTGTGTCGCCAGCAGCGCAGGAACCGCCGGAAAGGCAGTGCCCCGGCGCTCTGCTTCCGGTCGATACATTAGCGGAAGCAACGGACTTGCTGTACGCGGCCTAGACGGCGAGTTGATTAAGAAGCTCTGCATTGGGAAGTGTCCTGTGTTCGACCACTTATCGGCAGGGCTGCTGGCGAATTCTAGAGCACGCGCAACTTTTTCCCGACTCCACTTTCCCGCGGTACAGGCGCGCCTGTGCTCCCTGCTTCGTCGAGCAGACAAAGCAGCAGGTCGCCGCAGGCGAGCGGCCCGCGCGCATAGCGAACCCAAAGCAGGTCGTTCAAGCGCGCCAGCTGTATCTGTTCCGCTCCGGTTGCAATGGCATGCTCAAGGATGCGGACTCCCGCCTGCGCGGAGCTTAGGGGCCGGCCCGCCAACTCGCGATCCGCGCGTGGTGGAGCGCACAGCGCGAGCTGCGCTTCGCGGCGGCTCGCAGTGATAAAGCAGCCCTGGGCCTTGCGTCCGGTTACCTCCTCGACCCAACCCAGCAAGCCGCGATCGATCCGCTGCACAAAGCCGATCAGGATGCGCTCCGCATTGCCGTGCAGCGTCGCCGCCGTATACTGCGCGGCCAGTCTTGGCGGCAGCTCGAGCTCAGCGGCCACGGGCGCAGCCGCCAAGGTGTAGAACGCGCAGCCCTGTTCGGCCGCCTGAGCAGCAGCCAGTTGCTCGGCGGTAACCAGGCGCAGCCGAAGCAAAACACGCCCCAGGGGCTGGCCTGTTTCGCGCATCTCGCGAAAGGCCGTTTGCAGTCCTTCCTCGGTCAAAGCTCCACTTTTGAGCAAGTGCAGCCGGAACGGCATCCTTGGGGATACCGGCATGCTGAGACGCGCAGCCGGCGCCCGGCGCGACAAACGCTGCCTGAGTGCGGCACGGAGGCAGCGGGGACTGCACAACCAGTCTCCGTTGAGCAGGATCCCGTCCTTGCGCAAAAGCCGGTGCGCGAGCGAAAACCGCCGGCAGTCCAGGCCCTGACACATCAGGACCGAAAGATGGAGCTGGGCGCGGTTCCACGCGAGCAACATCTGCCGCAAACGGGCTTTGCAACGCGAAAGCATCGCCTACAGCACCATGGGTTGCAATACTTCGGTCACCCGGACCCCGTAGTTGCCGTCCACAATCACAGCTTCGCCGCGCGCGATGACGCGGCCATCCAGCATGAGCTCAACCGGCTCATCGACCTCCCGGTCCAGCTCAACCACCGAGCCGCTGGTCAGGTCCATGACTTCGCGCAACGAAAGCTGCCGCTGGCCAAACCGCAGGGTCACGTTGAGCTCGACGTCCATGACAAGGCCGAGGTTGCCGCTGGTGATGCCAGAGGCTTCGGCCGCCGCGGCCACGCGAGCCAGCCGCAGCAGCCCGCGCTCAAGCTCCCCGTCGGCGTAGATGGCGATCCGGATTTCCGTCTCGCCCTCAGACGGGCCGGGCGAGCTCAGCCACGCGACTGGCTGCCCATCCTCAATCCCGGCAGGATCTTCGACCGGATGCACCCGCACGCTGCCGTAATGGGCAAACAGGGCAGCCGCAAAAGGTTCGCAGGCAGCCTGGGCAGCGCGGGCCAGCAGCGAGGCCGCGTCCGCAGACTCGACGGCAAGGCGGGCCCCGTCCCCGGCGCTGCAGGCCAGGGTGCAATTGCCGCTCAGCGCCCCTTCAAAGCGAAGCGAAACAGCCACGCGCTTGTCCGCCTCGAAAGCCGTCTCGGCCGTTCCACTGTCCCCAGCAGCAAACCGGCATTCAAGCCCGCCTGCGATGCGCATCTGCTCGCTCAGGATCGGTGCCAGTACGCTCCCAAACAGCCGGCAGCTTTCCTTTGCCTTTTCCGCTTCCATCCCCATGCACCTGCTCCTCAGTCTCGCTGCGTCCAGTCCGCCGCCGGTAGCGGCGCGATCAGCTCAATGGCCTTTTTCTTGCCGCTGCGCACGGGCGCGGCCTCGTAGAAATCCTTGTTTTCAAGAAAGAGCCGGCCAGCGGAATCAACCGGCGCCCCCAGGCGGAATACGGCCCCGACCGCCAGCGCGGCGAGCTCCCGGACCGGCACGCGCACCTCCGGCAAACCTCCGGCCAGGGTGAACTTGCAATCCAGGATGCGCTCTTCCAGCGGCAAGCGGGGAAAGTAGCGGACCGGGCCGCGCGCGCTCGACGGATCTGCCTTGATGTTGCGCACCAGGTGGCCGCCGATCGAGGCGGGAAAGGCTACATGTAGAAACCCGGTCATGCCCGCCAGGCCTACCTCGAATCGCACCAGGAGCACCTTTTCTGTCGGCGGAAACAGCTTGTGCACCATGTTCGGCCGCACCGTAGAGCCCGGGGTTACGGAAACACCGATCGGCTGCCAGGCTCGCTCGACCTGCTGGGCGATCAGCGCGGCCACGCCCTGGAGGATCGCCTCATCGATCTCAGTAAACTCGCGGTGCTCTTCTACGCTGGTGCCCGCGCCCCCGAGCAGCAGATCGATCATGGTGTAGAGCAAGGGCGGATCCAACTCCAGCAGCATGGTGTGCGACGCAGGCGCCAGCGCGCAGGGCAGCACGTAGCCGTTCTGCCGCAGGCCGGCCCGGTAGTCCTCCATGCTCATCTGCTCAAGCGACGTGAGTTTGACCTCAAGCGCCGTGCCCAGATACACGTCCAGGGAGTTCATCAGGTTGCGTGCAAGCGACTCATGCAGCGTTTTAAGAGCGCGCGCGCTCTCGTTGGAGAGCCGCCCCGCCGACCGGAAGTTGCAGGGTTGTATGGTCCGCTCCCTCGGCTGGCCGGACTTGGGATGTTTGCGCGTCATGGCTAGCACATCCCCTGGGCCGCCACGGCGGTCGGGGTTCTTTCCCCTCCGGTGCGCCTGGACGCCGGCTGCAGTGCCACGCGCAGTTTCGCCAGGGCGGCTGTGTGGAGCTGCGACACGCGCGAAAGAGCGATGCCGACCACTTCCGAAACTTCTTTCATCGTGAGCTCTTCGCGGTAGTAGAGCGAGAGAATCAGCTGTTCTCGCTCGTTCAGGGCTGCAATGGCTTTGGCCAGCTGCTGCTTTTGCTCGCCGCGTAGGCAAAGGTCAAACGGGTTCTCGTCGCGGCTGGGGGCCGACTCGATCAGATCCTGCACCTCGCCGGTAGCCTGGTTATGCTGCGACTGCTGGCCGACGATCTGCAAACCGTCGATCTGCGTCAGCGCCGTTTCCAGCTGCTCCAGCGGAATCTTCATCTCCGCCGCGATCTCGTCATTGCCGGGCTTCCGACCAAGCAGGGATTCCAAACGCGTGGCTGTTTCGGCGATCTCTCTTCCCTTGCGCCGCATGCCGCGCGAGCCCCAGTCCAGCGTCCGCAAGCTGTCCAGGATAGCGCCGCGGATCCGGAACCGGGCAAAGGTTTTGAACTGAGCATTGCGGGTGCTGTCGTAGTTGCTGTAGGCCTCGAGCAGGCCGAGCACCCCGGCGCTTACCAGGTCTTCCAGCTGCACGCTGGCCGGCAGCCGTTCGAGGATGCGTGCCGCAATGAAGTACACCTGCGGAAGCTCGTCCAGGATGAGCCGGTTGCGCTCGTCAAGCGCAGCCGTCGCAGCGCCCAGGCCGCCCAGGCGTCCGTCCGTCCCAAGGCTTTGGGCGCCCGCGTCGCCGCCCATCTCTGCGCCGGCTCCTGCGCTTGTTCCCAGGCCTGCGCCGGGGCTCATTGCCAACGCCCGGTACGCCGCATGTGCTCCCATCATGCCCTCATCTCCCTCTCATCTCGGCCACATCTGCCGGCTTTAGCGCACGACACCGACGGACTGCACTGCTGTCATCGGCGGGATTTCCGTCGGCGCGATCACCACCAGCTTGGGCAAAAACGGCTCCATGAGCCGGCGCAGATAGAAACGACCGGGGGAAGCGCACAGCAGAACCGGCGGCGCGTCACTGACTGCTTCCCCAAAGTTTCCACGCAGACTATCCAGCACTTTTCGGGCCACACTGACCTGCAGCGCGCCCGCGCTCAACTGACCAGGCTCCCGATTGGCGGCGCGCATGCATTCTTCTTCAAGCGACGCGTCGAGCGTGACCACCTTGAGCGCGCCCTTGTCATCGAGCAGCGGCCGGATCAGCGAGCGGCCCAGCGCGTGGCGTGCCGCTTCCACCAGCGCGATCGGGTTCTTGTTGGTTGTGGCCGTGTCGACCAGGGCCTCCAGGATCGAGCCCAGGTCGCGGATGGAGACCTGCTCGCGCAGCAGCTGCTGCAAGACCTTTTGCACCTCGCCGAGCGTCATCAGCTTGGGAATCAGCTCCTCGACCAGCTTGGGGTGCGAATCGTTCAACCGGTCGACCAGGCGCTTGGTTTCGCCCCGCGTCAGCAGCTCATAGGCGTTGCGCTTGACCAGCTCGGCCAGGTGCGCGGCCAGCACCGAAGTCGTGTCAACCACGGCATAGCCGGCAGCGATGGCCTGCGCCTGGAGCTCGGGGCTGATCCACTTCGCGGCCACGTCAAAGGCAGGCTCGCGCGTGTCGATGCCCGGCAGGGCCCGGGCGTGCGGGTCGGAAGCGATGGCCAGCATCTGGCCCCGGCGCAGCTCCGCCCGTGCGATTTCTGTGCCGCGCAGGTGCACCACGTACTCGCCGTCCTTGAGCGACAGGTTGTCGGTGATGTGAATCGAAGGCACGAGGAAGCCGAGCTGCTGGGCCAGGTTCTTACGCAACGCCTTGATGCGAGTCAGCAGCTGACCACCCTGCTTCGCATCAACCAGCGCTACCAGTCCCGCGCCGACCTCCAGCAGCAGCTCGTCCAACTTCAGGATCCCGTCCATCGCATCGGGTCCCCCCGCTCCCGGGGGTGCACCCTTGCCAAGCTGCGCTTGGGCGGTTGACGGCGCCTCTTCCGGCTCGGCAACCGGCTCTCCCGTCATCCGGCTTGCGCCGTAAAGCAGCAGACCGCCGAGCGCGAAGAAGGCGATCTTCGGCAGCCCGGGAATCAGCCCCAGTGCGCACAAAACACCGGCGGCGATGCGCAGCAGGCGCGGGCTTGCCAGCAGCTGCCGGCTCACATTCACGCCCAGCGAGTCCTTGCTGGCCGCGCGCGTCACCACGATGCCCCCGGCAACGGAGACCAGCAGCGAAGGCAGGATCGCAACCAGGCCGTCGCCCACGGTGAGGATGGTGTAGGTTTTAAGCGCTTCTGCGAATGGAATGCCCTGCTGGAAGACCCCGATCAGGAACCCGGCGATGATGTTGATCGCCATGATGAGGATGGTCGCGAGCGAGTCGCGCTGCGAAAAGCGCGCCGCTCCATCCATCGCGCCGCAAAACTCCGCTTCGCGCGAGACCGCCTCGCGGCGCTTGCGGGCCTGCTGCTCATTGATCAGACCCGCGTTCAGATCGGCATCAATCGCCATCTGCTTGCCGGGCATGGCATCGAGCGTGAAGCGCGCCGTCACTTCGGCCGTCCTGACAGCCCCGTGGCTGACCACCAGGTACTGGATCGCAGTCAAGGCAAGAAACAGCACAAAACCGACGATGTAGTTGCCGCCGACCACGAACTGACCGAATGCCTCAATCACGTGCCCGGCCGCCGAGGGCCCATCGGAGCCGTGCAGCAGGATGCGTCGCGTGCTCGCCAGATCGAGCGACAGGCGCATAAGCGTGAGCAGCAGAAGCAGGCTGGGGAAAACCGAAAACTGTACCGGCTTGAGAATCTGGATCGCGGTGAGCAGCACCAGCACGGACGCGGTGATCGAAATGGTAAGCAGGAGATCGAGCACAAAACCCGGCAGCGGCACCAGCATGACAAAGAGCATGGCCACGGCTGCGATCGGCACGATCCAGTCGCCCGAAGACCGCAGCGCCTGCAGAAGAGAGTTCTTGGAAGCGCCTGCTTTCGCGGGTGGCGCGGCTTTGCTCACAACGTTTGCACTCATAATTTGGCCGGCTCTCCGGATGCGTTGCGTGCGCGCCGGCGGGCTTCCTGCGCGCGCACTTCGGCCTGCGCACGGAACACTGTCGCCAGGATGTCGGCGACCGCCTGGTAGAGCGCCGAGGGGATCGCATCGCCGACCTCGACGCCCTTGTACAGCGCCTGCGCGAGCGGCCGGTTTTCCATCAGCGGAATGCCCTCTTCGGTCGCCAGCTCCTTGATCTGCTGGGCAAGCAGGTCAAGACCTTTCGCGACCACGACCGGCGCGGGCATGGAGGTTTCATAGCGCAGCGCGACCGCGTAGTGGGTGGGATTGGTGACGACCACGGTCGCGGTCTTGGCGGCCTTGAGCGACTGGCGCTTCCGCATCTGCCGCCGCACCCGGCGCACCCGCGCCTTGATGACCGGGTTGCCGTCGGTCTGCTTCATCTCGTCCTTTACATCCTGCTTCGACATCTTCATGTCGTTTTCCATCTTTTGGCGGGTGAGCGCGTATTCAACGCCCGACCAGCACAACAGCACCAGGCCGGACTTCCAGCCAATCTCAAGGGCAACCCCGCCCATGAAGCTGGCAAAAGTACGCAGAGTATTCGACGATGCATGCACAATGCCGCTCCAGTGGGCGTGCAGCGTGCTGTAGCCGATCCAAGCGATCGCGCCGAACGGCAGCAGCGACTTGAGCAGGTTCTGGAGCCCCGAGATGGAAAAGATCTGGCCAAGCTTTGCGGCCGGATTCATGCGCTCCGGCTTGATCTGCAGCGCGCCCGGCGCGACTGTGAACCCGCCCTGCGCCAGCTGCGCCGAAAGGGAAAGCAGGACGCCGGCGCCCAGCACCGGTCCGGTCCAGCGCAGCACCTCGACCGCAGACCAGAACAGCACCGGACCATCCGGCTCGATTCCCTGGTCGACGGCGGCATCGAGCAGCTCACGGTAGAAGGTCGTCCAGTGCTGCGCCGCTCCCTGGCCCATCAGCATCAGCGAGGCCACCATGCCGACAGCGGCAAGCACCCAGGGCAGCTCGCGCGAGCGGGCAACGCTGCCTTGCTCGCGCGCCTTTTGCCGGCGCTTGGGTGTTGCTCGCTCTGTTTTCGACTCGTCCGCCATGGCCCTGTTCCGCTACCTCGCAAGGTGCATCAGTTGCTCGCCCAGCTCAATGGACCTGAGAAAAAAGCCACGAAACATGTCCGGCCAGTACTTGAGCGTGGCGATCAGTACGGAAATGCCCAGCAGGCTCTTGATCGCGGGCCCGAGCAGCATGACGGGCAGTTGTGGCGAGGCTTTGCCGAGCAATCCAAGCACCACATCGGCCAGCAGCGTAGCGGAAAGCACCGGTGCTGCCAGCTGCACGCCCGTCGCGAAAACGGCCGCGGCCGCGCCGAGCGCGGTGCGCACAAAGGCCGGACCCAGGTGCGCCGAGCCGGGCGGCAGGTAGCTGTAGCTGTCGCCGATCGCGTGAAGAATCCACAGGTGCACATCCAGCCTCAGGAAAATGAGCATCGCGAGCAGTTGATGAAAGGTAGCGACCACGGTCGATTCCGCCTGGGTCTGCGGGTCAAGGATCGAGATCAGCGAGTAGCCCATCTGCACGCTCAGGATCTGTCCGGCCATCTGGACCGCGTCAAAGACCAGCGACGTGGCAATGCCGATCGAGGCCCCGGTAAGCAGCTCGCCAAACACCAGCAACGGCCACTGATTCAAGGGCGTGACCGGAAAGTGCGGCGCGACCATGGGGTAGAGCAGGAGCGAAAGCGCGACCACCAAGGCAGCCTTGATGCGCGCGGGCACGGCATCGCTGCCGAAAAAGGGCGCAAACAGCATCAGCCCCGATAGCCGCACGCTGACGAACAGGAATCCCGCGATGATGTTGAGAAACGGGATCGTGATCACTCAAGCACCTTGTGGAAGTCCGAAAGCAGCCGCATGGTGTAGCTGGCGAGCTGGCTCCACATCCAGGGCATCAGGAAAAACAGCGCAGTGCCGGTTGCAATCAGCCGCGGCACCGACGACAGGGTCTGGTCCTGCAAGGACGTGAGCACCTGCACCACGTTGACAAGCAGGCTAACGGCAATGGCCACCAGCAGAATCGGGCCGACCAGGATCATGACCTCTGCCAACATGCCGCGGCCCAGTGCCACCACCTGATCTACGCCCATCGCTTGCCCTCCGTCCGGCGCATCAGTTGAAGCTCCGCATCAGCGCGCTGATCAGCAGGTGCCAGCCGTCCACCATGAGAAAAAGCAGGAGCTTGAGCGGGGTTGAGATCACCACCGGCGGCAGCTGCATCATGCCGACCGAGGTGGTGATGGAAGCCACAACCATGTCCACGATCAAGAAGGGCAGAAACAACACCGCCCCAATCTGGAAGCCGGATTTGAGCTCGGAAAGAATGTAGGCCGGCAGGAGCACGCGAAAAGACAGGTCCTCGATCGAGTGCGGCCGCGGCTCCTTGGCGATCTCGAGGAAAAGCGCGGCATCTTTCTCGCGAACAAAGCGCGCCATGAAGTGTCGTACCGGTTCCCCGGCACGCACCACGCCATCGAGCGGGGTCATCTTGCCTGCCTGGACCGGCAGCACAGCGTCCCGGTAGATGACCTCTCCGACCGGCTGCATGAGAAAAAATGTCAGGATCAACGAAAGCCCGATGAGGGTTTGATTGGACGGCGTGGTCTGCAGTCCGAGAGCCTGGCGCAAGAAGTGAAACACCACCAGCAGCCGCGCAAACGGGGTCATGCACATCAGCAGCGACGGGATCAGCGTAAGCAGCGTGAGCAGAACAACAATGCCCCAGGAAGCCGACGAGCCGCCCAGTCCGCTGATGCGAATGTCGCCGCTGCCCGCCGGTGCGAGGGGAGCGGGCGCCAGCAACGCGAGCGCCATACCGGCCGGCACAGGAGGCCTCAAAGCGAGCCCTGCCTGCAGCACGGGCGATGGCAGCCGGGGCCCCTGCGCATGCGCCGCGCCTTGTAGCAGCAAGAACATGGCAAGCAAACACGGGAGAACGACGAACCGGCGCCGTAAGCGGCTCAGTCCGCTTTCTCCGCGCATGGGCCGCCTCGGTGTGTGTTCGGGCCGTGCAGGGGCCGGCGGACGCCCCTCCGGCGTTTCGCCGCCACGGTCTACCTGCCCGAACACCTCCTCGGCCAGCATGCGGATTTCGAGCAGGGCGGCAAAGTTGTTTTCCGCGCTGATGTCTTCCTCATCGAGCGTCGCGCCTGGCATCCTGCCCAGCATCGCGCCTGGCATTGTGCCTCCATTCGCGGCGGCCGCTTGTTGGGGTTCGTCAATCTGGGCCGGGGAGGCGCTCGCTGCCTCCCCCTGCTTCCCGGCAACGCCCGGGCGGCGGGGCTGCGGCTTGGGTGGTACTGCCGCGAGCTTTGTCGCCGGGACGGGCGTGGAACCGCCGGCAGCCTCCGCTGCGACCACTGCCGGTGCTCGCTTCCGCGTCCGGGGCGCCCGTTTCTTTTTTTCTGCGCCGAGTGCTGGGGCGGCCTTGGACTTCCGGGGCCGCTGCGGCTGCTTTTCCCCCCGGAGCGCCGGCTCCACTGCGGGTGCTCCCTTCCGCGTCCGGGGAGCTCTTTTCTTGCCTGCGCCGAGTGCTTGGGCGGCGGTGGCCTTGGACTTCCGGGGCCGCTGCGGCTGCTTTTTCCCGGGGGGCGCCGGATCCGAGGAAGCTGCCGCGACTTCAGCACGGGCAGTCATCTCCCGAAGCACCTGCACACGCTGGGCTGCGGAACGGGTTCTTTTCTTTGCCGGCAAAGCGAAAGTGTCCGGGCCATCACTTCCCTGCTGCGCGGTTTGCGCGCCTGCGTGAACCGTCGCGCCGGCTGCCGAAACACAGCTGTCCAGCTCGCCCAGGAGGGGAACGGATTGCATGGCCTGCGCAACAGGCGCAGTCTGCAGGGGCACATACGGGTCGGACGAGGGCATCGGCGTCATGCCGCCCCTGCTGCTGGCCAGGAAGCGCACACCGTCGATCTCAAGCAGCGCCACGAACTGCTTCTCGCCGAGCGCTACCTTTT
The DNA here is from genome assembly GCA_937859835.1 of uncultured Acidipila sp. Taxonomy (GTDB): domain Bacteria; phylum Acidobacteriota; class Terriglobia; order Terriglobales; family Acidobacteriaceae; genus EB88. The sequence continues at coordinate 3,152 of CALMAN010000019.1, read as the reverse complement.
CGATCAGCCGAAGCCGCCGGCTGCCAACCCGTACCTGCTGCAGGGCGAGCAGCTTGCGGCAGGCGCCGCACACGGCCTGCCAGGCCCGCTTCCAGGAGGCGCTGTTCCCGGCGCGACAAAAGGGTTCCATGCCGCGGACCGGGTGTTCGCGTCCAGACGCGAGCCTTTCTCTTCCCCGCAGGACCCGTTGCCAAAACTTCATGCCAGATCCGTAATGCGCGCGGCCAAGCGCTCGCCAACCACTTCAAACTCGGACCAGGCCATCAGCAATCCGTTCACACGAAACGGAATGTCCATACTCTGGTGGCAGTTGGTTTCCAGCACCGCGCCCGGCGCAAGATCCAGCAGCGTGCGCACGGTGAAGCCCACAACCGGTACATCCAGCGCCAGCGTACACGGCAGCCAGGGCAGCACTTCCGCTGGTCGATGACGCGGAGCGTCCTGGGTATCCGTTCCTGTTTCCGTCACTTGCAGTGCCGTGCTCATCCGGTTGCTCTCCCGCGTAGCCTCCCTGCCAGCAGTTGCCGAGGGAAGCCTTCGCGGAGAAGAAATGCAAGCGGGTCGCCAAAGCCTGTGTGAGGGGCCGTCTCGGTTACCAAAGACGGTAGGCACTGCCGGGCGGCAGCTATGCTGGGCCAAATTCGGTTAGAAACACGGAGGCGCGGACGCATGGGCGCCTGGGTGTCCGCCGAAAATGAGTCCACGGTGAGAAAGGGGAGCGCGGGCCGTGAGCATCTTTGCGCCCCTTTTTCCTCGCACTTCCCTCGCTCTCGCGCCGTCTCATCAAAGGCTCATCGGCGCGAAAGCCACCGCAGCTTCACCGAAAAGTCTAGGTGGTCAGCATGGCAAGGGTCGCCTGCTCAACCTGGTCAAAGGTGGTGACGGTTTTCGCATTGGCTTCATACGCCTGCTGCGCCACGATCATCTTCGAGAACTCGCTCGCGACGTCCACATTTGAGCCTTCCACCGCACCGCCGATGACCGTGGCGCGACCGCCGGTGCCGGCAATGCCCACCTGCGCCTGGCCCGAACCCGCGGTGACCTGGAACAGGTTGTTCCCGATCTGCTGCAAACCCTGCGTGTTCTCCACGGTTGCCACCGCGACCTGGCCCAGTGCGATCGTGCCGCCGGTTGAAAACTGCCCTTCCACGGTTCCGTCTGCTTCCACACTGAAGCCCTGCAGCGTGCCGGCGGCGTTGCCGTCGGAAACCTCGTTGGAGGTGCCGCTGGCCAGGTCAGTCTGCGAGATGGTGCTGCCGCCGCTCGAATCGGCCAGGTTCCAGCTGATGTTCATGGCCGCCGCACCATCGGACAAAGCCGGGATGCTGATGCTGACCGGCGACGGCTTGCCTGTTGCAGGGTCCACCGGCGAGGTCAGCACGCCATTGCTGTTGAAGGTCAGATTGCCGCTGGCCACCGTGGTCGTTGTGCTCGTCGATGGCGGCGTGGTGGGAGCAAGACTTGACGTTGGTACCGTCACGGTGTAGCTCCAGGTGTTTGCCGCGGTCTTTGTGTAATTGATCTGGAGGTTCTGCACCTGGCCCAGGGAATCGTAAACCGTGATCGCGGAGGACGGCGCCGTTTCGCCAATCCCGGTCGCTGAGTCAAGGCTGATGTCGGCGCTGAACTTGGTCGTTGCCGTCGCCGGCCCAGTCAGGCCGGTGCCGATCTGTAAAGGCTGGAGCACTGCCGCCGTGTTGACCACGCCGTTTTGCGCCGGGTACCCCATCACCAGCGAGCCATCGGGAGCAACAAGCTGCCCTGCCTTGTTGGTGGTAAAGTCGCCCGCCCGCGAGTACCCAATAGCGCCGCCGGGCTGCTGCAGGATGAAAAATCCGTTCCCGTTCAGCGCCATGTTGGACGCGATGCCGGTAGGGGTGGACGCGACCGTGGTGAAGTTCGAGGTCGTTGAAGCCGTGGTCACGCCAGCCCCGGTCTGCAACGGATCGAGCGCACCGTTGGACGAGGAAGCCTGCGAGAACAGATCGCTAAAGGTAACGTTCTGGTCCTTGTAGCCGTCCGTGTCGACATTGGACAGGTTCGAGGAGATTGCTTGAAGAGCGCTCTGGCTGGCGTTCAGCCCGGAAAGGGGGACGGAAAAGAATGACATCTACTTGCCTCCGAGAAGTGTTTTGAGGGTTCCAAGATCGAGGGGTGTGTTCGCGCCGTTGGCGGCGCTGCCGGGTGCGAGCGCTGCTCCAAGCGCGGCTTGGGCGCCAGCCGCAGAGGCGCCGCTTTGCGAGGGGTCAAGAGCTGCCACGGCCTTTGCCGCGGCCTGGGTGGCGTCTGCTGTCGCCGGGCCGCGAACTGCCTCCGCGCTCACGCCGGAGCTGCTGCCCGAACCCGTGGAAGCGCCGGTCGCCGTGCTCGCCGCCGGCGTCAGCGCCGAGTTGATGCTGATCAGCTGGTCAAGCTGATTGAGCGAGATCATCTGCCCAACCATCGCGGTGGGGTCCATGGGCTGCGTCGGATCCTGGTTCTGCAACTCCTGCACCAGCAGGTTGAGAAACGTCGTGCCGAGATTGCCCGCGGAAAGGCTGTTGTTTCCGCTGCCCGACGTGCTCGTGGTTCCGCTCGCAGCTGTGTCCTGCGGCTTTGCGCTTAGTTTCGTATGCACTGCTCCGAAGAACGGAGCGGGGCTTGCTCCCCCAATGGCTGCTATCGACATAACTCTTGACCCTCTTTTCCTTTCTCGATTTCGACAATGTTGCTCATGCGCGCACACTCAGGCGTACGCCTATGCTGCTTTCCACCGCGGCTGCTTCTGCGGACGAGGCGTAGCCCTCAGCTCTGCCCGGCGCACTCCAGCCGCCGCCGCCCGCGCTGCCTTGCCGGCTGCCGCCACCCTGTGCGGTATCCCTGCCCGGGGATCCCGGGTTTCCGGCAAAGGCGGACGCACCCGCGTCGCGCAGTTCCACCTTTGCCGCTAACCCCATGGCACTACCCAGCCGCTCTTCCATGCCCGGCAGGTGCGCGGCCAGCGCCCGGCCCAGTTCGCCATGGTCAAGCGCGATCTGCGCAGCCAGGCCGGACGGAGACACAGAGGTGGCAATAGAGATCGAGCCGAACTCCTCCGTGTGCATCCCCACCCGCATCGCCGTGCCGTTCATGCTTTGCAAAACCTGTGCGGCACGGATCTGCGGCGCCGGCAG
>CALMAN010000018.1 GCA_937859835.1 uncultured Acidipila sp. | reverse complement strand
GCAACAGGGGCAACAGGGGGCGCAGTTTCCGCCCGGCTTCCTTTGGGGCATCGCGACTTCGGCCTTTCAGGTCGAGGGGGCTTGGAATGAGGATGGCAAGGGCGAGTCGGTATGGGACCGGTTCAGCCACACCCGCGGCAAGATCCGGGGTGGGGCGACCGCGGATGTAAGTTGCGACCAGTACCACCGTTTTCGCGAAGACATCGCCATTGTGAAGCAGCTCAACCTGCGGAGCTACCGCTTTTCGATCTCCTGGCCGCGCATCCAGCCGACCGGGACGGGGCCGGCCAACCAGAAGGGTCTCGATCACTATGCGCGGCTGGTCGATACCCTGCTCGAGAACGGCATCCGGCCGTTTTGCACCATGTACCACTGGGACCTGCCGCAGGCGCTCGAGGACAAGGGAGGCTGGCCCAACCGCGAGCTGGCCGACTACTTTGCGGAGTACGCGAGCATCCTGGCCCGGAGCCTGGGCGACCGGATTACGGTGTGGGCGCCTTTTAATATGCCCTGGACCTTTGCCTACCTGGGGTATGGGGCAGGGGCGTTTCCGCCGGGCAAGGCCGATTACCGGCTGTTTCTCCGGGCGGCGCACACGATCGGCCTGGCGCAGGGCAAGGCGCAGCGCGCCCTGAAGGCAGGATCGAGCCGGGCGACGGTAGGCAGCGCCTACGGCATGGCGCCGGCTTACCCAAAGACCGACAGCGAAGCGGACCGTGCCGCCACGGCCCGCTACCATGCGATGAACAACGTCTTCTTCCTCCATGCCGCGATGTATGGCGACTACCCCAAAGCGTTTGTGGGTCCGACGCCCTATGCGGAGATGGGCTTTCGCCCCGGGGATGAGCTGATCCTGAAGGCGCCGCTCGACTGGGTGGGCTTCCACTACTACACCCGGCGGGTCATCTCGGATGTGAAGAGCACGACAGGCGCGGGCGGCGCGCAGTTCGGCACCGAAACCGAGCTGGACGGCGGCGGGGAAGGAAGCCGCGACGCCCTGACGCGCTTCCACGCGGAGATGCCGAGCGAAGGGCCGCTGACCGACGCCGGGCTGGAAGTGTTTCCCCGCGGGATCTACGACCTGGTCATGCAGGTGTCGCGCGAGTATAACTTTCCGCCGATTGAGCTGACCGAAAGCGGATGCAGCTACCTGGACGCGCCCTACCCGGCGGCGGGCGGAAGCGTCCCGGACCCGCGCCGGATTGCGTTTTTTCGCAGCTACCTCCTCGAGCTCGCGCGAGCGATGGGGGATGGAGCCAAGGTGCGGTCGTACCATGCCTGGAGCCTGCTTGATAACTTCGAGTGGGCCGATGGGTACAGCCAGCGCTACGGGTTGACCTATGTGGACTTCCGGGACGGAAAGCGCACCGTCAAGGACTCGGGGAAGTGGTACGGGCGGGTAGCGGCGACGGGCAGGGTTAGCTACGATGGCGAGGATGCAATGAGGCGACATAGCATCTCCACGCTGAAAACCGGCGCGCCGCCGTGCGCTTTATCCTTGTGGTGTGTACGGCTGGAGCAGAGC
>CALMAN010000017.1 GCA_937859835.1 uncultured Acidipila sp. | reverse complement strand
CGGCCGGCAAAAAGGGCCGCAACGCGCCCAGCAGCTGCCGGCCTCGCTCGGCCGTGGACACCGCGGGCTCAGGCGAGACGCCCCCGGCTTCGTTTCCGGCTGCCGGGTGCGGCAGCGGCTCCCGCACCCTCCCTCCTGCTCGCAGAACGGAGACCCGGTCCCGATCGCTGCCCGCTGCCCTACCCGGCGGGGAGGCCTTTTCAGTCGCCAGCTGCATCAGGCGCTCTACCGCGTCATACTTTTCCATCGCCGATCCTTCCCTGTTCGTGTTCGTGTTCGTGTTCCGGCTCCGCCGGTTCACTCGTGCGCCCGATGCCGGTGCTGTGCCCCAGGGCTTCCTGCAACGCCTCGCGCATCACCGAAAGCGGCGCTTTCTGCCCGGTCCAAAGCTCCCACTGGCGTGCTCCCTGGTGAGTAAACATGGCAAGGCCGCTGATCACTGCGATGCCAAGCGAGCTTGCCAGGCGCGTCAAGGGAGTTTCGGGCGGGTGGTACACCATCTCAAGCACCACCCGCACGCCCGCAAGCGCTTCCGCGTCGAGCAGGGAAACGGCTTCGGCCGCATCGCCCCGCATGCCGGCGGGCGTGGCCTGGACCACGGCATCAAAGCCGCCGAGCCTGGTCCGGTCGGCAAGCTCGGCGCCGCTGGCACGGGCAAGCTCTTGCGCCGCGCTTTGGGTCCTGTTCAGGATCCATACCCCCGCTCCCCGGCTGCGCAGGGCAAAGGCCGCAGCACGCGCCGCGCCGCCCGCCCCCAGGAGCAGCACCCGCGCGCCGTGGAGAGCGATCCGCTCCTCCAGAAGTTCAGTAATCGTGTCAGCATCCGTGTTGGTCCCCCAGAGCGCCCCGTCCGGTCCGCGCACCACCGTGTTGACGGCGCCGATCGCGGCTGCGAGCGGGTCCAGCGTATGGAGGTGGCGGGCAATCTCGATCTTCCAGGGCATGGTCACACTTAGCCCGGCAAGCGGCAGGCCCGCGACCAGCTCAAGCAGATCCCCCATCGAGGTCGTGTGCAGGGGCAGGTACACAGCGTCGAGCCCTGCCGCCCGGAACGCCGCATTGTGCAGGACCGGGGAAAGCGAATGCGCGACCGGATTGCCTGCTACCCCATACACGCGGGTTTGCGGCCCCAGTGCGGGCGCCCTGTAGGTTTGGAGCAGGGCGCGGGCGGGAAGCTGGCCTTCGGCCGTGGCCTCGCCGCCGGTTGCCGAGGCAAAGGTAAATACGGCACCGGCGCGCAGCCCCAGCACGCGACTCGGTAGTCCCGCCATGCCCATCGAAAGCCCAACCAGCCCAACCGCGCGCCGGGACTCAAGAAACGCGAGCATGCGCAGGTTGTCCGCGAGGCACCGTGCGGTCGACACTACCTTATATATTGCAGGCCGGCACGGGGAGGCCAGCCTGCGTAGGTCGCCGAGCACCCGCTCCGGATCGCCTGGACCCGTGAAGTCGTGGGCACTGACCAGCAACCACGCGCCGTTGCGGGTGAGCGCGTCCGCGAACAGCAGCAGCTGCTCCGGGCTCACCTCGGCCAGCGTTTCCCCTTCCAGATCCACCAGGGTAGCGCCCGCAGCTGCACACGCGAGGAGCAGCTCCATCTGCTCCCCGGCCGTACCCCGAAAACCACCCCCGCCCGCGCGCCGGCGGCAGGTCGCAAGCACGGTCGCCTGAGGGTGGGCCTTGCGAAACTCACGAAGGGGCTCCAGCGCAGCGCCTGGTTGAGCGAGCCCGTCGAAGCGTAGCTCCAGAAAGCGGCTCTCGGCCAGGGCGGCAGCCGCATGGCGAAACAGGGAAGCAGGGTCGGAAGCCTGCACGGCGACGCACACAGGGTCGAGCCGCTCCTTCAGCACTTCCGGAAACACTTCCGGGAGCGCTGAAGGCAAGTTGTGCTGGTTTCCCAAACCCTCTCCCTGGCTCTGGCCGCCTGCTGATGCTAGAGCATTTGCCCCTTTGCTGTCCTCGACCGGGATCGCTGCGCCCGGTGCGGCCCAAGTTCGGCCCGGTACAGGGCAGCTCGGGCGCGACTAGTTTCACCCTCGCTTACAGCGCAAGCGCACGGAAGCCACTCTAACCGAGCATGACTTCCACCGCTGCACCCCCACCTGCTCTTCACCCCTGGACCCTGTCTAGCCCAGACGCGCTTGAAGCCTGGGTCGCCGATGCACTTGCCCGGCATGCTGTGTTGCTCGAGGAGCTCGGCAGCAACGCCGGCGGGGCAACGCTCGAAACAACTCTGCGCCCCTACGACGACGCGGTCGCCGTGCTCAGCGCGACCGGTTCGCAGCTTTCGCTTCTCAACAGCGTCCATCCGGACATGAACATGCGCGACACGGCGCAGGCGCAGCTCCAAAAAGTCGCCCAGGCGGGCGTAGCCCTTGGACTGAACCGCGACGTGTACCAGGCCCTCAGCGCGATCCCGGTGGGCGAAGCAGACCCGGGGACCATGCATTACCTGGAGCGCACCCTGCTCAGCTACCGGCTGGCCGGTGTTGATCGCGACCAGGACACCCGCGACCGTCTGCAAGCCCTGCAGGAGCGCGCCACCACCCTTTCGCTCCAGTTCGGACGCAATGTGCAGGAAAGCGTCGGCACCGTAGTGCTCGAGAGCGCAGATGAGCTGGACGGGCTTCCCGAGGATTTCCGCACCAGCCACGGGCCGCGTACCGAGGGCGAGCACGCCGGCAAGATCGTGCTGACGACCGAATTCCCGGATTACCTTCCCGTCATGACCTTTGCCCGCAGCGCCGGGCTGCGGCGGCGCATGTTTTTGGCCTACCAGCGGCGCGCCTTTCCGCAAAACGTTGCGCCCCTGCAGGAGCTGCTTAGCGTACGGCGCGAGATTGCCACCTTGCTTGGCTTTGAAACCTGGGCCGATCTCGCGACCGCCGACCAGATGATGGAGTCTTCAGGGAACATGCAGCGGTTTCTGGACGAACTGGACGCGGCCACCAAGGAAAGCGCGGACCGGGAATACAACGCCGTGCTCGAGTTCGCGCGGGAACGGGGCGAGCGCGCGCTCGAAGCCATTGATGCGTCGAGCCGCAGCTTTTGGATGGAGCAGTTCCGCCGTGCGCGGTTTTCGTTTGATTCGCAGGATGTGCGGCCCTACTTCCCGTACCACCGCGTGGAAGCCGGGGTGCTTTCGCTTGTGGAGCAGCTTTTCCGCGTGCGCTTCGAGCCGGTCGCGGACGCCGAAACCTGGCACCCGAGCGTGACCACGTGGGATGTTTACCAGGCAGGCCAGCTGCGCGACAAAGCCGCCCGGGAAACGCGGATCGGCAGGTTCTACCTGGATATGCACCCGCGCGATGGAAAAGACAAGTGGTTTTCTGCCGCGCCGCTGATCCCCGGCATTCGCGGCCGCCAGGTCCCTCAGGCTGCGCTGATCTGCAACTTTCCCGGGGGGAGCGGCGACGGCGATCCTGGTCTGCTGCAACACTCCGACGTCACCACCTTTCTCCACGAGTTCGGCCACCTGATGCATGCCATTCTGGGCGGGCAGCAGGCCTGGGCCGGCGTGAGCGGGATCGCGACCGAGGGCGATTTCGTGGAAGTGCCTTCGCAGATGCTGGAAGAGTTTTTCCACGATCCCGCGCTGCTGGCCCGCTTTGCGCACCACTACCAGAACGGCGAGCCGATTCCGGCGACCCTGGTGGAGCGTATGAACCGCGCCGGAGCTTTTGGAATTTCTGATGCGGTGCGCACCCAGTTGTTCTACACCAGCTACTCGCTCGACACGCACCGGCTCCATCCTGCCACGCTCGACCTGGACCAGCTGCTCGAGGAAGATTACCGTCGCTTCCTGCCTTACCAGTGGGTGGACGGCAACAAGCTGTACGCGAGCTTCACGCACCTCACTGGCTACTCGTCCAACTACTACACCTACCTTTATGACAAGGTGATTGCGCTCGATTTCTTTCGGGAGTTTGCAGCCGATGACCTGCTGGCCGAGGCGGTCACGGCGCGCTACCGAGAAGAAGTGCTGGAGCCAGGCGGGTCCAAGCCCGGCAAGCAGCTGGTGCGGGCGTTTTTAAACCGCGATCAAACGCCCGATGCGTTCACGGACTGGCTGGGTGAGGCGCTCCGGCCATGAGGTGCCCGCGGGCGGCCCGCTTTCTTCCTGCAGCAGCGGAGGGTTGCTCCGCTCCCCCATCAGGAATGCTCCGCGCTAGTCCAGCGCACTGGCGGTGATGACCAGCTGGGTGTTCTTGGGGGTCGGCTCCAGCACGGCCCCGCGCACCCAGACCAACTCCCCTTCCCAGGCGAGCACCGGCCAGTCCGCGCGCCTGCCCGGGGCTATGTTCATCCTTTCGAGCACCTCCTTGATTCGCTTGGGAGCTCCGCTCGAGTAGCGAAGCTGGACGCGGTCTCCGGGGCGGGCGGCGCGGAGCAGGGCAGGCTGCTGCGGCATGCCGGACGCATGCGAGACGTGGAGCTGGACTCCGAAGCCAATCACTTCGCCGGGAATGGCAACCGGCATGGCCGTGTCCGGGGACCGGTCCGGTGCTTCCACAACGAACCGCAGCTCCCGCGCGGTGCGCTCGGCGCGCACGGCTGCCGTCAGCTGCTCTCGCCGGGCTGTGCTGCCGGCCGCTCCTTCGAGCAGCCCGAAAACCCGGTCTGTTTCCAGGGAGTCGAGCTGGGCGCCAAGCTGCCCGGCCGCGGCCCGCAGCACACGCCGTCGCAGGGCAGGCGGGAGGGCGCGAAGCCGATCCGCTTCCATCGCCAGGGTCGCCGCCCCGGGCAGGGTCGAGCTTGCCCGCCCTCCTCCCCGTACCGGCTTACCGGGCAGCAACAGTCCCGGCAGAACGCGCTCTACTTCGTTTTGCCAGTAGCTTTCGTCTTCTCGCGCGAGCACGCTCACCTGCGCCAGATGTTCGGCTGCACGCGGGTTCACCTCCCCAAGCATGGGTAGTGCGCGCAGCCGGATGCGGTTGCGCGTAAACGCGAGGCTGGCGTTGGTCTCGTCTTCCCGCCAGCTTTGCCCGATCGCTTGGAGCCAGGCCCGCAACGCTTCACGGCGGGCTCGGAGGAGAGGGCGCACCACGAGGCCGCGGGTGGGAGCGGCGTCCCCGGGCAGGTCCGCGGCCGGCACAGCCGGATGGATGCCGCCCAGCCCGGCGGTCCACGCTCCCCGCAGCAGCTTGCCCAGCACAGTTTCGGCCTGATCATCGAGGGTATGCCCGGTAGCGATCACGTCCAGTTCGCTTCCGAGCAGCTGCTTGAACCAGCCGTAGCGGAGCTGCCGGCCCGCTTCCTCCAGCCCGGCCGCTCCGCCCGCCGCGCTGCCGCGAAGCACGTCGCAGGCCAGCCCCAGCTCCTGCGCGAGAGCGTCGACCCATCGCGAGTCCGCCAGGGAGGGCTCGCCGCGCAGCCCGTGCTCCACATGGAGCACCCGCAGGGTCCAGCCGCTGCGCCCTGCCATCTCCACAGCCAGCCGCAGCAGGGCCACGGAGTCCGACCCCCCGGAGACCGCTAACCCGAGGCGTGTTCCCGGAGGCAGGGCAGCACGGGAAAAGAAGGGCGTGGGCACAGGGGATCGTTTCGGCTTCACGGACTCAGCATAGAACTTCGCTGCCGGCGAAGGGCGCGCTCGCTGGCTGATTGGGTGATCGGCATCGTCTTTTTGGACCCACCGGCCCAGAACGGTTCAGCCGGACGGAAAATCCGCGAAGAGGCTCGAATCGTGTCTACACTCGGAATGTGTCCTCCTGTAGTCTGTGTGGGTGTCCCTTTGAGCCGATGGATTCGCTGCAGCGACGGGCTGCTTCTTTGGCAAAGGAAACGCGTCTAACGGGTACAAGGCTTTCGCGCTGCGTAGTGGCGGCGCGCCGAAGAGAAGCGAGGGTTTCTGGTGAATTCAACGGTCAAAACGATTATCTTCTGGGTGTTCATCTTTGCCTGCCTCATTCTGTTGTGGCAGGTATTCCAGAAGGGCAGTGGCACCGGGCACGATCAGGACATGTCGTTCTCGACTTTCCTGCAGGACGCGCAGACCGGCCAGGTGCAGGATGCCACAGTTACCAACAACAACGAGGTGCGCGGCAAGCTGAAAAGCGGCACGCCTTACCATGTAACGGTGCCGGTGACCTACTCGCACCTGTATGACATCCTGCAGGACAATCACGTTTCTGTGACGGTGCGGGATAACCAGGGCAGTTCCTGGTTGCCGATCCTCTTCAACCTAGGCCCGCTGATCATTATCGGCGCTCTGTGGTTCTTTATGCTGCGCCAGATGCAGTCAGGCGGGAACAAGGCTCTGTCGTTTGGCAAGAGCCGGGCACGCCTGCTTTCCATGCAGCAGAAGAAGGTGACCTTCAAGGATGTTGCCGGCGTCGACGAGGCCAAGGAAGAACTCAAGGAAATCATTGAGTTCCTGCGCGAAGCCCAAAAGTTCCAGAAGCTCGGCGGCCGCATCCCCAAGGGCGTGCTGCTGGTTGGACCTCCGGGAACCGGCAAGACCCTGCTGGCCCGCGCGGTGGCCGGCGAGGCGAACGTTCCCTTTTTCTCGATTTCCGGTTCAGACTTCGTCGAGATGTTTGTCGGCGTCGGCGCAAGCCGGGTGCGGGACTTGTTCGAGCAGGGAAAAAAGAACGCCCCGTGCATCATCTTTATCGATGAGATCGACGCGGTCGGACGCCACCGCGGGGCCGGCCTGGGCGGCGGTCACGACGAGCGTGAGCAAACCCTCAACCAGCTTCTGGTGGAGATGGACGGCTTTGAGTCGAACGACGGCGTGATCCTGGTCGCGGCCACCAACCGGCCTGACGTGCTCGACCCTGCGCTGCTCCGTCCGGGCCGCTTTGATCGTCGCGTCATTGTGGGCCGCCCGGATGTACGCGGCCGCGAAGAAGTGCTCCAGGTCCATGCACGCAAGGTGCCGACCGATCCCGACGTGGATCTGCGGGTTATGGCGCGCGGCACCCCGGGCTTTTCAGGCGCCGATCTCGCCAACATGGTGAACGAGGCAGCCCTGAATGCTGCCCGGGCCAACCGCAAGGCTGTGCTCATGATCGACTTTGAGGCTGCCAAGGACAAGGTCATGATGGGCGCCGAGCGCAAGTCTATGCTGCTGAGCGACGAGGAAAAGCGGGTCACCGCCTACCATGAAGCCGGGCATGCGCTGGTGGCGGCGACACGCAAGCACGCGGACCCGCTGCACAAGGTCACGATCATCCCCCGTGGCATGGCGCTTGGCGTAACCATGCAGCTGCCGGTGGACGACAAGCACACGGTCACCAAGGACTACCTGGAAACGCAGCTTGCCATCCTGATGGGCGGCCGCATCGCTGAGGAGATCTTCCTCAAGCAGATGACGACCGGTGCCGGGAATGACATCGAGCGTGCCACCGAGCTGGCCCGCAAGATGGTTTGCGAGTATGGCATGAGCCGCCTGGGACCGCTTACCTACGGCAAGAAGGAGGAGCAGATCTTTCTTGGCCGCGAAATCGCCCAGCATCGCGACTTCTCGGAAGAGACGGCACGCCAGATTGATGCCGAGGTCCGGTCCATGGTCGACGAGGCCTACAAGTCTGCGTACAGCATTCTTGATGGGCACCAGGATGCCATGCACCGCATGGCGACCGCGCTGCTTGAGCGTGAAACGATCGATGCCGCCGACATCCGGATGATCATCGAGGGACGCGAGCTGCCTCCGATGAAGCAGCCTGGTCCGCCGAATGGAACTCCGGCAGGCGACGTGCAGCAGGTGCTGAAGCCTGAACCGAAGCATGGTGGGGGCTTCCCGGAAGGCAGTCCTTCCCCTGCCTAACCGGTAACTGTGTGGAATCGAAGGGCAGCCCCAGGGGCTGCCCTTTTTTCGTCTGCCGGCTTTACGGATGGCAGGCTGCGAAGCGGAGGGAATCACAGGCCTGGGTGGCGTCTTCCTGCAGGTAGAAATCTGGCTGTGCAGTAGAACTAGTCCGGGCAGCACCTCGGCCTTGGCGTCGATGCAGCCGGCTTCGTCTTCCCGGGGCGAAGTGCCGCGCGTCCGCATTGCGTGTCGTTCTTCCCACGCCCCTCCGAGTACTTTCCCGTCAGTCCGCAGTGCTGAACTTCCAGGTAGACGATCACGACGCGGTTGTCGACCAATCCCGGGCTGCCAGGGTCGTTGTCGATCCGAAACGTGAACCTGCGACTTCGGTCGTTTTGGATGGTTTACTGACCCGGAAGGCAATCGCGCCGAGCTCTGGCAGCGCGCGGTCCGACTGTGGCTGGCGTAAGGGTTACGCCGCCAGCCGCGCTTCATCCGCCCTGCCAACCCCCTTCGCGATGCACGCGCACGCGGGGGTGTGAAGCAGGCTCTGAGCCGGCCGCCGACCAGGCTACTCGTCCGTTGTGCCGTTCTTTGCCGTTGCGACCTATGCCTGTCGGCTCCTGCCCTGGGCGCAGTTGCGCCCCGCTTTCTTCGCCGCATACAGCGCCAGGTCAGCCATCTTCAGGAAATCTGAAACAGCATCCGCAGTGGAGCGTTTCTTGTGCTGGTCTAGCCCGAGCATTGCAACTCCGGCGCTCAGCGTAACCTGTGGAATCGCCGCCTTGGCGTTGGGGATCCCGAGCGCGCGTACCTCTTCAAGAGCCCGGTTTGCCACCTGCAGAGCGCCCTCTTCGGATGTGTTCGGCAACAAGAGGGCAAACTCCTCGCCCCCGTAGCGAGCCGCTGTGTCCGAAGCCCGGCCGGTAGCTCTGCGCAGGGCCCCGGCAACCTTGCGCAGGCACTCATCCCCGGCAACGTGACCATAGGTGTCGTTGAAAGCCTTGAAGTGGTCCACATCAAACAGAACAAGGCTTAAGGGCAGCTTGGAACGGTGAGCCAGCTTCACCTGCCGCGTGATCGCTTCATCGAGGTGGCGACGGTTCGCCAGCCCCGTAAGGTGGTCCTCCTTTAAACTCAGTGCAAGCTGGTGGGTCACCAGCTCGAGATGCCGCGTCTTTTCCCGAAGGGCAGCATCGATCAGCTTCCGCTCATGGATATCCTCGTTGATGCCGTACCACTTTGATATACGCCCCGAGCGATCCCGCCGCACCGCGGCGCGGGCGCGCACCCAGCGAAAGTCTCCATCACCGCAGTGCACGCGGTATTCCACATCGAAGGGCGACCCTGTCACCAGCGACTTTCGCCAGGCCGCCAGGAACGGGGCGAGGTCGTCCGGGTGGAGTGCCTGCTTCCAATCATCCAGCGTGATGCTGCCCGAGTTCAGCCCGGTCAGATCTGTCCACCGCGCGCTGATCTCAAAGCGTTCGCCATCCGGACCGCAGCTCCAGGGAATGTGCGGGTTGAGCTCTACCGCGTGCCGATGATTTTCTTCGCTTTTCCGCATTGCGGCCTCAGCCTGTTTCCGCTCCGTGATGTCGAGGAGTCCGCAAGCCAGGCCGATAATCGCGCCTGCTTCGTCGCGTATCGGTTTGCAGGTGCGCAGGAAAACTCTCGGGTACCCGGTCCCTGCGACATCGGCCTCGATCTCGCACTCCACGGAGGCTTCCGTAAGCAGGCAGTGCTTCAGGTGCGACAGGATCTGCGGTGCCCACCTGGGCACCGCTTCTGCCACCGAGTGGCCTACAAAGTCCTGCACCGGCTTGCGGTACATGGTTGCAAAGGCCTCGTTGACATAGACATAGCGAAGATTCAGGTCCAGCGTGGCCAGCCCGAGCGGCGCCGCCCGAAACGCTTCTTCCATCTTCGCGAAGGTCGCGCGCATCGAGCCTCCGCCTTGCTTGGCAGATCGCTGCGCCGGGGCTGGCTGACCGGCGTGCACGCGATGGCCTTTCAAGCGCCTGGCTTTGCTTCTTTTTGCATGGAACCCAGGTACCATCGGCCCTCCCACCCTTCACGCAGATCTCGATCGTTCTCTGCGTCTTTATCGGCGCTCGCGGCGGGAAGGTAACTACTTTTCAGGCGAACTCGAAGCACTTCAGTACCGAAACAGGTTCCGCAAAGCACAACTGAAGCTGCCTCAGGGCGTCATGGACCCAAAGCTCGCCTACGGGACTGAGGAGCGAGCTCGTACGGGGCCGGTGTGAGCCGCACCACTAGCGCCGGCGCCACCGAACCTCCCCTTTGCTGTCTTCAAGCACGACGCCCTTGGCCGCAAGTGCATCGCGGATCGCATCGGCGCGGGCGAAGTTGCGCGCCCGTCGCGCCGCGTCGCGCTGTTCCACCTCTGCCTCAATCTGCGCGTCGGTCAGCGTTCTTTGCAGCAGCAGCGCCGCCGGGGCTTCGTGGAGGCGTCCTTCGCACTCAGCCCAGCCGAGCGCCGCCTCGGTGATTGCTGCGTCGTCGGTGGTCAGCACGGCGAACACGCGATCAAACCGCTCCAGCAATGCCAGCAGCGAGGTTGCGTTCTCGCGTCCGAGCCGGCCCGCGTCTGCCGCGGTATTCGCCAGCCGTACCACCTCGAACACTGCCGCGCGGGCGGCTGCCGTATTCAGATCGTGCGCCAAGGCTGCATCGAACGAGGCCGCGTGCTGCTCGACGCTCGCCTGCAGAGCATCGTTCTCTCCTTGCCCGAACGCATTCTGGGCCAGGTGCCTTTCAACGCGGGTGCGGAACGCCCGCAGGCGCTCAAGCGCGGCTGCTTCCGCGACCAGGCCTTCAAAGGTGAAGTTCAGCTGCTGCCCGTACGGCACCGAGATCAGCAGCGAGCGGATTGCCGAAGCCTTGTAGCCGCGCAGCAGCAGGTCGCGCAGGGTGAGGAAGTTGCCTTCGGACTTCGACATCTTCTTCCCTTCGACCAGCAGAAAGCGCACATGGAACCAGTGCCGCGCAAACACGGCCCCCGTGGCGCATTCCGACTGCGCGATCTCATTCTCGTGGTGCGGGAAGATCAGGTCCTCGCCGCCGGCGTGCAGGTCAAAGGTGTCTCCCAGGTAGCGCATGGCCATCGCCGAGCACTCCAGGTGCCAGCCCGGGCGGCCGGGCCCGAGCGCCGAAGTCCAGTGATACTCGCCCAGCTTGGGCGCTTTCCACAGGGCAAAGTCGCGCGCGGAATCCTTGTCGTACTCGTCGAGCTCGACGCGCGCCCCATCGGTCATGCCGGCAAAGTCCCGCTTCGAAAGCCGTCCGTAATCAGGGTCTCCCGCGATGCGGAAGTACCAGGACCCATCCTCAGTCTGGTAGGCGAGTTTTCCGGCGGCGAGGCGCTCCACCAGGGCCACCATCTCGGCGATGTGCCCGGTTGCATGGGGAACCTCTGTGGGCCGCTTTACGGCAAGTGCGTTCAGGTCCTCAAAGAAGGCTTCCTCAAAGCGCCGCGTGTAGTCCTGGATGTGCAGGCCGGCCAGGCTTGCATTGCGGATGATCTTGTCATCAACATCCGTGATGTTCATGACGTGGCGCACCGGCGTGCCAAACAGCTCAAGCGCGCGTCGCAGCACATCCACCTGGAGAAAGGTGCGAAAGTTGCCGATGTGCCCGTAGTCGTACACCGTGGGGCCGCACGCATACATGCGCAGCGTCGTGCCATCGATCGGCACGAGCGGCTCCATTTGTCCGCTCAGGGTGTTGAAGAGGCGAATCGTCATCTGTCGGTTGCGTCGCAGGCAGGGAAGTGCGGGGTAGGGCCTTTCGGGTCGATTTTAGCAGCCAGCTACACGCCCAGCCGTAGACGGGGTTCGGCGGAAAGGCTTTGATCGGCGAACTCGCCGCGGCGGAACCGCGGCCAGGCTGCCGCCGCGATCATGGCCGCGTTGTCGGTTGCGAGCGCGGGCGAAGGAAAAAGCACCGGCAGCCCGGCCCGGGCGCCGGCCTCGCCGAAACGCGTCCGCAGCTCACGATTGGCAGCCACGCCGCCCGAAACCAGCACTGCCCCGGTACCGTACCGGCTGGCCATCTCCAGCGTGCGCGTCACGAGATTGTCGACCACGGCGCGTTGAAACGAGGCGATCAACCCCAGTGTTTGGGCGTCGCAGAGCGGAAGCGCATCCGCGGGCCTGCTTCCCGGTGGCAGCGCCGCGGCGCGCGCCGCAATCGCCGCCGCCAGGCCGTGGCTTTCCACGTAGCGCAGAACGGCTGTTTTGATCCCTGAAAACGAAAACAGCTCACTTTCTCCCCCGGCTGGGCCGGCAGCCCGCTGTCGCTCGGGTCGCGAGCGCACCTCGGCAAACCGGAACGGCACCGCTGCCGGATCGCCATGGGCCGCGAGCAGGTCGATCCAGGGCCCGCCCGGGTAGCCTAGCCCCAGCAGCTTTGCCACCTTGTCGAACGCCTCGCCCGCGGCGTCATCCACCGTGTAGCCGGCCAGCCGGTAGCGCCAGCTGCTCGCCTCGAGCATGGCCAGGTACAGGTGCGTGTGGCCGCCTGAAACCACCAGGGCCAGGGTCCGGCCGGCGACCGGCTCTGTGCCCGCGTGCTCGAGCAGAACGGCGTGGATATGGCCTTCCAGATGATTGACCGCGACCAGCGGCACCCCCTGGGCCCAGGCCAGCGTTTTGGCATAGGTCACGCCGACCAGCAGCGCGCCCGCCAGCCCCGGGCCTTCGGTCACCGCTACGGCTGCCAGCTGCTCAAAACGCACGCCGGCCCGCGTCATGGCTGCTTCCACGACAGGAACGATGTTGCGCAGGTGCTCGCGCGCCGCCAACTCCGGCACCACCCCCCCGTACGGCGCATGGGTGCCAAACTGCGAAGCCACGATGCTCGCGAGCACCGTGCGGCCGCCCGCCACTACGGCGGCGGCGGTCTCATCGCACGAGCTCTCGATGCCCAGGATCAGGTCGCTGCTCATCTCAGTGCGCCTGGTCGGCTTCGGCATGGAAACGCTGAAACCTGCTGTCGTTGATTTGGATCTCCGCGCGGTAGCCCACAAAGCCCAGCGCCTTGCCGATCACATGCACATGCGCGCTTGCCGGCAGCCACAACTCGCTGTTTACCGGCTTCTGGTCGAAGCTGAAGCTGCTCCCTTTCGCGAGCACAAGCAGTCCGTAGCCGATGCCGAAGTCGCCGTCAAAGACCGCGACCAGGCGCCGCACCTGCCGGTCCTGCTCGTCGACCCACACGGTGCCATCGACTTTCTTCGAGGCGTTTTCGGCACGCCCGTGCGTTTTTGCCTGCGGGTCGCCGGTGAAGTGAAGCGCGATGGTGCTGCGGCCATCCAGGACTTCCCGGTGCGGCGGCGAGGTTTTCATGATCGCCAGCATGCGTCCTACGCTGATCGTGTCATCGTTCAGGGCCTGCCCAGGCGGCACCGTCTCGGCCTTCTCGACTTCCTTGCGCACGCGCTCGTCTTCTTTTTTCTGGTCGCCGGAAGAAAGCGCCTGCCCGTTTTTGCGGACGGTGTGTGTGATTTCGTGCGAGTTGACGTAAAAGATCTCCGCGTCCTCGGACGTCGTTTTCTTGACCGAGCCGTTCTTGGCTACCTCTTCGGTCACGGTTTGCCGCAGGTAGGTGTAGCTTTCGCGGGTTTTTTCAAGGTCCCTTTGGTGCGCTTCTACCGCGTGGAGCAGCGTCCCCGCGTCCGGCAAGGGCGCGCTGGTTTGCGCCGGAGCCGGCAGGCCCGGCGGCAAAAACCCGAGCAACAACACGGCTGGGGAGAGAAAGGGCATGTCGTATCGTAGCGAAGACGGCCGTCATCCTAAGAACAAACCCATGACGACGCTTTCTGCCAGCGAACAGGCCGCCCTCCACGTTGTCGAAACTCTGCGCGCGCGCGGCCATCAGGCTTTCTACGCCGGAGGCTGCGTGCGCGACCGGCTGCTTGGCCGGCCCGCCGCGGACTACGACGTAGCCACTTCCGCCACGCCCGACCTGGTGCTCGCGGCCTTTCCGCGCACCTTTGCGGTGGGGGCGCATTTCGGGGTCGTTCTGGTTTTGACCCCGGCAAACCACGGGACGGAAACGCAGACCGAGGTTGCTACCTTTCGCAGTGACGGTGCCTACTCAGACGGCCGCCGGCCCGATGCGGTGCGCTACTCGGCCGAGGCGCGCGAAGATGTGCTCCGGCGCGACTTCACGGTCAACGGCATGCTCTATGACCCGCTCGCCGATGCGGTTCTGGACTATGTCGGCGGCCGAGCCGATCTCCAGGCCCGGCTGATCCGCGCGATCGGCGAACCGGCCCGGCGCTTTGCCGAGGACAAGCTGCGCATGCTGCGCGCGGTGCGCTTTGCCGCCCGGCTCGGCTTTGCGCTGGAGCCGGAAACCGAGCGCGCCATCCGCGCGCAGGCCGCCGCCATCCACCAGGTGAGCCCCGAGCGCATCCGCGACGAGCTGACCCGCATGCTTACCGAGGGCGGGGCACGGTATGCCTTTGAGCTGCTGGATCGCACCGGGCTGCTGCGGGAGGTACTGCCGGAGGTCGACCGGATGCACGGGGTCGAGCAGCCGCCGGACTGGCACCCGGAGGGGGATGTTTGGGTGCACACACTGCTGCTGCTCGAAAAGCTGGAAGCCGGCTGCTCCGCCACGCTCGCTTGGGCCGCTCTGCTCCACGATGTCGGCAAGCCGCCGTGCTTTGTGCGCGACGCGGATCGGATCCGCTTCAACGGCCACGCGGAGGTAGGCACGCGCATGGCGGAAGCGATCTGTGCGCGGCTGCGTTTTTCAAACGAGGACACCGCGCAGATCGCCTCGCTGGTCGCCAATCACATGCGCTTTGGCGATGTGGAAAAAATGAAGCAATCCACACTGAAGCGCTTTTTCCGGCTGCCGCGCTTCCCGGAGCACCTGGCCCTGCACCGCATCGACTGCCTGTCTAGCCACCGGCTGCTGGGTTTGTACGACTACGCTCGCGAGCACTTCGAAGCCACGCCGGAACAGGCGGTGCGATTTTATCGGGAGATGGTGGCCACCGATGGGCG
>CALMAN010000016.1:44906-59135 GCA_937859835.1 uncultured Acidipila sp. | reverse complement strand
CCAGGGATTCGAACCCCGATATGCTGAGTCAGAGTCAGCTGTCCTACCATTGAACGAGGGGGCAACGCGTGCATCGCGGTGGCCCTGCCTCGCGCGACATCCACGATCATACGAGCGCGGTTGGCTTTGGTCAACGCGACCGCGATGGTAGGCTGTCTAGTTTGAAGGAGAGCCGATGCGGAAGAAAGTGACCATCGTAGGCGCGGGAAACGTAGGGGCAACGGCCGCGCACTGGCTGGCAGCCAAGGAGCTGGCCGACGTTGTTCTGCTGGATGTAGTTGAAGGCGTGCCGCAGGGCAAGGGGCTTGACCTGCTCGAGGCGATGCCCATTGAGCAGCATGATTGCCGGATCACCGGCACCAATGACTATTCGGACGCGGTGGACTCCGACATCGTCGTCATCACCGCGGGAATCGCGCGCAAGCCCGGCATGAGCCGCGATGACCTGCTGCACACCAACGCGAAGATCATGGCGGACGTGATTACGCGCGTGGTTGCGACCTCGCCGGACGCGATCTTGATCATTGTGTCGAACCCGCTGGACGCCATGGCGCAAGCGGCCTACAAGCACTCCGGCTTTCCGCGCGAGCGGGTGCTGGGCATGGCCGGCGTGCTCGATTCGGCGCGCTTCCGGACTTTTATCGCGGAAGAACTGCAGGTCTCGGTTGAAAACGTCACTGCCTTTGTTCTGGGCGGTCATGGCGACACCATGGTGCCGCTTCCGCGCTACTCGACGGTCGCCGGCATCCCCATCACAGAGTTGCTCGACGAGCCGGTGCTGGCGCGACTGGTGCAGCGCACGCGCGAGGGCGGCGCCGAAATCGTCAAGTATCTCAAGACGGGCTCGGCTTACTACGCGCCCGCCGCCGCGGCGATCGAGATGGTGGAAGCAATCCTGAAGGACAAAAAGAAGATCCTGCCATGCGCGGTGTACCTGGAAGGCGAGTACGGGATTCGCGGCTTGTGTGTCGGCGTTCCCTGCAAGCTCGGGGCGAAAGGGCTTGAGCAGATCCTCGAGATCAAGCTCACCGCGGACGAGCAAGCGGCGCTCGAAAAGAGCGCCGACTCGGTCAAGGAACTGTGCGGCATCATCGGCGTTTGACAAGCCGGCTGAGCGGGCGCGCAGGTTGAGGTTTCACTCCTGAAGCGCAAGCGGAAGGCTTTCTGCTGCTGGCGCCAGCAGGTCCGTCGACTACCCAGTCGATGACCCAAGGTGACATGGTCCCAGCGTAGATCTACCGCAAGGGGAGGGAGTTACAGCCGCTCAATGGTTACGGACTCGAGCACCACCGGCGTTTTCGGCTTGTCCTGCGCCCCGCGCGGCACCTTGGTGATCTTGTCCACCACCTCCTGCCCGGAAACTACCTCACCAAAGATGGTGTGATTGCCGGTAAGCCACATGGTGGGTGCGACGGTGATGAAGAACTGCGAACCATTTGTGTTCGGCCCGGCGTTGGCCATGGCCAGCTTCCCCGGCTTGTCAAACTTGTGCGGCGAACCTTTTGTCTCGTCCTCAAACTTGTAGCCGGGCCCACCCGTGCCGGTGCCGGCCGGGTCGCCGCCCTGCACCATGAAGTCGGGGATCACGCGGTGGAACACGGTGCCGTCGTAGAGCTTCTTGCCGGTTTGCTTCGTACCCTTGGGGTCGGTCCACTCACGCGTGCCTTCGGCAAGCTCGACGAAGTTCTTCACAGTCTTGGGGGCAACGTCTTCAAACAGGCGGCACACGATCTCGCCTTGGGTGGTCTGGAAAGTGGCATAGGTGCCGGGTTCTTTGGGCATAGCTTCTGGGTCTCCTGGTCCCATCTTACCGGGCGCCTTTACCGCGGAGGCGCCGGCGCGCCGGTTCCCGGGCTCGATCCAGTGGCGGGCGCGCCGGTTCCCGGGCTCGACCCAGTGGCGGGCTGCCCGGCCGGGGCTGCCGGCAAAGGCTGTCCGGCGGGCACGATGGTGACCTTGTCCAGCGTTACCGGGCTGAGCGGCTTGTCTTGCCCGTCGCGCTCCACATGCGTGATGGCCGCGACCACCGACACGCTCGACGGGGTGCACTGGCCAAAGATCGTGTAGTTGCCGTCGAGCGAAGGGTAAGGCTGCTCGGTGATAAAGAACTGGCTGCCGTTGGTGTTCGGCCCGGAGTTGGCCATGGCCAGCCGCCCGGCGACGTTGAACGTCAGGTCAGGCACAATCTCGTCCGGAAACATGTACCCCGGATCGCCCATGCCGGTCGCCGTTGGATCGCCGCCCTGGACCATGAAGCCGGGAATGACGCGGTGAAAGGTGGTTCCGTTGTAGAGCGGCTTCGCATGCTCCTTGGCGTGCGTTGCCGGATCGGTCCAGTCCTTGGTGCCGTCGGCGAGCCCGACGAAGTTGGCGACCGTGTTGGGCGCTTCCTTGGCGAAGAGCCCGCACACCATGCGCCCCATGCTGGTGTCGAACACCGCGGTCGGCCCGGTAGGCTGCAGGGTGGGCTTCACGTTTAGATCGGGCGAGTCGGGCAGTGCAGGGGAGGCCGCCGGCGGGTTTGCAGGAGGCGGCGTTGTCTGCTGCGCACAAGCGCCGGACGCGGTGAGCAGAAGCATAAGGAAGAAGGGGAGGACATTGCGCATACCACCCCTACGATAGCGCACCCCCGGAGCCTGGCACGGCAACCGGGGAGCCCGGCCGAGCGCGGAGGAGCAGCCGAGAAGGCCCGCCGCGTTCCGTGACATCGCCGGATCCCCTTGCCTATCCAGCGTGATCAAAAATCGCGGAAAACTTTAGTCATGCTGGACTATTTGGTTGACAGCGACTTCCTTGCACGCATACAAGTCGGGCTATCACCGAGTTCGGGTCAGGAAGAGGTTTACGGATGCACCCGCTAGAGAATCTTACGTTCGGTCAGTACAGCTTCGTTTATAACTCTCTGTCGTTCGCCATCGCCACGCTGGGGGCAGCGACCATCTTTCTGTTCCTCAGTCGTTCCCAAGTTTCTGTGAACTACAAGTCGGCCGTCACCATCTCCGGCCTGGTCTGCCTTATCGCGTCGTACCACTACTATCGAATCTTCAACAGCTGGGAAGCTGCTTACTCCGTCGCGAACAACGTCGTGACCAAGACGGGGCAGCCGTTCAACGATGCCTACCGCTATGTGGACTGGATCCTGACCGTTCCTCTCCTTGTGACGGAGCTGATCCTGGTGATGCGTTTGCCGGGCAAAGAAGGCAGCAACAAAGCAACCAGGCTTGCCGTGCTCGCCGTGATCATGGTGGCGCTCGGCTACCCGGGAGAAATCTCAAACAGCGCCGGCACCCGGTGGATCTTCTGGGCGCTTGCCATGATTCCTTTCCTGATCATCGTGTTCGACCTTTTTGTCGGCTTGAAGGATGCGATCGGCAGACAGCCGGAGGACGCGCGCGGGCTGGTAAGTGCAGCGCGCTGGATCCTGGTGCTGACCTGGTGCTTCTATCCGATCGTGTTCGTGCTGCCGATGCTGGGCCTTTCCGGGCCGGGTTCGACGGTGGGCATCCAGGTGGGGTACAGCGTTGCGGACATCCTGGCGAAGGCCGGCTTCGGGGTCTTCATCTATGCGATCGCCGCAAAAAAGAGCGAGGCGGAAAATCCTCAAGGTCTGCGCGATGCAGGCTACGCTTCGGCCGGAGCTGTTGCCCGGTAGATCCGTTTCGATCAAGCTCCACAGCAAAAGGGCCGGCGCAAAGCCGGCCCTTTTGTTCGCTATGTTCGCGTCCCGGTGTCTCTGTTCGCGATGGATGAAATGGGCTTGCTGGTCGAGCAACGGCCAAGCCGCGCCCGGTTTAGCGCGTAAACACGTCTTTGACGGCCTGGATCATCACGTCGCGGCTTACGTCGGAGATGGCCTTGGTGAGGGGCAGCATCTTGGGGCAGGCATTGACGCAGTTTTGCGCGTAGCCGCACTCCTGGATGCCGCCGTCGCCCATCAGCGCGTGCAGGCGCTCTTCCTTGAGGACGCGGCCCGTGGGGTGCTCATTGAAGAGCTTGGCCTGCGCGATGGTGGCGGCGCCGACAAAGCCGGTCTCCTCGTTGAACTGCGGGCACACCTCCATGCAGATGGTGCAGGAGATGCAGCGCGACAGAGGGTAGGCTTCTTCCTGCTGCTGCGGGGTGATGCGCGGTCCGGAGCCAAGGTCGTAGGAGCCGTCGAGCGGCACCCAGGCCTTGACGCGCTTCAGGTTCTCAAACAGCACAGACCGGTCGACCGACAAGTCCCGGACCACAGGCATCTTCGAAAGCGGCTCCAACCGCACGACGCCGTTCTCCTGCACCTTGTCGATCAGCGCCGAGCAGGCCATGCGAGCCTTCCCGTTGATGCGCATGGCGCAGGAGCCGCACACCTCTTCCAGGCAGTTTGCGTCGTAGGCGATGGGCGTGGTTTCGCGGCCGTCTGCCGTCACCGGGTTGGCGGCAATTTCCATCATGGCCGAGATCGCGTTCATGCCGGTGCGCAGGGGCAGATCGAACTTTTCCCAGCGCGGCTCCGCGTCCGGGCTCGCCTGGCGCTTGATCTCGATGCGAACGGTCTTGAGCTTGGCCGGGCTGCGGGTATCGAGGGGTGCGGTTGTGGTCGCCATGCGTATATTATCGTCCTCCTTTGACTGGGGCTCCAGCGCAGCGCGGGGGGTTGTTGAGCAAGCGAACCCCAGCTTCGCCTAGCCCCCGGCCAGTGCCGCGCCGCGGGACCGGATGATCTCGCGGTAGGTGCTGACCGATTCCTTGGGGGTGCGCTTCTGCGTTGCGCGATCCACATACACCAGCCCGAACTGCTCGGCGTAGCCCCGGGTGAACTCCCAGTTGTCGAGCAGCGACCAGTGGAAGTAGCCGCCGAGCGGCACCCCTTCCCGGCTCGCGCGCAGGTAGTTGCGGAGGTAGTCGCGCAAGAAGGCGGAGCGCCGCGGATCGCTGACGCGGCCCTGCGCATCGGGCTTGTCGGTGAGCGAAATGCCGTTTTCGGTGACCACAATGGGCCGGGAATACCGCTCGTAGAGGAACTTGGGCGCCCAGTAGAGCAGCTCCGGGTTGATGGACCAGCCGGCATGGCTGCGCGGCATCTCGGGCGGGTCAGCCACGGCTTCCGGCTTGCCGTCGGCACCCGCGCGGACGTGCCCGCCGAAGTACAGGTTGATCGCGCAGAAGTCGAGCGGCTGCCGGATGAGGGCCATGCTTGCCGGCGTGGCCAGCTTGCTGAGCGAAGAGGCGTAGCGGAAGCAGGCCTGGTTGTACTCGCCCCGGTACAGGGGATCGAGCCACCAGCCGTTGCTCCCAAACACGATGGAGTTGGAGCCGAGCTCCGTGGGGACAAGCGCAAACGATTGCTCGCGAGCAGCTTCGATGTCGGCCGGGCCGTCGCTCGCCGGCATGCTGAACATCCCGGCAAAGGGCAGGCCGACTTGGGGGGGCTTGCGTGCGGCGGCGCGGATCGCCTGCACGGAGCGGCCGTGGCCCTCGAGGATGCGATGCGCGCCGAGGGCAAGCTGGTCATGGTCGTAGTGCTTGCTCAGGGGCGGCCCACCGCTCTCGACCATAAAGCCCCAGTAGATGTTCGGCTCGTTGATCGTCATCCAGTGCCGCACGCGGTCGCCGTAGCGCGCGGCCAGCAGGTGGGCATAGTCGGCAAGCCACTTGGGCGAGTCCTCGTGGAGCCAGCCGCCCTGCTGGTCAAGCGCTGCCGGGTAGTCAAAGTGGTGCACCGTGACCCAGGGCGCGATGCCGGCTTTGAGCAGCGCATCGAAAAGCCGGTCGTAGTAGTCAAGCCCTTTCTGGTTGGGCGTGCCGCGGCCTTGGGGCAGCACGCGGGGCCACCAGACAGAAAGCCGGTAGCTGTTCAGGCCCATGGACTGCATGATCGGGATGTCGTCGGCCCAGCGATGAAAGGTGTCGTCGGCGACGAGGTTGTTGCTGCCGTCCGCGACCTTGGCGGGATCGTTGTCGAGGACCGACCAGACGGAGCGTCCGCCGCCGTCGGCGTACGGGTAGCCCTCCACCTGCATGGCCGAGGTGGAAGCGCCCCAGGCAAAGTCGGCCGGAAAGGTAGCAGCCGGGGCAAGGGCACGGAGGGTGCCCGTGCCGGCGGACGCCAGGGCTGCAGCCTGCGCGGTGCGGGCGAGAAAGGTGCGGCGGGTGGTCGACATCGAGCCTCGGTGGGTCAGTTTGTGGAGCTCTGCCACCATACAGCGCCGACCGGTAGCCAGTCGATCTGGACTTTGATTGGTCGCTCGCCGGCGCTACTTCACCGCGTCGTAGCGTCGCGGCCGCGGCGGGATGTACTGGGTATCGACCGCTTCCATGGTGAAGCGTGGCTCGTCGGCATCCGGGGCGAAGCTGGCCTTGGTCGTCTTCAGGAAGCGCTCGTCGTCGCGGTCCGGGAAGTCCGGCTTGTAGTGCGCGCCACGCGACTCATCGCGCAACTGCGCCCCCTGGGTCACGACCCGGCCCAGCTGCAGCATGTTATAAAGCTGCCGCGTAAATGCGAAGCTGGTATTGGCCCATTGCGACTTATCGCTCAGGTTGATGTTCCGGAAGCGCTCCAGCAGCTCAACGATCTTTTCGTCGGTATCGGCCAGCGCCTTGTTGTAGCGGATCACCGTAACGTTCTTGGTCATGACCTCGCCCAGCTCGCGCCACAGCTTAAAGGGGTTCTCGGTGCCCGAGGACGACAGCAGGCGCCCGTTGATCTCTTCCTGCCGCTTGCACTCACTGGCACCGTACCCGTTTGCCGGCGCGCTTGTGAGGCCCTTGGCATACCGGAGCGCATTTGGCCCGGCCTGGAAACCGCCGTAGATACACGAGAGCAGTGAGTTCGCGCCGAGCCGGTTGGCGCCGTGGTAGTTGTACTCGGCTTCGCCCGCGGCAAAAACGCCCGGGATGTTCGTCATCTGGTTGAAGTCAACCCACAGCCCACCCATGGTGTAGTGCATGCCGGGGAAGATCTTCATCGGCACGTCGCGCGGATCGTCGCCGACAAACTTCTCGTAGATTTCGAGGATGCCCTCAAGCTTGCGGTTCAAAGTCGCGCGGTCGATATGGGTCAGATCGAGATAAACCATGGGCTGCCCATCAATGCCTAGCTCATGCTCGTACACAACCTTGTGGATCGCCCGCGTAGCCACATCGCGCGGGACCAGGTTGCCGTACTTCGGGTACCACTCTTCAAGGAAGTACCAGCGGTCGGCCTCGGGGATCGACTTGGGCGCACGCGGATCGTTGAGCTTGCGCGGCACCCACACGCGCCCGCCCTCGCCACGCGCCGACTCGGACATAAGCCGCAGCTTGTCCTCGCCCGGGATGCAGGTCGGGTGCACCTGGATAAACTCGCCATTCGCGTAGTAGGCGCCCTGCTGGTACAGGGCCGACTGCGCCGACCCGGTGCAAACGACCGAGTTCGTGCTCTTGCCGAAGATGGCCCCGTTGCCGCCGGTCGCCAGGATGATCGCATCCGCGTCAAAAACGCGTACCGACATATCGCGCAGGTTCATCGCGCAGATACCCCGGCACACCCCTGCCCCGTCAAGCACGGCGGAAAGGAACTCCCAGCCTTCGTACTTGGTGACCTTGCCTTCAGACTCGTAGCGCCGCACCTGCTCGTCGAGCGCGTACAAGAGTTGCTGCCCGGTGGTCGCGCCGGCAAAGGCAGTCCGGTGATACAGCGTCCCGCCGAAGCGGCGAAAGTCAAGCAGCCCTTCCGGGGTACGGTTAAAGGGGACTCCCATGCGATCAAGGAGGTCGATGATCGCCGGCGCGGCCTCGCACATGCCCTTGACCGGCGTCTGGTTGGCAAGGAAGTCCCCGCCGTAGATGGTGTCATCGAAGTGCGCGGCGGTGGTGTCCCCTTCACCTTTCAGGTTTTTCGCGGCATTGATGCCGCCCTGCGCGCAGACCGAGTGCGAGCGCTTGACGGGCACAATGGAAAACAGGTCGACGCTGCCGCCGGCTTCGGCGATCTTGATGACGGCCGAAAGCCCGGCCAAGCCCCCACCCACAACAATGATCTTTGCAGCAGCAGCAGCCATCTTGATTGAGCCTCAATCTCTAGTGTGCGCCTGCCCGAGAGGAGCTGTGGCCTGTGTTCCTTCGGTGATTTGCGCCGGAGTTAAATCGCTCGGTGCATTGCGGTACTTGGGTTCAACAAACGCGTACATGCTGGCCAGGCCAACCGCGCAGAGCAGCACGCCGGCTACGCCACAAACCCAGCCGAAACTGCGGCGCGCCCGATCGCCCGGCGTGATGCCCCACTTGGCGCAAAACAACCACACGCCGTAGGCAAAGTGGTAGCAGGTCGCGACCATCGCGATCGCGTATACCGCCAGCATCCACGGGTGCGAAAGCTCCACCTGCACCTTGTGGAAGGCAGCCCCGGGGTGCTCCGGCAGGCTTACGCCTGCAAAGCGCTGCCGCCAAACATGCTGAATGATGTAGGCAAGCGCAATGCCGCCCGACCAACGCTGCGCCGTGTACAGCCAGTTGCCAGCCCACGGATAGTAGATGACATTCGACCTGCCGCGGAGCCAGATGTACATGCCGTAGCCGGAGTGGTAGAGGAGCGGCAGAAAGATAAACGCCCACTCGAGCACCCGCACCAGGGGAAGCGCGTTGAGCCACTTGACCTGTGCCGCATAGGCAGCAGGCCCCTTGAGCGCCTCGAAGTTCGACACAAGATGCTCGATCAGAAACGCGCCGATCGGCACGATGCCGGTAAGTGAGTGGAGGCGGCGCAGCAGAAACGAGTGGCCTTGCCCGGCACGCAAGGGCTGCACGCCACGCCCGCGCGTACCCTTGCGCGCGCCTGACGAGGGACCGGAAACAGGTTGCTGCACAATGGTCGCCATGGTGCGGAAAGCGCTCCTCCCGAAGACCGAAAGCAGGCCGGAAAACACGCACGCGCGTCGTCGCGACCCAACCTTTGATTATTCGTGCGCACCGGGCGAGCGTCAAGGATGGGAGGGCAACTCGATGTTACCGCCAGGCGGAGGGGGAGCGGACTCTACAATCACGGGAGGAGACTCTGGCAAACAAATGCGGGTGAGCGCAATGGGAGCATGGATAGCAGCAGGGGCCCTTGCTTTGGGCGGCGTGGGAGTACAGGGCAGGGCGCAGGACAACCCCTTCTACGCCGAAAGCACACTGCCGTTTCACGCGCCGCCTTTTGACCGCATCACAGACGCGGACTTCCAGCCCGCGATCGAAGCCGGCATGGCCGCGCAGCTGCGCGAGATCGACGCCATCGCGAATGATCCGGCCCCGCCGACTTTTGACAACACCCTGGTCGCGATCGAGCGCTCGGGCGTGCAGCTGGCGCGCGTGATGCGAGTCTTCAACGGGGTGACCGGGGCAAACACCAATCCGGCGCTGCAGGCCGTGCAGCGGGAAGAAGCGCCCAGGCTCGCGGCCCACGCCGACGCCATCCACCTAAATCCCAAGCTGTTTGCCCGCGTCAAGGCTGTGTATGACGAGCGTGCCACTCTGCGCCTCGGGGGCGAACAGCTGCGCCTGGTGGAGGTGCAGTACGGGCGCTTTGTCCATGCCGGGGCGCTCCTGAGCGACGGGGACAAGCGCCGGCTGGAAGCGCTGAACAAGGAAGAATCCACGCTCGCCAACGCGTTTGAAACCAAGCTGCTGGCCGCCACCAAGGCCGCGGCCTACGCGAGCGCAGACAAGGCCAGCCTGGCCGGGCTCAGCGAAGCGCAGCTGCAGGCCGCTGCCGGTGCGGCAAAGGCGCGTGGCCAGGACGGCTACCTGCTGCCCCTCCAGAACACAACCCAGCAGCCTGAGTTGGCCCAGCTGAGCAGCCGCTCAACACGGGAAGCCTTGTTCAACAGCTCTTTGAACCGCGCCGAGCAGGGCGGCGAGCACGATACGCGAGCGACCATTGTGCGGCTGGCGCAGGTGCGCGCGGAAAAGGCGCGGCTTCTCGGCTACCCGACGTACGCGGCCTGGAAGCTTGAGGACCAGATGGCCAAAACGCCCGAGGCCGCGCTCCACTTCATGGATGCTCTGGTGCCCGCGGCGACGGCAAAGGCGCGGGAAGAGGCCGCAGACATCCAGGCCCTCATCGATTCACAGAAGAACGCACAGAAGAACGCGCAGGGAAGCGCGCAGGCTGGCAGTTCGGAGCTGCAGGCCGCCGACTGGAAGTTCTACGCCGAGCAAGTGCGCAAGGCCAGGTACGACCTGGATGAGGCCGCGCTGAAGCCCTACTTCGAGCTCGACACGGTGCTGCGCGATGGAGTGTTTTATGCCGCGCAGCTCTTGTATGGCATTTCGTTTACCGAGCGTCACGATCTGCCGGTGTACCAGCCCGACGTGCGCGTTTTTGAGGTGACGGACGCTGACGGCAAGCCGCTGGCCTTGTTCTACTGCGACTACTGGAAGCGCGACAACAAGAACGGCGGCGCGTGGATGAGCAGCTTTGTCGACCAGTCAAAGCTGCTCGGGGCGCTTTCCGTGGTGTACAACGTCGCGAACTTCCCCAAGCCCGCTCCCGGGCAGCCGGCCTTGATTTCCTTCGAGGACGTGACCACCATGTTTCACGAATTTGGTCACGCGCTGCACGGCATGTTTGCCGATGCGACGTACCCGAGCCTAAGCGGCACAGCGGTGCCCCGCGACTTTGTCGAGTTCCCTTCGCAGTTCAATGAGCATTGGGCGCTGTACCCGGAGGTGTTTGACCACTACGCACGCAACTACACGACCGGCGCGCCCATGCCTGCCGATCTGAAAGCGAAGCTGCTGCGCGCGCGCACCTTTGACCAGGGCTATGCGCTTACCGAGCTGCTGGCCGCCGCACGGCTCGACATGGAGTGGCACACCCTGCCCGTGGACGCGCCGCTCGAGGACGCCGATGCTTTTGAAAAGCAGGTGCTCGCGCGCACCCACCTCGCGCTTCCGCAGGTCCCTCCACGCTACCGCTCTTCCTACTTCATGCACATCTGGGCGAATGGCTACGCGGCCGGCTACTACGCTTACCTGTGGAGCGAGATGCTGGATGACGACGCGTTCCAGTGGTTTACCGACCACGGCGGGCTGTTGCGCGCCAACGGGGACCGGTTTCGCCGCATGGTGCTGTCGCGCGGCAACACCGAAGACCTGCAGGCCATGTACCGCGCGTGGCTGGGTGCGGAGCCGAGCGCCGCGCCCATGCTCCAGTATCGCGGGCTCGAACCTGCCCCTCAGGCCCCCGCGGTTGCGCCCGGCAAGGTGACCAGCGAAGCGAAGAGCGCGCGCAGCGCCCTGCCGCGATGACCCACGCGGAGCCGGGCTTCGCCATCGAGCTCAGCCATGGTCTGCCCCGCTTCGCGCACCAGGAACAGCGGATCGTACCCAAAGCCGCCGTCGCCGCGGGGCGCCTCGAGAATCGTTCCCTCGACCGCGCCTTCCGCTGTCGCCCATACCGCACCGTCCCGCGCCAGCGCCAGGGCGCAGCGGTAACGGCCCGTGCGTTTCGTTTCCCTGCCGAGCTGCGCCAGCAGGCACGCGTTGTTGCGTTCGTCAGCACTGAGCCCCGGGGCTCCAGGAAAGCCAAGTCTGTCGGCATAGCGTGCTGAGAAGACTCCCGGCGCGCCCCCGAGCGCATCCACTTCAAGGCCGGAGTCGTCGGCCAGCACCAGCTCCCCGGGTGCGAAGCGGGCGTAGTAGATCGCCTTTTCCCGCGCGTTTTCCTCGAAGGTGGCGCCTGTTTCCGGGGGTGGCTCGATGTGCGCGAGGCCGGGCAGCGCCAGGAGGGTCCACCCCTCGCTTCGATCCCCGGCGACGCGGGCAAAGTCGCGCAGCTTGCCAGGGTTGCTGGTGGCCACGTAGATGCGCGGCCGGCTCACCCTTGCGCCTTGCGGGCGCGGCTTCGCGCTGGTCCTGGCGGGGTCCGCGCGGCGAGCTCCGGGAGGGGCGGAGGCGTAAACTCGGGGCGATCAAGCGGGCAAGCCCGGCAGCGCGGGACAGCTCCGCAGTGCGTTTTGCCTACCATTACAACCAGGGCGTGGAACTCGTTGTAGTGGGCCAGCAGGGTCGCGGGCGCGTCCTCCGCGAAAGCCGCCAGCGCGAGCTGCTGAACCTCTGCGTAGCGGGCGCGCTCATCCAGCAAACCGTGGCGCGTCACCACGCGGCGCAGGTACTCGTCAACCACCATGACCGGCTGCACCAGAGCGTAGAGCAGGATGGCATCCGCGGTTTCCGGCCCAACGCCCGGCAACGCCAGCAGGGCTTCGCGTGTCTCTGACGGCGGCGCCGCGGCCATGCGCTCAAGCGATCCACCGTGTTCCCGGTCAAGCAGGGCGACGAAAGCCTTCAAGGCCGCGCCTTTGCGCACCATGTAGCCGGAAGGCCGGATGAGCGCACGCAGATCCTCCTCACCGATGGCGCGCAGACCGGCAACGCTCAGCGCGCCCGCGGCCTTGAGGTTGTTGATGGACCGCTCCACGTTGCGCCACGCTGTGTTTTGCGTCAGGTAAGCGCCCACAACTGTTTCGATCGCGCTTTCGGACGGCCACCAGGCTTGCGGGCCGTACGCCGTGTGGAGGGCGTCGTAAAAGCGGCGCAAGGCAGGCGCCTGCCCGTCGGCAGCTCCTCGGTTCACTGGCCGTCTTGCATTGCCGCGCTCGCGCGCAGCTGTTGCTTCCAGCCCAGCAGCTTGGCCCGCGTACCCGCTGCTTCCGCTTCGGGGATCATGCCCTTGTGCTGGTACAGGATGGAGATGGCGGTGTGGGCCAGCACGTCCTCGGGCGATTGCTCGGCAAGGGCTTGCGCGGCGGCCAGCGCCTCATCGTACGCACCCGCGTCCTGGAGGGCCCGAATCAGGCCGTGCTGGGCATCGAGAAACGTAGGATCCGCCGCGACGGCGACGCGGAAGCCCACCGCGGCGGCAGCGGCATTGCCTTCGGCGAGCAGGTCGAGCGCTAGATAGAAGTGTTCTTCGGCCTGGCTGCGGTCGGGTTCCATCTACCCCGATGATAGTGGAACCGCATCTACTTCGAGGGATGAAGACCTTTACGGACTATCTTTGGTTCAACACCGCGCGCGAGCGCGAAATGGTGCACATTACTCCGCAGGTTGAGGCCATTGTGAAGGCTAGCGGCGTTGAAGATGGCCTGTGCTTTGTTTCGCCGATGCACATCACCGCGGCCATCTATGTCAACGATCACGAGGGCGGGCTGATTGAAGACATCGGCGAGTGGCTTGAAAAGCTCGCGCCAGCCCGGCCCGAGTACCGGCACCACCAGACCGGGGAAGACAACGCGGACGCGCACCTAAAGGCCTTGCTGCTGCACCATGAAACCACGCTGCCCATCACCAAAGGCAGGCTCGACCTGGGCACCTGGCAGCGGGTGTTCTATGCCGAGTTTGACGGCCGAAGGAGAAAGCGTGTGATCGTCAAGATCCTTGGTGTGTAACGAGGGCGTATGCGGATGGCGTATAAGGACGGGGCAGAACGACCGGCGTACAAGAGAACCGGTTTCGACCATTGCTTACTCAAGAGGGAGCCTGCCCAAGACGAATGAAAGCGCGCCCGCCGCTCCTTTCAAGATTGCGCGGCCGGCGAAGCAGTCCGGTCGTTCTGCGAACAGCGTCAGCCGGTGAGGCGACCCTAACCCACTACCGCAATCTCTTCCTCAAGCATTTGCTTCTCGTACAGGCTGGCGTAGTAGCCGCCCTCGGCGAGCAGCTGCTCGTGTGTGCCCAGCTCAGACACTCGCCCCTCGAGCAGCACCGCGATCTGGTCGGCATGGCGGATTGTGGACACGCGATGCGCGATCAGGATGGTGGTGCGGCCGGCCATGGCGCGGCTCAGGCCGTTCAGGATCTGCTCTTCCGTGTAGGTGTCGACGCTGGCCAGCGCATCGTCCAGGATCAGGATGCGCGGATCGCGGATGAGCGCCCGCGCCAGGGCCGAGCGTTGCTTCTGCCCGCCCGAAAGTGTCAGCCCGCGCTCGCCGATCACGGTCTCAAAACCGGCAGGGAACTCCTCGAACTCGCGGCGGATATGCGCGGCTTCGGCTGCTTCAAGCAGCTCCTTTTCCGTCGCCCCGGGCCGGCCAAAGGTGATGTTGTCGCGGATGGTCGTCGAAAAAAGAAACGTCTCCTGGGGCACGTAGCCGATGCCCATCCTGGCGATCCGGTGCGGTTTGCTTCCGGAGATCTCCCGGCCGTTCCAGCTGACACTGCCGGACCGCGGCGGGGTTAATCCCATGATGGACCGAAGCAGGGTGGTTTTGCCCATGCCGTTGCGGC
>CALMAN010000016.1:42113-44896 GCA_937859835.1 uncultured Acidipila sp. | reverse complement strand
GCTCCTGGGGCACGGAGCCGATGCCTGCCCGCACGGCCTCGAGAGGGAACTCGGCGACTGGGTGGCCGTCGATCCACACCGAGCCTTCCGGCGCGTCGTGCAGCCGCACGACCAGGCTGGCCAGCGTGCTTTTGCCTGCGCCGGTCGGGCCGACCAGCGCGAGACTTGAGCCCGCGGGCACCCGCAGCGAGATGCCGCGCAGCACTGGCTCGGCCGCGCCTTCGTAGCGGAAGTGGAGGTCGCGGAACTCGAGGGCGCCCGCGCCGATGCTCCCGAGCGCCGCACGGGCTTCCCGGTCGTCGATGGTCGGCCGTTCTTCAAGAACCTCCTGGATGCGCACCACCGAAGCCTTGCCGCGCTGGACCAGGTTCACCACCCAGCCGAGCGCGATGATGGGCCAGGTAAGCATCACCGTGTAGGTCGAGAAGGCAACGAAATCCCCGACCGAGATGCGCCCGCGCAGAACTTCGTGCCCGCCTACCAGCAGCACGATCACCATCGCGAGTCCGAGCAGAAACTCCAGGGTCGGCCACAGCACGCCCATCAGCTGCACCAGGCGCAGACCGCGCCGGATGTACTCGCGGTTCGATTCTTCAAAGGCCGCGACCTGCGCTCCCTCCTGCGCAAAAGCCCGGACCAGCCGCGCGCCCGAAAAGTTCTCCTGCGCCTGCGCCGAGATGTCCGAGAACATGGCCTGGATGCGCTCGAAGCGGTCGTGGATGCGCCGGCCAAGCGCTTGCACCAGCACGCTTGCCAGCGGCAGCGGTGCGAGCGCCACCAGGGTCAGCACGGGCGAAATGCGCAGCAGAAAGTAAAGCGCGCCGACGGTAAACAGGACCGTGTTCGCGCTGTACATGATGGCCGGACCGAGCAGCATGCGCACCGCGTTCAGGTCATTGGTCATGCGCGCCATAATGTCGCCGGTGCGGTTGCGCTGAAAGTACGACGCGGGCTGTTTTTCAAGCTGCGCAAACAGGTCATTGCGCATGTTGAACTCGATGTCGCGCGAGATGCCGATGAGGATCCAGCGGGTCCAGAAAAGAAAAAAGCCTTTCACCAGCGCGATCGCGACCAGGACGCCGGCGTAGTACAGGAGCTTGCCGCGCGTGATGTGCAGCGACAGATCGTTCACCGCGGTGCGGATCACGAGTGGAAAGCAGATCCAGACCGCGTTCGATAGAAGAGTGACGATGGCGCCCCACGCGTACTCCCGCTTGTAGCGGGCCAGGTAAGGGAGCAGCGGCTTCAGCTCAGGCAGGATCACAGCGGTGCTCCCCCTCCTTTAAGTGGGTGTGCGTAGCAGCAGGTAGCCGCCGGCAAGCGCGAACAGAAGATCGGGCGACCAGGCGGCGAGCGATGGAGGCAGCATGTTCACGTCGCCCATCGCTCCCAGAGTACCGGAAACGACCCAGTACACGACCGCCACGCCGATGGCGATGGCGATACCGGCAAGCGACCCGCTGCGTCCCATCGAAAGCGCGAAGGGCACGGCCAGCACCGCCATCACCAGGGTAATCAGCGGGTCGGCGAGCTTGCGGTTCAGCTGGACGCGCAATCGCATGGTGTCAAAGCCGCTCTCGCGCAGGTCGTGGATGTAGCGGTTGAGCTCGAAAAAGCTCATCTCCGAAGACTGGCGCGGATCCTTCTTGAAGTACTGCGGCGCTTCTGGAAGCTCGGGCAAAGAGGCAGCGGTAAAGGTTCGATAGGTGCCGATCTCGTCGCCGGCAAAGGTGCGCTCCCAGCCATTACGAAACACCCACGCACCTGCTTTGGCGTCCCAGGAAGCGCTGGCGGCCGACAGACGCTTCTGCAGCTGAAAGGTCCCGGGCCGAAAGGTAAACACGCTGATGTTGGCGAAGCGGTCCTGGTCGGGATCGAAGAACTGGTAGTAGAAGATATGGCTTGGCGACCCCGGCTTTTCAATGCCGAACATCCACTTCTCGTCAGGCCGTTGAAAGGTTTGCGCGGGGCGGCCCTTGATGGTGGCGCGCAGGGCCTCCTGCCGGCGATTGGCTCCCGGGATGTAGGTTTCGTTGAACAGGAAGAGAAACGCAGCCAGCACGGAGGCAATGGCAAGGATCGGCAGCACGATCCGGTACACGCTGATCCCGGTGGCCTTCATGGCGGTCAGCTCGTTGGAGCGATTGAGGCTGCCGAAGACCACCAGCACGGCGATCAGCACGCTGAGCGGCGCGATCAGGTAGATCATGCTGGGGGTGAGATTGAGCAGGTACTCACCCACCGTGATGAACGGCGACTGGTTGCGAATGATGTCGCCCAGAAGCTCAAAAAATGTGAACAGGAGCATCAGCATGACAAAGGTGGCGAGCACCAGCACAAAGGTCTTCAGGAACTCGAGAATGACGTAGTTATCGAGCAGCAAAGGGAAGTGGCTGCGCTGCTTCTGCAGCCGCCCCGAGGTGGATGTGCTGCGGGCGCCCGGGGCGCCTGCGTGCCCGGCGCCGCGGCTGCGCTGGAAGAAAGCGAGCAGGTTGGGCAGCGACGGCAAACCCGCTCCGCCGACCGAAAGATGGCGAAGCAGCAGCAGCCCCGCGGCCCCGAACAGCAAGTTGGCCGCCCACACGCCGACAACGACAGGAACCTTGTTTTGCCGTGCCAGCGCCACCCCGCTCGAAGACAGGAAGTAGTAGATAAAGACCAGCGCGATGGTCAGCACGAAGCCGGCGCTCTTGCCTCCGCGTTTCGAGCTGATGCCAAGCGGCACGCCGACCAGCATGAGCACCAGGCAGGCGGTCGGGAAGGAGATGCGGCGATTCAGCTCG
>CALMAN010000016.1:33294-42103 GCA_937859835.1 uncultured Acidipila sp. | reverse complement strand
AGCTGTAGCGCTTTTCGAGCTCGATCCGGTTCCAGCGGCCACCCGGCCCTTGCGCACGCGCCCGCAGCTCCGCACCCGACAAGGCCAGCACCGGCGAGGGCGCGTGGACCGAGTGGTCAGTATCATCGGCTTCGGAAACCAGGGGCAGATCCGTTTGCGCAAAGGTGGACAGGTCGTACTGGTTGGGGTTCCCCGGGTCGATCTCCTGCTGCTCGCCATTGCGTAAGCGCATCAGCACCGAGTCGTTGGCGTCGTTCACCACCGTGGCTTCGGCAGCGGTGGTTACCCGCGGCGCGGCAGGGTTCGAAATGTCAGCGAGAAACACCTTGTGCCACTCGGAAGCGCCGGTGGTGCCGCGCACATCGTCGATGTACAGGACGATGTTTTTGAAGTCCTCGTAGAAGACCCGCGGCTGCACCTCAAAGGACGCCTGCGCGTTGCGCAGCTCATCTTCGAGAGCAAGCGCGGCGCGCCAGGCCGCGGGCGCAAAGTACAGCGAGTTGGCAAGGGAAAAGCCGAGAGCCAAACACGCAACAAGGCTCGCCGTACGGACAAAGCGCCATACGCCGATGCCGGAGGCCCGCATGGCAATGATCTCGCTGTCCGCGGCCAGCCGGCTGAAGCCGAGCAGGACGCCCACCAGCACTGCCATCGGCACGGTAAAGGTAAACATGTTCGGCAGGGTGAACAGAACGATCTTGAGTACCGAGCCGAGCGAGTTGGTGTTGCGGATGATGAGCTCAAGCAGGTGCCCAAGGTCGCGCATAAAGAGCACAAAGGTAAAGAGCAGGCCGCCCAGCAGCGCGTGGGAGGTGATCTCACGCAGAATGTAGCGGGTCAGGATGGTCATAGGCAGGCTGGGCCAAGTTTACAGCAGGCCGTACGGAGCCAGGGGAGCGTACGCTGCCGATCGCTGCGTCCGCGGGTTATCGGCGATCGAGCCGCTTTCCGCTTGCGAAGATCATCGCTGGGCGAACCTACTCGCCCGCGGGCAGAAACCGGTAGCCGACCCCGCGCACCGTCTTCAGGTAGACCGGGGTGGCGGGTTCGTCCTCGATATAGCGCCGCAGCCGAACGACAAAGTTGTCGATGGCGCGCGTGTCCGTATCCTCATGCACGCGCCACACCCGCTCCAGCAGCTCCTTGCGCGGAATGATGCGGAAGGGATGCTCGGACAGGTAACGCAGAAAGTCTGCTTCCATCAGGGTGAGGCGGATGCGCTGCCCCTTCGCTTCGAGCTCGAGAAGGGCAAAGTCGATGGTGCGCCCGGCAAAGTGGTACGCGGTTGGCGGATCGGCCGGGTCCGCCGCCTGCTCCGGTGCCGAGCGCGTCTGCTGCCAGTGCATCCTGCGCAGGAGCACGTGGAGGCGCGCCAGCAGAATGGACAAATCGAAAGGTTTGGCCAGGTAGTCGTCGGCTCCTGCTTCCAGGCCGTTCAAGATGTCTTCTGGCCGCCCGCGCGCGGTCAGCATCAGCACGGGCACATAGTTGCCGGCGGCGCGAAGCTCGGAAGCCACGGCAAACCCGTCCTTGCCGGGCAGCATGACATCGAGCAGCACGGCCTGGAACGCCGGTGCTTGTTCAAGCAGGGACAGAGCGGTTTCGCCGTCGCCGGCAAGGGCGACCTGGTAGCCTTCTGCCTGCAGATTAAAGAGCAGGCCCTCGGCCAGATGCAGCTCGTCCTCAACGACCAAAATGCGGGCTGGGGTGCTCACGCGCGGGCCCGGTGTGGCGCGGCCGGCAAGCCATGGGCCAGGCTTTCGGCCAGCGGTGGCAGCCGCAGGGTAAACGTGGTGCCCTTCCCCTCGCCCTCGCTGGCCGCGGTAACGCTGCCGCCGTGCTGCCTGGCGATGGCGCGCACCAGAAAAAGTCCCAGGCCGGTTCCTTGTTGGCGCAACACCGCGCGCACCGGCACGCGATAAAAGCGCCGAAAGATGCGCTTCAGCTGGGTAGGGTCGATCCCAATGCCGCGATCCTGCACCTGGAAGCAGGCCGCGCCGGTTTCATCAGCAAACACGCGGACCTGCACGGCGATGCCCTCGGTCGAGTACTTCACAGCGTTTCCCAGCAGGTTTCCCGTGGCTGTGTGCAGCTGGTCGAGGTTGCCGCTGACCAGCAGCGGCCGGCTCGGCAGCTGGAGCGAGATAGCCGAGGACTCAGGCGACAAGCCGTTCTGGTCCAGCGCCCTGGCTACCGCATCCCTTGCGACTGCGCAAAGGTCCAGTGGCTCACAGGCCGGCCGGCCGCTCTGCTGGGTCAGCTCCCCGGCCTGCAGCACCTGCTCCACCGTGGCAAGAAGCCGATCGCTGTCCAACAGCATGATCCGGTAGAACTCCTGGCGCTTTTCTTCCGGCACCGGTCGCCGCTGCAGGGTTTCGAGGTACAAACGGATCGAGGCCAAAGGCGTTTTCAGCTCGTGCGTCACGGCGTTGAGGAAAGAGTCCTGCCGCTCATTGCGACGGACTTCGCGTACCAGGAAGATGGTATTGAGCGTGACGCCCGCGATGAGCAACAGCGTCACCGGTATGCCCAGCACCAGGGGCAGGATTTCCCGCCAGTTCAGAACGATCCAGCCGACGTTGAGCGTGATCGCCAGCCCGACCAGGGCGATGCCAAGCAGAATGGCAAGAACAATAGCGGGACGGCGTCGGCTGATGCGCATAGGGCGTGGCGAGCGGGCGAGAAGCGGCGGCTACGGAGCTAGTATAGGCCGCAACTCCGGTGCGGAGCGGCCGGGACGCGCCTGGCAGGGACGACGCTGTGCTTCCAGCGAAAAAGCCCTTCCACTCTGGACCGGAGCGGAAGGGCTTTTGGGGCTGCGAGTGGTAGGAACGGTTTAGGCGGTACCCGCCGGCCGTGGGTTCGAAGGGTCCCAGGCGGCCACCTTGATCTCGCGGGCAAGCCCAACCTTTTTGAGGAGCCAGATCCCGTAGAAGTTCGGATCGAACTCGTACCAGCGCAGCCCGTGCCGTGCCGAAACCGGATGGGCATGGTGGTTGTTGTGCCAGCCTTCGCCGCCGGTAAGCAGCGCGACCCACCAGTTGTTGCGCGATTCGTCGCGGGTTTCAAAGCGCCGCGAGCCCCAAAGGTGAGTGGCCGAGTTCACAAGCCAAGTCGCGTGGAGCCCCAGGGTAACCCGGAGAAAAATACCCCACAGCACCATGGACACGCCCATGTACCAGCCGCCGGACAGCAGTCCCCAGCCCAGCAGAAGAAAGCCCACGGTGGTCAACGGGATCCAGTGGTACTTCGAAAGCCAGACATAAAACCGGTCGCGGCTCAGGTCGGGGGCATACCGGGTCAGGATCGCGGTGGACGAGTGGAGCGACTCGCCGCTCATGATCCAGCCCATGTGCGCCCAAAAGGTGCCCTCGGTGGGCGAATGCGGGTCGCCGGCGTGGTCCGAGTTCTGATGGTGCACGCGGTGGGTGCCGACCCAGAAGATCGGGCCGCCCTCAAGCGCCAGGGTGCCACAAACGGCCAGCGCGTGTTCGAGCCAGCGCGGCACCTTATACCCGCGATGCGTCAGCAGGCGGTGGTAGCACATCCCGATACCGATGTTGATCGCAATCACGTACAGGGCGATCGCGGCCGCGAGGGCCTTCCAGCTAAAAAAGAACAGCGCCGCCACGGCAAGAACATGAAAGATCGCCATGAAGATGGTGGTTGTCCAGGAGACGGAGCCACCCTGGTGTTTTTTTCCGAGCGTCGGCATGGCCGTCGCGGCTGCTGGTCGGGGTCTCGCGTGAACAGTTACCGGGCTTGCCAGCTTTGGTGCGTCTTCAACGTCTACAGACATGAACAGATACCCTGTTTCTGGGGGAGTTACTGCTGATGAGCCTAGCAGTTGGGGCTCGCATGGGATGTAAGAGTTCTGTAA
Source organism: uncultured Acidipila sp. (assembly GCA_937859835.1). Taxonomy (GTDB): domain Bacteria; phylum Acidobacteriota; class Terriglobia; order Terriglobales; family Acidobacteriaceae; genus EB88. Next base: position 38,223 of record CALMAN010000016.1, on the reverse strand, counting down.
TGCCGGTCGTCCCACGAACTAACACTAAAGTTTGGGTACCGGCGATGCAAAGCGGGCTTAAAAAGTTGCGCTCCCTTGTACCCGGGAGCACAATCGGGCATCTGATTACTATACGAAAAGGTAACCGGTGCCATGCGTGCCGGGCTCATGCGTCGGCACTTCATCGAGCCCCTAACCGGCAACGGGAATACCAGGAGCAGGCGTCATGATTACAACCACGCATGCAAGACCGTACCTGCAGGCTGCCCTCCGCAGCTTGTCTTTCCGCCGCGCACTCGTTTGTCCCTACTGCTCCAAGGTGATCGGTGCCGCCCGGGGCGAGCGAGAGTCGCAATCGATGTTAAGTGCCCACCGCTGTACGGCAGCCACTCGGGATGCCAGTCAGCCTTCAACCGCCGTTCCGTTCAGCTGAAGCAGCAGGCCGCCCCTTGCCAGGCGGTCTGAAGCCTCGAGCACAAAGAAATTTGACGCGCGCGGCAATGCGGCGCGCTTTGCCTTTGGCGGCGCGCCACTCAGACCGGATTCGCCCCATCCACCACCCCGAGTTGCGCCGGTTTGAGCGAGACCCCGTTCCGCTCCTGGCCGAGCGCCGCTACGATGGCCTCGGCGAGGCAGCCCTGCTCCCGGGGCCTGAGCTTTCTGCCTTCAAAGGTGATGTAAAACACGTCGATGGCCAGTTCGCCTTCCGTGTCGATCAGCGCCACCTCGATGCTGCACCCGCACCCTGCAATGGCAGTCGCCAAAGCCCGCAGGAGCCCGGGCGAATCTGGAGCCACGATCTGGATCAGGGTGCTGTGGGACGAGCTTTCTCCGTCAAAGTGCGGCTGGGGTACCCCTTCCATCCGCAGCCCCGGGTGTGCCGGGCGCCCGAGGCGAGGATGTTGCCGGGCGCGGAGCATCTGCTCGATGCCGACCTTGCCTTCAAGCGCCCTGCGCAGGCTGGCCAAAAAGCGCTCATGTTCGCCAGGGTTCAACTCAAGCGTGCGAAAGGGGTCGGTGAACTGGAAGGAATCCACAATAATGCCGGCCGCATTGGAAAACGCGTCCGCCTTGACGATGTTCATGCCCCAGGCGGAAAGCGCCCCGGCCATGTCGGCAAACAGCATCGGCCTGTCCCGCGTCAGCAGCGTTACCTCGTTGTACTGCCGATAGGGCCGGAAGGAGAGCTGTGTCGGTTCAAGTGCAAGCGCGAGCGACAGCCGGAAGTGTTCGCCAATCTGGTCAGGGAGCCGGGTTTGGAGGTAGCGCTGGGGCATCCCTTCCAGAAAGGCGCGCAGTTGCTCGTGCTGCACATCCTTTGCGTCTCGAAACCCTCCGTGCACGGCCACGCTCGCCAGGATGCGCGCCAGCACCACCGGATCGGCGTCCACATGGAAGCGGCTCTCGTCCACGGAGCGGTCCAGGTAGTTTGCCGTGGCTATGTAAAGCTGCCAGATGTTTTCCGCCTTCCAGGGCGTGAGCGCGTCCGGGTGCACGGCCTTGATATCCGCAAAGGTAAGCAGCGTGAGCATCTTCAGCTGTTGCTGGCTGGGGGCGTGCTCGCTAAAAGCGCGCACGGTGCCCGGGTCGAAGATATCGCGGCGCAGCGCATGGGACATTTCCAGGTGGTTGCGAATCAGCCGGCGCACGGTGTCGCGCTCTTCGAGGTCGAACTCCAGCCGCGTAAAGACCCGCTCGGCCAGCTCGATGCTTTCCCGCGCATGATCGCCGGTGCGCCGCGCCTTGCCTGTGTCGTGCAGCAGAAGTGTCAGCAGGAGCAGGTCTCGCCGCTCGATCTCGGGCAGCAGGGTGGAGAACCGGCGCTCCCACTCGTGCCGGGGAGTGCGCAGCGCGTGGATGTTCTCGATGGTAAGAAAGGTGTGCTCGTCGACGGTGTAGCGATGGTACGCATCGCGCACCACCAGCGAGTCGATGCCGTGAAACTCCGGCAGCAGCAGCTCCAGCAGGCCAAGCGCATGCATGGTTCTGAGAGCGTGGGCCGCGTGGGGCCCGAGCAGGATGTCGCGGAGGCAGTTCCACAAAAACGGTCCTTCCGGCAGCTGCACGGCCAGGGCGGGCAGCGACTCGGTGATACGACTTTCCGCTTCTTCGTCGAAGCGCGATCCGTACTGGGCTACATAGACAAAGCCGCGTAGCAGCGCGTCGGCGTCGGTCAGGGCGGAGTGGTCGAGCGTGATGCGATTGCCTTCCACAACAAAGGGGGTGCCGGCGATCCCGGTCCGCTTGCGGCGCAGTGCCCGGAGCAGCGGCTTGCCCCGGTCCGCGGGCGCGGCATCGACGAGGATGGAGGCGCGGCGATACACGGTGCGGGCGTGCCGGTAAAAGGTGCGCATCCAGTAGGCGGGGCCGGCGGAGCCCAGGGTTTCGAGCCCGATGCTTTGTGCGGCCGCTTCGTCCTGCGCGGCCCAGTCAAGGGTGTTGTCGTCGCGGCCGCTGCGGAAGGGAAGAAAGCAGCGGGCCGCGGCCAGAAAAACAAAGGCAGCGTCCAGGTAGCCGGGGCTGCCGGTCAAGGTGGCCCGGGCTGCCAGGGCGGGTAGAGTGTCCGCGCCGTTACGCAACAAGAGGGCGGGTCGCTGGCTGGGCCACGCGCGCCCTGCGGCAAGGAGCCGCAAGGTCTGCATCCACTGCACCAGGTTGTGATCGCGCAGGCCACCCGGGCCTTCCTTGACGTTCGGCTCAAGGTGAAAGATCGTGTCGCCGAACTTCGCGTGACGGCTCATCGCGGCTGCGGCCAGCTGGGACTCGAGCACCGGGAGCTCGCGCAGCAACGCGGCCGGCAGCACTTCGGCTTCAAAGCGGGTACCCAGGGCGGCGTCGCCCGTGAGAAAGCGGCGATCCAGCAGCGAAATGGCAAACTCGAGGTTGCCGCGGCCATCCAGGCGCTCGCAATCCCGGACCGTGCGCGTCGCCGGGCTGGCGCGAAGGCCTGCATCCCAGATGGCCTGGGTGGCGCTGCGAATCAGCTCGTGGGCATCGCGTTCGGCTGCCTCGCTGCCGCAAAGAAACAGCACATCCACATCCGAGAACGGAAACAGTTCCGCGCGGCCGAAACCGCCCAGGGCGAACAGCGCAACCGGCGCTTCGCGCTCCCCCAGCACGCCGGCCCAGATGGTGCGCAACAGCTGGTCCACCTCCGCCGAGCGCCTGCGCAGGCAAGCCGGGCCGTCGCCGGTGCGGGCAAACGCGGCGCGGGCGCCGGCAGCAGAGGCGGCGATACGCTCACGGAGTGCGGGCAGCGGCAAGGTCCCAGGTTTCCACATGCTCACTGTTTCCCGTCGCTGCCTTTAAAGCGCGGTTGGCCCGCGCTCGTCGTTGCGGATCCGGATGGCCTCGTCGATCCGGGTGAGAAAAATCTTGCCGTCCCCGATCTTGCCCGTCCGCGCCGCATTGCTGATGGCGCTGATTGCCTTTTCGACCAGCTCGTCCGGCACCACGGTTTCGAGCTTGACCTTGGGCAGCAGATCCACCGTGTATTCGCGACCGCGATAGAACTCCGTGTGCCCTTTTTGCCGGCCGTGGCCCCGCGCTTCCAGAATCGTCATGCCTTCGATCCCGGCCTCGAGCAGGGCGTCCTTTACCGCATCCAGCCGCGAAGGCTGCAGAATCGCCTCAATCTTGAACATCGGTCGCCCAGCCTTTCTCCAGTATGCCTCGTGCCGTCGCGATCGAAACCGTGGGCGGCGAAGGACGCTTCACTCTCGTAACCGGGAGCGGGTCACGGAGCGGGTCGCGGTTCAGGAAGCGAAGTCGTAGCCTTCTTCGCCGTGCTGCGTGATATCCAGGCCTTCGCGCTCTTCTTCGGTGCTGACGCGCAGACCAATCAGCAGGTCCACAAGCTTGAGGAGCACAAGCGTGCCGACGATCGACAGCACCCAGGCGATCGCGATCCCGACCAGCTGATTGCTGACCTGGTGCCAGTTGCCCTCGATCGCGCCCGAAGGCAGTGGATTGCCCTTTGCATCCTTAAAGACGGGATTGATGGCCGAGGAGGCGAACAGGCCGGTAAGCACCGCGCCCAGCGTGCCGCCGGCGCCGTGGACGCCAAAGGCATCGAGCGAGTCGTCGTAGCCGAACCAGTTCTTGACCCAGACCACCATGGCATAGCAGAAGGCCCCGGCGATGAAACCGATGACGAGCGCGCTCATGGGCTGTACGTAGCCGGCAGCAGGGGTGATGGCGACCAGCCCGGCAACCGCGCCTGAGATCGCGCCCAGGGCGGAAGGCTTGCCGTTGCGGATCCACTCGGCCGCTGCCCAGGAAAGCGAGGCGGCCGCTGCACCGAAGTGGGTGTTGACAAAGGCACTGGTCGCGAGTGGGCCAGAAGAAAGCGCGGACCCGGCGTTGAAGCCGAACCAGCCGACCCATAGCAGGCAGGCGCCTACGATCGAGAGCACCACCGAGTGCGGCGCCATCGGCTCCTTGGGGTAGCCGATGCGCTTGCCCAGGTACAACGCGCAAACCAGCGCGGACACTCCCGAAGTGATGTGGACCACGGTACCGCCCGCGAAATCAAGGGTCGGGAAGCGGCCGCCGAGCGACGCGTTGAGCAGCCCATTCTTGCCCCAAACCATGTGGGCCATGGGCGAGTACACACACACCGACCAGAGAAGAAGAAACAGGCTCATCGCGGAAAACTTCATCCGCTCGGCAAAGGCGCCGGTGACCAGAGCCGGGGTGATGACGGCAAACATAAGCTGGTAGACCATGTAGGTTTGCAGCGGGATGGTGGCGGAATAGTCCGGGTCCGGGGCCAGGCCGACCCCGCGCAAAAACAGGTGGTGCAGCCCGCCGATAAAGAACGAACCCGCGTCAAAGGCGAGCGAGTAGGAGAGCACCGCCCACAGCACGGTGACCATGGCCATCATTGCCAGGCTTTGCATCATGGTGCCCAGCACGTTTTTGCGCCGCACCAGGCCCGAGTAGAAAAGC